>DASYSQ010000202.1:0-29487 GCA_036003145.1 Pseudolabrys sp.
CCGGAACCGACAGGCATAGCCTCGTAAGCGCAAGGCCTTGCCACGGGTCGCGAAACGCCCGGCAGACCTTGAAATCCGCCGGGCGCGCGGGTTTTAGGGGGATAGCACCGGCCTGTCAAACTGGCCCAACGGCCAATGGGCTATTACGCCGCGGTCGGATTTGCTTGCCGGCGGGGGGTCCGATGGCCATGTTGGGGCAATCAGGCCGGGCCCCTCTGGCAGCCTCGCGGCTGCGATGTCGGACTGATGGACCACGGAAGGGCCCCATGGACAGCCTGTTCGCCTTCACGCCTGACGCTATAGCGGCACTGATTCAGGTCATCATGATCGACCTGGTGCTGGCCGGCGACAATGCCGTCGTTATCGGACTTGCCGCCGCCGGTCTTCCGCCCGAACGCCGCTCGCGCGTCATTCTCGTCGGTATCATCGCGGCGACCGTGCTGCGTCTGGCATTCGCCGCCGTTGCAATCGAACTCCTCGAAATCGTCGGCTTGCTGCTTGCGGGCGGTATCCTGCTTCTGTGGGTGTGCTGGAAGATGTGGCGCGAATTGCGGGAGCAGCGTGCCCACGGCGCCGGTGATTCAGCGACCGGGAAGGACGCGCAAGCCCCGCGCAAAACATTTGCGCAGGCCGCCTGGCAGATCGTGCTGGCCGATATCTCTATGTCGCTCGACAACGTGCTGGCGGTGGCGGGCGCCGCGCGCGACCATCCCGCTGCCCTGGTGTTCGGACTGGGCCTCTCGATCGTGCTCATGGGCCTCGCCGCTAATTTCGTCGCGCGGCTGCTCAACCGCTACCGGTGGATCGCCTATATCGGTCTGGCGATCGTTCTTTACGTCGCAGGCGATATGATCTGGCGCGGCACGCTCGAAGTGTGGCCGCACCTGTTCGGCTAAAATCCGAAATTTGCAAGCGCCGCGTCAAGTTGCGGCGAGGTGTTGCGTCCCGTAGTGAAGACGATCTGCGGCGGAGGAGGTGGCTCACCGGCGTTGCGATCGCGCATCAGATCCGCGACGCGTCGTGCGATCGCCGGCGCCGGGTCGAGCCAGGTCACAGGCCACGGCGCGCCAGCACGGAAGCGATCTAGCAGCAGCGGGTAATGCGTGCAGGCAAGCACGATCGTGTCGGTGCGGCGGCCATCTCTTTCCACAAAGCAGCCGGCCATCTCCTGCCTGATCGCGGTGTCGGCGGCCGGCTCGCCGGCGAGCTCTGCTTCCGCAAAGCCGGCGAGGTGCGACGAGCCAACGAGATGCACATCGCAGCCCGTGGCAAATTCGCGAATCAATGCGCGGGTGTACTCTCGATCGACGGTCGCCTGCGTGCCCAGCACGGCGACGCGCCGGCTCTTCGACTGCGCGCAGGCCGGCTTGATGGCCGGCACGGTGCCGACAAAGGACACTGCAAAACGTGCACGCAGTTCGGCGAGCGCCAGCGTTGAGGCTGTGTTGCATGCGACCACGACGATATCGGGCGTGTGTTCTGCGATGGCGTTGCCGAGCACGTCGATGGTGCGCGCAATCAGCACGGATTCCGCGAGGTTGCCGTAGGGGAAGCCCGCGTCGTCCGCCAAATAGACAAAGCGTGCGTCCGGCCGGACCGCCTTCACCTCACGGAATACCGTCAGGCCGCCGAGACCGGAATCGAAGACAAGAATGGTCGGAGCTTGCGCCATGCGGTGTGGGCAAATTCAGGCCGTTCCGAACACCCGCCTGAAGATGGTGTCGACGTACTTAAAGTGATGGTCGAGGTTGAAGTTAGCCTCGAGCTCCTTGTCCGAAAGCTTTGCGCGAACGTCCTTATCCGCCTTGAGCAGTGTCAGGAAATCGCTTTCGCCGCCCCAGACCTTCATGGCGTTGCGTTGCACGAGACGATAGGCATCCTCGCGCGCGACGCCTTTCTGCGTGAGCGCAATCAGTACGCGCTGCGAATGGATCAGCCCGCCGAGCTTGTCGAGATTCTTCTGCATGGCGGCCGGGTAGACCACCAGCTTATCGATAATGGATGTGAGCCGCGCCAGGGCGAAGTCCAGGGTGACCGTCGCGTCAGGCCCGATCATGCGCTCCACCGAAGAATGCGAAATGTCGCGTTCGTGCCAAAGCGCGACGTCCTCCATGGCGGGGAGGGCATAGGCGCGCACCATGCGGGCGAGGCCGGTGACGTTTTCCGACAGCACCGGATTGCGTTTGTGCGGCATCGCCGAGGAGCCCTTTTGCTTCTCGGTGAAGAATTCTTCCGCCTCCAGCACTTCTGTCCGCTGGAGATGGCGGATTTCGGTGGCGAGCCGTTCAATGGAAGACGCAACAACGCCGAGCGTTGCAAAATACATGGCGTGACGATCACGCGGGATGATCTGCGTCGACACCGGTTCGACACTCAAGCCCATTGTCTTGGCCACGTGCGCTTCGACGCGCGGGTCGACCTGCGCAAACGTGCCAACCGCGCCGGATATAGCGCAGGTGGCGACTTCCTTTCGAGCAGCGGTGAGTCGCTCCTTTGCGCGCGCAAATTCCGCATAAGCATAGGCGAGCTTGAGACCAAAGGTGGTCGGCTCGGCGTGGATGCCATGCGACCGTCCGACCGTCGGCGTCAGCTTGTGTTCGAGGGCGCGACGCTTGAGCGCAGCGAGCAGGGCATCGACGTCTGCAATCAGGATGTCCGCGGCGCGTACGAGCTGTACGTTGAGGCACGTGTCGAGCACGTCCGACGAGGTCATGCCGGAATGAACATAACGCGCCTCCGGACCCACGATTTCGGAGAGATGGGTCAGGAATGCAATGACGTCATGTTTGACCTCGGCCTCGATCGCATCGATGCGGGCGACGTCGAATTTTGCCGCTTTACCCTTTTCCCAAATCTTCTTCGCGGCGTCTTTTGGAATGACGCCGATCTCGGCCATGGCGTCGGCCGCGTGGGCCTCGATCTCGAACCAGATGCGGAATTTTGTTTCCGGGGACCAGATTGCCGTCATTTCGGGGCGGGAGTAGCGCGCTATGGTCACGCCGCTTCCCCGCGCGCCAGTGCCGCCGCATTGCGGATTGCGGCGATGTTGGCCTTGTAGTTGCCGCCCTTGAACACGGCCGATCCGGCGACCAGCACGTTGGCGCCCGCCTGCACGACCCGGGCGGTGTTCTCGGGCGTGATGCCGCCGTCGATTTCGATGTCGATGGGTCGCGCACCGACCAGCGTGCGTACCTCACGCAACTTGTCGAGCGCAGCCGGAATGAAGGCCTGGCCGCCGAAGCCAGGATTGACCGACATAATGAGAATGAGATCGACCATGTCGATGACGTGTTCGATGCTCGAGACCGGCGTGGCCGGGTTCATCGTGACGCCGGCCTTTTTGCCGAGGGCGCGGATCGCCTGCAGCGAGCGGTGCACATGCGGGCCCGCCTCAACGTGAACCGTAATGATGTCGGACCCGGCCCTGGCAAAGGCCTCAAGATACGGATCGCACGGCGCGATCATCAGATGGACGTCGATGGTCTTCCTGGTGAGCGGCCTGATTGCCTGGACCACTGCGGGGCCGATCGTGATATTGGGGACGAAGTGCCCGTCCATCACGTCGACATGGATCCAGTCCGCACCGGCGGCCTCGACTGCGCGTATTTCATCGCCGAGCTTGGCAAAATCGGCCGATAAAATCGAGGGCGCGAGTACGAGCGGACGGGGCATTCATGGCCTCCACAGGGGTTCGGGTAACACGAGGCGAGCGACCGGGCAACGCCGTTACAGATCTCTTGCACCAGCTTGTTAATGATTGGCGGACAGGCGGCGCACCAGCGGTTTCAGCAGATGGGGCAAGAGATAGATGGGAAATTGCGCCAGCGCGAAATAGAGCCACGCAACATCGGGCACCGCAAAGCCGGACGCGGCCAGCATCAGGCCGATGTTGCGGTTGCCGGCGATCAGGCCGATCGCGAAAGCGCGCGCTCGTCCGGCCCGCAGGAAAACGAGAGCCGTGACTGCGATCAGGCCGAGAGCGAGTGCGAAGGCGAGCGCGGTCAGTTGGATCACCAGCAGTGGGTTTGAACGGAAATGATCGGCCACACCGTCCATGGCGGCGACTGCGAACATGAACATCGCAATCACACTCAATCCGTCGATGCGTTCGCGCTGAGCCGCGATGAATGTCGGCCCGGCTACCCGCCGGATGATGGCCGCCGCCAGGGCGCAGCCGGCGATGATCAAGAATAGCCTCAGACCGAAGCCAAACGGCGAGGCGAGTGCGGTACCGAGAAAAACGTGGGTGAACAGGCTCGCCGTCAGCGGCGTGATCGCGGTCGACACAATCAGAGTTGCAAGCGTAAGCGCGACATCAAGCCCAAGCAGTGCCGCAAGTGCCGGCGAAGACATCAGGCCGGGTGCAGACATCTGCAGGACCAACATGAAGTAAAGGCCCGGCATGCTCTGATCGAGGCCGAAGGCAAGGAACCCTATTCCGAGGACGGTGGGCACCAGCAGCATCGCCCACACCGTCGCCAGGGCAGCCAGCCCAGGCCGCGTGAAATGACGGAAGAGTTCGCTGGGATCGACCCGCAGAAATGCCAGCGTCAGCATGACCACGATGGCTTCGCCAAGGTAAGGCTTGCAGGCCGCAGCGAGCCCGGGAATTGCAAGTCCGACGAAGACCGATGCGGCCGCCACCAGCGTGCCGTGGCGGCCGGCAAGAGAGAGTGCGGCCGCGGGGGCGCCAAGCAACTTCATTGAGGGAAAACTCCGGCCGCAGGTGGGCCTTTGATAGCGCCCTTGGCTCCCGCGATCCATATATAAGGGCCAAAGCGGCTAGGAGGAAAACGTGGCACGCACCGATGCAATGGTTCTCGGTGCCGGCATTGTCGGCACATCAGTAGCACTGCATCTCGTTCGGCGCGGGATGAGCGTTGCGCTGATCGATCGAACCAGCGTCGGCGAGCAAACGTCCTATGGCAACGCCGGAATCATCGAAGGCAACACAATATTTCCGCCGGCATTTCCATCGGATATCGGCAGCCTCATGCGGATTGCGCTCAAGCGTGCGAGCGATGCGAACTATCACCTTTCATTTCTGCCGCAGGTGTTGCCCTGGCTATTGGCGTTTCGCGCGGCCTCGCGGCCCGAACGCCTGGCTGAGACGGCGCGTTTGATCCGCCCGTTGTTTTCCCGTGCAGTCGCCGAACATGAGGTCCTGATGGTTGAAGCCGGCGCAACACATTTTCTCCGCAAGACGGGCTGGCTCAAAGTCTATCGTGGTGAAAAGAGCTTTGCTGCTCTGAGGCCCGAGTTCGACCTTGCTGCGAAATTCGGGTTGCCTCTGCGGGCGCTTGATACGGCCGCTGCGCAAGTGCTCGAGCCGTCGCTTCATCCGGTGTTCGCCCATGCAGTGTTCTGGCCGGAAGCGGCGAGTGTGAGCAATCCGCTCGGCGTGACACGCGCCTATGCGGGACATTTTACCGCACGCGGCGGTATCATTCTTTCGGGCGATGCGCGATCGCTGCACCGGACGGGAAGCCGTTGGCGTGTCGAAACTGACGAAGGCGCACTCGACGCAGCGGAATGCGTGGTAGCGCTCGGCCCGTGGTCGTCAGACCTGCTCGCAACGCTCGGTCTGAAACTGCCGCTCGCAGTCAAGCGGGGTTATCATCGGCATTTTCATGCGCAAGGTAATGCCGGTCTGGTGCGGCCGGTGCTGGATGCCGAGGTTGGCTATCTGGTCACGCCGATGGAACAAGGCATCCGCATAACCACGGGGGCTGAATTTGCCGCCCGTGACGCCGCACCTTCGCCTGCGCAGTTCGATCGGTTAATGCCGCGGGCGCGCGAGTTATTTCCGTTGGGCGAGCGGACGGACGGAAAAACCTGGCTCGGCAGCCGGCCTTGCTTGCCGGATTCCCGGCCGGTGATCGGCCGCGCGCCAGGACATGCAGGGCTGTGGCTTGCGATCGGTCACGCGCATTGGGGTCTGACGCTGGGCCCCGCCACCGGACGCATGATTGCCGAGATGATGGCGGGGGAGCCGCCATTTTGCGATCCCGCTCCCTATCGCGCGGAACGGTTCAGCTAGCGGCTCGCGCGGGCGTGATTTCCCGAAAATCGTAACGGTCGCGAATGTAGCCGTTGAAGAACGTCCATTTCGAGAAAGCTGACTGAAATGAGGCCGCCACCTCGGCGGGAACATCGACGTATTGATGGATACGGCCGGTTACAAACGTAACGGTCAGCCGCTCCCCTTCGCGATCATAGTCGATACCGGCGATGGCGGTCGATGGCATGCCCGGACAACGCACGGCCTGCCATTCTGGTTCTGCTTCAACCAAAACGATCGCGCCAGCTGGGCAGCGCGCCCGGAAACGGGAGAGCGGCCGCTTCATAGATACCGCGTGCGATGGCACGCGCCAGAACATTGGCGGCAAGCATGCCGAGTTCGCTTAACGAAAACACCGGGTCGGGCAGGGGCTTGGCACCCATACCGGCCGCGAATACCACATCACCGTCCAGCGGCGTGTGCACCGGATAGATCGCCCGCGACAGTCCGCTTTGCGCCATCACGGCCAGACGTTTGGCTTGTGCTTTGGTGAGGTTGGCGTCCGTTACAACGACAGCGAGGGTCGTGTTTTCGCCCGGGGAACCCTTGCTGCGAAACGTCAGTGCGTCATCCGGGAACGATGCCGGCCAGCCGCGGCCGCCAAATTCCTTTTCGTGTTCAAAAGGGGCTGCCCAAAAGTGCTGGCTGTTGCCGATGGTCATGCTGCCGGCGGCATTGGCGGCTGCAATCGCGCCGACGGTAAGTCCGCTGCGTGTCTGTGCGCTGGCCGAGCCAATGCCGCCCTTGAGATTGACGGTCGTCGCGCCCAGCCCCGCACCGGCACTGCCCAATGCGAAGCCGTCGCTTGCGGTTTTCGCCGCCTCGTAGCCAAGTTCGCGGTAAGGAGGGTAACGACCCCAATTCTTATCGCCGCCCGACAGCAGGTCGAAGAGGATCGCCGCCGGGACGATCGGCACGCGTGCTTCGCGAACCTGGAAGCCGCGGCCTTTCTCGCGCAGCCAGGCCTGCGTGCCCGACGCCGCATCAAGGCCGAAGGCGGACCCACCTGATAATACGATGGCGTCAATTCCTTCTACAGTCTGCGCCGGGTCCAGCAGAGCCGTCTCGCGCGTGCCAGGCCCGCCGCCTCGCACGTCCACGCTGGCGGTCACGGCCCTGTCGAAGATGACTGCCGTGACGCCGGAGCCGAGTTTGGCATCTCCGGCATGGCCCACACGGATGCCCGGAATATCGGTGATCAGATTGCGCGTCATATTGTCTCCCGCCGGCGACTCTATCACGTCCGTTCACGTTCCGGCGAAGCAGCCGTATGGCGCTTGCAAGCAGGCACGTTGCGTCGCATGAGAAGCCTCATGAATGGCGAAGTCACTTTCCTGGCTGCTCTGGCCGCAGGCCTTGTCAGCTTCCTGTCTCCCTGCGTGCTGCCGTTGGTGCCGCCGTATCTCGTCTTTCTGGCCGGCACGTCGCTCGAACGATTTGCGGACAAGGAGCCGAAGTCGCGGGTCAAGCGCGAAACCGTCGCTGCCGCGGCTCTCTTCGTACTCGGCTTTTCCACCGTGTTCGTTGCGCTCGGCGCGAGTGCGAGCGTTATTGGCTCCCTCATTCGCGCCTATTCGGGGCCGCTCGCAATCATCGCCGGCATTGCCATTGTCATTATGGGGTTGCATTTCCTTGGTGTGACCCCGATCGCGTTTCTGCAGCGGCAGAAACGTATCGATGTTTCCAAGCCGGTTGGACTCTGGGGCGCCTATGTGATCGGGCTCGCTTTCGCCTTTGGATGGACGCCGTGCATTGGACCAATCCTCGCGGCCATTTTGGCAGTCGCGGCGTCCGAGCAGACCGTGACGAAAGGGGCAAGCCTGCTCGCGGTCTATTCGCTCGGCCTTGGAATTCCATTCATGGTCGCGGCCTTTGCGATCGAACCGTTCGCAGCCTTTCTGTCGCGCTTCCGCAATTATCTTCATCGCGTCGAGCAAGCCATGGGGGCGCTGCTGGTTTTGACCGGGGTCGCATTCCTGACGGGCAGCATCAACCAGATGAGCGTGTGGCTGCTCGAAACTTTCCCGATCCTTGGCAAGATTGGCTGAGAAAAAAGCCCGCCAACCGGCGGGCTTTTTGGAAAGACGAAGTGCGATTGCTTATTTGACCTTGCTGCAGTCGGATCCCGGGCATTCGACGTACGTAATCTTGCCGCTGGGGTCTTTCTTCCAGACGTACATCACGTAGTCGAGCTTGGTGATATCGCCTTTCTTGTCGTAGGCGAGATCGCCGAGTACCGTCTTGAACTGCATCCCGGAATGCATTTTCTCGGCGACCTTCTTGGGGTCGAGAGACTTGGCGGCTTCGGCGGCTTGCTTGATAATCTGCACGCCTGCGTAGCTGTAAAGCGTATAGGCTTCCGGTTCGAATTTCTTGGCGCGGAATTCTTCCACCACCTTTTTTGCGCCCGGCTTGTTGCGCGGGTCGGGACCGTAGGTCATCAGCGTGCCCTCGACGCCCGGTCCGCCAACCGAGGCGAATTCGTCGGAGGTGATGCCGTCGCCGCCCATCAGTGGCGCCTTCACGCCCTGATCGCGCATCTGCCGCACGATCAGACCACCTTCGGTATAGAGGCCGCCCCAATAGATCAGGTCTGCGCCCGACTGCTTGATCTTGGACACCAGTGCCGAGAAATCCTTTTCGCCGGTGTTGATGCCCTCATAAAGAACTTCCTTCATTCCCCCTTTGGCCATCGTCTTCCTGGTTTCGTCTGCGAGGCCTTTGCCGTACGTGGTCTTGTCGTGAACGATGGCGATCTTCTTGCCCTTGAAATGTTTCACGATGTATTCACCGGCGACCTGTCCCTGCTGGTCGTCACGGCCGCAAACACGGAAGATGTTCCACATCTTGCGCTCGGTCACCGTGGGATTGGTCGAGGCCGGCGTGATCTGCAGAATGCCATTCTCCTGATAGACCTCCGACGACGGGATGCTGACCCCTGAATTGTAATGGCCGATGACAAATTTGACGCCGTCGGCGGCAAACTTGTTGGCAACCGAAACGCCTTGTTTCGGATCGGAAGCGTCGTCTCCGTAGGAAACAGTGATTTTCTGGCCCAGGATTCCTCCGGCCGCGTTGATATCGGCCGCAGCCTGATCGACGCCGTTCTTCATTTGCGCGCCGGTCGCTGCGCTTGGCCCGGTAATGGGCCCACCCACGCCGAATTTAACCTGAGCCGCGGCTGTTCCCGCCGTAACCATCGCAATGCCCAACGCGAAGCCGAGCGTCGTGATCGTCTTCATTTGTCGTTCCCCTTCCACTGAAGCCGTTTTCTTGCCCGCGCCAATATTACGTCAGGGCACCTTGCGGCGCCAGCGCATCGGGCCGTCCGGTTCATTGAGCCAGCGATATTGCCCGACCATTTGTGATTTGCGGGCGGCTCTGAAACCGAAATACGCGAACCCCATGCAGAACATGGCGTCGACAAGGTAGTAGTGAAATGACAGAAAACTGCCGCCGAACAGACTGAAATGGATAAATCTTACGGCACCAGCCAGGACGAAACTGTATCCGATAACCTGCCACGCCGGCCGCCAGGTTAGGGCTATGGCGCGGCCGGCCAGCAGCGCCGCCCCGCCGCCCAAAATGATGGTGACCAGCAGGAATACGCCAAAAGAGCCTTCCTCATATAGTAATTCGGGGATCGAGAAGGCCGTCGAAATTTCATTCAATGCCGGCCTCCCTCAAGATAGGCCGACTTGATTTCGGATCGCTCAAGCAATTCCTGCCCTGTGCCGGTCAGCGTGATCTGCCCATTGACCATGACGTAGGCGCGGTGGGCGAGCTTGAGGGCGTGATAGGCGTTCTGCTCAACCAGAAACACGGTCAGGCCACTTTCGGCATTGAGCGTCTTAATGGCATCGAAAATCTGTCGCACGATCAGTGGCGCAAGGCCCAGCGACGGCTCATCAAGCAGCAGCAGGCGCGGTTGCGCCATCAAGGCGCGGGCAATAGCAAGCATTTGCTGTTCGCCGCCCGACAGCGTTCCGCCGCGTTGGCCGATGCGCTGCTGCAATCGCGGAAACAATGACATCACGCGATCGAGATCGCGATTGAATTCGGACGGCTCTGCTGTGGTGGCGCCCATCTGCAGATTCTCAAGGACAGTCATGCGCGGAAAAATGCGGCGGCCTTCCGGAGCCTGTGCAAGCCTGAGCCGTGCGATCTCGTGCGTGGGCAGCCTGGTGATGTCATGCCCGGCAAAATTGATCGTGCCCTCGCGCGCACGCGGGTTCCCGCAGACAGTCATCATGAGCGTTGATTTACCCGCGCCGTTCGCGCCAATGAGCGTGACGATTTCGCCTTCCTTGACTTCGAGGTCGACGCCTTTAAGCGCCATCACGCGGCCGTAGAATGCCTTGACGCCACGAATTGCGAGCAGCGGCGTGGTCATAGACCAACCTCCGCCTCGACCTTCGCAACGTCCTTGTCACTGACGCCGAGATAGGCCGCAATGACTTTCGGATTATCGCGAATTGACGCCGGCGAGCCGTCAGCGATTTTGACGCCGTAATCGAGCACGACGATGTGATCCGAAATTTCCATGACTACGGACATGTCGTGCTCGATCAGCAGGACCGAGATCCCGTGCTGGTCGCGTATCTTCAGCAAAAGCTCGTTAAGCTCTGCGCTTTCGCGCGGGTTTAGGCCGGCCGCGGGCTCGTCGAGGCAAAGAAGAATCGGTTGGGTGCACATCGCACGCGCGATTTCGAGGCGGCGCTGCGCGCCGTAAGGCAAGTCGCCAGCGGCATCGTCAGCGCGCACCGTGAGGCCGACGAGATCAAGCCATTCCCGCGCCCGTTCGATCGCTGCGCGTTCGGCCGCAGCAAAGGACGGAAAGCCAAGGATTCCGAGCAGCGTGTAGCCTGACGCGAGCATCAGTCGGTTGTGCTGAGCGACCAACAGATTTTCCAGCACGGTCATGCCCGGGAACAGGCGAATATTCTGAAACGTGCGGGCGACCCGTGCGTGCTGCGTGACGATAAAGTCCGGCATGCGTTCGAGCAGGTGCAGTTCGCGCCCGGCGCGGACAAGGCTGCGCTTGCCGCTGTCAGTGAGTTCTTCGAGCCAGTCCCAGGCCGTGATATCGCCATGACAGAGGGCGAGGCGTCCTTCGCTCGGCCGGTAGAATCCCGTGATGCAGTTGAAGACCGTTGTCTTTCCCGCGCCGTTCGGTCCGATCAATGCGGTGATGTCGCCTGCGCGCGCCGTGAATGACAAATCGTCCACGGCAACGAGTCCGCCGAAGCGCATCGTGAGATGCTCGACGCGGAGCATGATGTCGCCGTGGACTGCCATTATCCGTGGCCTTCCTTGACGAGATCGGCACCGATGACCTTGCGCTCCTTGAGGACCACCGACGGGTCGCGCGTCGAAATCAGGCCGCGCGGCCGCCAGATCATGATCAACACCATCGCGAACCCGAACAGGAGCATTCGGTATTGTGTCGGATCGAAGGTTGAGCCAAAAATCAGCTTGAGGAAATCCAGTTCGCGCATGATTTCGGTGCCCCCGATCATGGCGACAGCTGCGATGGCGACACCGATCTGGCTTCCCATGCCGCCGAGGACGACGATTGAAAGGATTGTGGCCGACTCCAGGAACGTGAACGAGTCCGGCGAGATGAACCCCTGTCGCGCCGCGAAAAACGAGCCGGCAAAGCCGGCAAACATCGCTCCCATAGCGAAGGCGGTCAACTTGGTGTTGGTGGTATTGATCCCGAGCGACCGGCAGGCGATTTCATCCTCGCGCAACGCTTCCCAGGCGCGGCCAACCGGCAAGCGACGCAGCCGTATCGTGACGAACGCCGTCAGCAATGCGAGCGCGAGAATGAGGTAGTAAAGGAAAATTGTGCGGTAGATCGGCGAAAATTCCAGCCCGAATACCGCAGCGAAACCGTTGTCATCCGCGTTAAACGGAATGCCGAAGAAGGTTGGCCGCGGAATGCCGGTGAGGCCGGCATAGCCGTTGGTCAAATCAACCCAGTTGATGAGCACAATGCGAATGATTTCACCGAAGGCGAGCGTGACGATGGCCAGATAGTCGCCGCGCAATCGCAGGACCGGAAAGCCGAGCAGGACACCCCAGAACGAAGAGAGGATGCCTGCGAGCGGCAGGAGAATCCAAAAAGAAAGCCCAAAAGTTTTGGCAAGCAGGGCATAGGAGTAGGCGCCGACCGCGTAGAAGGCCACATAACCGAGGTCGAGCAATCCTGCGAGGCCTACGACGATGTTCAGACCCCACCCGAGCATGACGTAGATCAGGATCTGAATTCCGAAATTGTCGATCCACTTGACGGCGCGGCCAAAGCCTGCGGCAACGAGGACGATGGCGGGATAGGCTATGACGAATCCGATTGCAAACGGGACGAGCCATTTGCCGGCGTGCGTGCGCCAGGCTGGAGTCAGTGCGGGTGGCCGGAGTGCCCGCTGTCTGAGCCACGGTTCGATCACGAGCGAATAGGTGAGGCGGCCGATGCCAACGATGGCGACGACCGCAAACAACAACGGCCAGCGTGTCGTCAGGATGAGGTCGTTGCGGACGTCGGTAACGGTCTGAAAGCCGACAAGGGGCAGAAACAGGCCGAAAGCGAGCAGCGCGGTGATCGCCGCGTCCTTTAGCGCGCGAGTTGTGTCGACGCGCGTGCCCGGCGCGTCGCCCCCCATATCAGACCTTTTCGACATCCGGACGGCCGAACAGACCCTGTGGCAAGAAGATTAAAGTGATCGCCAAAACGGAAAAGGCGGCAACGTCTTTGTAGTCGATTGAAAAATAGGCGGACCACATGGTTTCGATAAGACCGATCAGGAGGCCGCCAATCACCGCGCCGGGGAGCGACCCGATCCCGCCCAGCACGGCTGCGGTAAACGCCTTCACACCGGGAACGAAACCGTCAGAGAAACTCACGACACCGTAGTACATAAGGTACATTGTGCCGGCGACTGCGGCGAGGGCGGCGGCAATCACGAAAGTCATGGAAATGGTACGGTCCACGTCGACGCCGACCAGAGCCGCCATCTTTTGATCCTGCTCGCAAGCGCGCTGCGCGCGGCCAAGCCGGGTTCTCGTGACGAGATACCAGAAACAGCCGAGCAGCACCGCGGTCACGATCCATATGATGAGCTGCTTATGCGAGAGCGTGACCGGATAGTCGTTTTTCGTGAACAGCACGAACTCGCCTTGCACCATCGGCGGAATTGATTTGTTGCGCGGGCCTTGTGTCAATTGCACGAAGTTCGACAGGAAGATCGACATGCCGATCGCGGAAATGAGCGGCGCCAGCCGGAATGAGCCACGCAGCGGCCGGTAAGCGAGCCTTTCGATGGTCCAGTTGACCAGCGAGGTAAACAGCATTGCCACGATCAGCACGAGAAAGATTGCAAGCGACATCGAGGATATTCCGAGGAAACTCACGATCAGCAGAAAGGCCACCAAGGCAATGAAGGCGGACACCATGAACACATCGCCGTGGGCAAAGTTCACCATGCCGATAATGCCGAACACCATGGTGTAGCCAATGGCGATCAGGCCGTAGATTGAGCCAAGCGTGATGCCGTTTATTAGTTGCTGAAGGAAGACTTCCATCGCGTCCCCTGCGCCTTCCCGATCTGGCCGATGACCGGCCAGTCGCCCCTGATGCTAGAGGCTTAACAGGGCGTAGGGGGAGCGGCAACGCCGCGCCGAAGGTGGTGTTACTAAGTGCGGTTGGCGCTGGCGGAAACAGGCTCTCAGTACATTGCAGACGGTGTATTTTTCCGTGGCGACCGAGCTTGGCTCCCGCCGGCGGCCGGCTAGTGTAAACCGCCGAAAATCCAGATCAGCACCAGAATTGGAATTGGCACCCCGACCAGCCACAGCAGCAGATAGTGGCCACAGCAGCAGATCGTGTGAAAAGGAACACATCGGATGGTTGTCGGAGTTCCAAATACGGAGTTCTTCGAAAGTTGAACCGGAACCGTACGGGAACAATACGGCGGCTCTCGCATTACCTTTTGCCATGGAGCGCGAAGTAAGCGGCGCTTCCGAACCAACGTTGGAGAGAATGATGAATCAAAATCAAAATCCAAACGAGAAGCCCGGCCAGCAGCAGCAAGGCGGCCAGCAGCAGCAAGGCGGCCAGCAGAAGCCCGGCCAGCAGCAGCAGGGCGGCCAGCCGAAGCCCGGCCAGCAGCAGCAAGGTGGTCAGCAGGGTGGCGGACAGCACAACCGCTAACGTGCTGAAAAGCGAGATTGAAACCCCCGCCACGAGGCGGGGTTTTCATTTCTGCAGCGACAGATGTTGGCCTTCGAAGCCCAGCTCGAATAAGCTTGAGGGATGGGCTCGGCACTGCCGCTATTTCATCTCTACGGCGATCCGCCGGACGATTCCGTTTTCGATTTCATCCATATTGAAACGATCGCGTCGCGCTCCTCGATTCATGATTGGACCATTCGCGCTCATCGTCACCGAAATCTCTTTCAGGTCTTGCTGATCGAGAAGGGCGGCGGTGAGATGAGCTTTGAAACCGCGACGGCGCGTTTTTCTGCCCCGGCAGTCATTCTCGTGCCGGCCACGACAGCGCATGGTTTCCGGTTCACGCCGCAGGTCACCGACGGCTGGGTTGTGAGCTTCACAGAGGATGTTGCCGACGCGCTGGGAGATCAATCAGGTGAAGCGCTGGCGCGGCTCAAGACGGTGGCAAATCAGCCTCTGCTTCCGCTTGCCGATGCGGGCGAGGCCAGACGCCTGTCGGCGCTGTGCGCCGATCTATACGAGGAAGATTCACTTGCCCGCGAAGGTCATCGTCTGGCGATGCGCGGCCTGCTTGCCCTCGTCGCCATCGAGGTTGTCCGTCTTGCGGTGAGCCGGGCGCGTAGTGGGGCGGTGACGCTCTCGCGTACCGATCCGCGTGTCGATCAGTTGCGAAGGCTCGTCGACGAACACTTCCGAAAGGAACGCATGATCAGTTTTTACGCAGAAAAGTTGGCAATGACGCCCGATCGTCTCAACGATCATGTCAAACGCGCAACGGGAGTAACGGCAGGTCATCTGATCCGTCAACGCGTCCTGACCGAAGCCAAGCGTCAGCTCGTCTTCACGAACCAGGCGATCCATGAAATCGCCTACGATCTGGCTTTTTCCGACCCCTCGCATTTCACCCGATTTTTCCGCAAGCAGACCGGGATGACCCCGCACGCGTTTCGCGACGGACGCGGCGGGTGAGCTATTGTTTTGCGTGCAGTGAATCGTGTCTGATGAAGGAAAAAGCGATTACCGCGCCGACGAATTCCGCGACGCCGCTGCCGATCAATGCAGCGCGCAGGCCGGGCAGAAATCCGGAACCAGCCGCCGCATTCTGGCCGGCGTGAACAGCGAACGCAGCGCCCAGAATAGCGACACCAAGAGTAGCGCCGACCATGCGCGATGTGTTGAGCACGCCGGAGGCAGTACCCGACCGTTCGGGTGGCAGTGCGGCAACTGCGACGCCATTGACCGGCGCGGTGTTGAGTCCGAGTCCCACACCAATAACCAATAGCGCAATTTCGATAAATACGAAGCTGGTCCCTTCGTCGATGAACGCCAGTGACAACGCGCCGGCGCCCATGCACGCCATGCCAACAGTCATCAGGACGCGCGGGCCCAGTCGACGATTAAGATGGCCGGCAAGCTGGGAGACCACGAAGAAACTCATCGGCATGGGCAACAGCTCAAGGCCGGCAATCAGTGGACTTGCGCCGCGCACGGTCTGGAAATAGAGCGGCATGACGAACAGCAAAGCGTATATACCGAACGTCATCAGGCCTGCGGCCGCGAGCGCTGCTGAAAATACCGGCCGCCGCAGAAATTGAAGAGGCAACATGGGTCCCGGCGTGCGTGCTTCGACCCAGACGAACAGCACAAATGCCGTCAGGGCGATGCCGGCGATCAACAGGATCAAGGGCGAGCCCCATCCCCAGTACGACCCCTCGATTGCGGCGAAAGCAAATGCAGAAAGACCAACGATGGCCAGAGTTTGCCCTGGCAAGTCGAGCGCACGTCCGTTCGGCTCCGCGCTCTCGCGGATGGCGACATAGGTGAGTGCCACGGCGGCCGCGCAAACCGGCAAAATGACGTAAAATATACTTCGCCACCCGACGGTATCGACAAGCCATCCGCCGATCATCGGCCCAACGATGAAGGCAAGAGCATTGCAGCTTGCCCACACGCCCAAAGCATGTGTGCGTTGATTGCCGTCCGGATAAGCAAGCGTGAGCAGCACCAGCGACATGGGGACTTCGAAGGCCGCGCCGATGCCGCTGACAATCCGTCCGCCGATCAAGGCCGCGGCGTTTGGTGCCAGTGCGCAAAGCAACGTGCCGACAATGAACAGGACAATACCCAAAACGAATATTCGTCTGCGTCCATAGAGGTCGCCCAGCGTGCCGGCGGTCAGCAGCAAACTCGCATAGGCGAGATTGTAGGAGTCGACGACCCACTGCATTTCGCTGACACCGGCGTGCAAATCGGCGCCGATGCTCTTAAGCGCGAGATTGACCACTGACGTGTCGATTTGCGCGAACAATACGCCGAGCGAGGTCGCAATCAGGACCAGACGGGGACGTGTGCGTTCGGCGGGGCCGTCGAACCATGTTGGGGCAAGAGTCATGGCGCCATTCCTTGATTTCGGTCGGAGAGCCCGATCTAGGCTCTGCGCCGGCCCGCACACACCCGAAATCCCCACCCGATTCCTTGAAAAGGGCCGGAATTTGCCTTTACGGCGCGGAATAATGAAACGAATGTTTTCAATTGGATGGATGACAAATACTGATGTTCCACTCGAAGTTCGGGCGCGCAGTTTGGTAAACTCCGCCAGCCGATACGGCTAACGGGTAAGGTAAAGGTTCGGTTTCTTTTGAACTTTGATTTTCAACGGCTTACGCATGGTTCCTCGGGTGAGGAGAAAAAAGCCGTGGGAAAACTTTCGAATGCCGCCGTGGCGCTGATCGTCGTCATTGCCCTCTATTTCACGTTGTTCTGGGGCTACGACGGATTGCGCATTCTGACATCGCCGAGCTACGGCCTCGACGACGTTTGGCGCTCGCAGTTTATTTTCGTCATCGGTCGTCTATTTGGTCTTGGGCCGATCGGCCTGATCAAGCTCGCCGCGTTTTTCGGAGCCCTCAAACTCGCAGTCGCCTGCATCTGCGCGATACATATCGCCGATCGGATTCGCTGCTGGACCCGCGGTGAGGCAAATTCGGAAATCCTGGAGGCCGGTCTCATCCTGGTGGTGGCGATCAGTATTGCTTCGGTCGGTCCGGCGTCCTGGTCATACAGCGCCGATCTCATGCGTGAGCATACGTACCAGCTTCTGTTTGCCGCGCTTGCGACCGGGCTTTGCATCTTTGAGCGCAGCAGCGCGCGGCGCAGCGAAAATGCCCAGACCGACTCGGAGATGGTGGTTGATACGGCAGCTGCGAAGGCTGCTCCGCGCTTTCACGCCTGACGCAATCCGTCTCGCGCCGCCCGTGAGGCCGAAAGCACGTCAATGTTTCACCGTCTGGCCGCGATATTTCTGCTTTGGAGCCTGCGCTTCGGCCTCACATGGTTGATTGCGCATGAGTGCTTGACGCTCGTTATCGAAAAATTTGACGCCGTTTCTCACGCGCTCAGCTCAATGTAGACTGATGCACGCGAGGCGTCGCGTCAGTTATTTCTGGCGCGTTTCGTGCAGGCCGCGATCCGGCGGTTGCAGTTTCCCCGAACGTTTGTCCTTGACTGCCTGTACCAGCGCGAGCGCTGCATTGCGGACATCGTCTTGAAGATCTGCGTCGCGATCGAAGTCGTCGTGACTGGTGGCGTAGGGCGCGAGGTATCCGACGTAGCGATCAATCAGCGCCAGATGGCCCGAAGGGATCATCCCGATGTCGCTCATCCAGTCACTGAGAATGCGCCGCAAGTTCTCGGCGCCGGCGGCGTCGCCATGCACGACGACCGAGAATACGCGACCGGCGAGATGGCGCGGGTAGGGCCAGCCTTTAAGTTCGAGCTCTTTCGCCTTGGCTGCATCCTTGCCATGGGTCGAGGTTGGGTCCGGATTGCCACCGTCGGCGCAGACCAGGCGATCGATCATCAATTTGAGCGAGGAGGGCGCCTGATACCAGTTCACCGGGCAAACAATCATAATGCCGTGCGCTGCTACCCACTTCGGATAGATCTCATTCATCCAGTCGCCGGTCTGTCCGATCGCGTGATTGGGATAGCAGGAACACGGCCAGTGGCAGAGCGGTTCTGCCGTTGAAACGCACGCCTTGCAGGGATAGATCGTGCGGCCATATTCGGACGCAAGCCTGGAAAGGTCGAGCACCTCGACTTCAAAATCGTCAGTCGCCGCGACGATGTCGCGCGCGATGCTCACCATGCGAAATGTCTTCGACATTTCACCGGGACAGGTGTGTTCGCTACGCGTTGAGCCGTTAACGATCAGAACGCGCGACGGAGTTGTCGCGCCTTTCTGCTGCCATTCCGCAGCTGCGATCGCCTTGCTGGTCTCCAGCCACTCGACGGAAAGATCATAGTCGGGATCGGCGAAGCCCTGACCGGCCTTAACGGTGCGTGGCGCCTTGCGGTAGTTGTCGTAGCCGTCCCATGCCGCCTCGGCGATCTTGTCGAGTTCCTTTTGCAGCGGCTGAAAGATCGGATCGTAGAATTGCGTCAGGAAACGTTTTTTGAATTCAGCTTTGTCGAGCTGAACACTCGGCATGCCTTTGCGGATGTTGATCTCAGCCATGGCATTCCCCTCAAGGATCAGGCCATGGCTAACATTGATAACGGCCACGGCGTTCCCGGTCCAACCATGGCTAGCATCGGCTCGTCTCAACGCGAAATGACGAGCGTATCGGGCGCGCGTGATCGGTTATTTCGCCGTCGCCATTTCGGCCATCACTTCGGCGGCTTCCTTGAAGGCGTGGTTGGCGGCTGGCACGCCGCAATAGATCGCCTGCTGCAAAATGATTTCCTTGACGTCGTCCGCTGTAAATCCGCCCTCAGCGAGCGCGGCACGCACGTGCATGCGGAATTCGTCCCATTTATCGAGCGCGAGCATGGTGCCGATCACCAGAATGCGCCGCGTGCGCTCGTCGTAGTGTGGGCGGGTCCAGATTTCGCCCCAGGCAGCGCGGGTGATAAAGTCCTGGAATTCCTCGGTGAATGGCGTCTTCTTCGCATTTGCGCGATCGACCCAGGCGTTGCCCAGGACCTTGCGGCGCCTGGCCATCCCGTGCTCGTAGCGTTCCTTGTCGTCCATGGCGTCGCCTCTTACTGCAGGAAATTAAGGACCGCGTCGGTATAGGCCTTGGGCTGTTCCATATTGGAAATATGCGCAGCTTCTACGCTGATCAACCTGGCTCCCTTGATCTGTTGCTGAATTGCTTCACCGGCTGATGGCGGCGTGGCGACATCCTGGCTGCCGACGATCACCAATGTCGGCGTCTTGATGCTCGGATTGCTGGCGCGAAAATCCATGGCGGCGATCGCCTGGCAGCAAGCCACATAACCGGGCACCTTTGTCGTCACGAATATCTCGCGCATGCGGTCGATGGTTTGCGGGGAGCGCGCGCAAAAGCCTTCCGTGAACCAGCGTTGCATATTGGTGTCGACCATTTCCGCCAGTCCCTTCTCAGTTACGAATGTGATGCGATCGTTCCAGGGACCCTTGTCGGGGTAGTAGCTATTGGTGTTCGAGAGAACGAGTTTTTCAATGCGGTCGGGCGCATTGGCTCCGAGCCACTGGCCGACCATGCCGCCCATGGAGAGGCCGCACCAGCTGATCTTCTTTATCTTGAGAGCGTCGAGCACCGAAAGTACATCACGACCGAATCGCTCCATGGAGTAGGGACCTTTTGGTACGCCCGACTGGCCATGGCCCCGCCGGTCGTACCTGACGAGCCGGAAGTGCTTCGCGAACTCCGGAGCCTGGTCATCCCACATGTGCAAATTGGTGCCGAGCGAGTTCGACAGCATCAGCACGGGCGCGCCGTCACGGCCCTCAACCTCGACGTGGATCGGGCAGCCGTCATCGGCATTGATCATCGGCATGAAAGTCCTCCCCTAAGATATTCTGATTGTTGGACCCGGCGTGGCCGACACCCATAAAGCCCCGCATGCCCTCTGCAAAGCTCTTTTCAGGTGCGCCGCGAAGCATTAAGCCGGGATGACGAGCTTCAAGACCAGTGGTGAGGAGACGTTCCGATGGCAATGACGATGACGGGTGAAGTCCAGCTTGCGGCCAGCCGGGACGTGGTGTGGGTGAAGCTCAACGACCCCGAAGTGCTCAAAACCTGTATCCCCGGTTGCGAAGAGCTCAACAAGACGTCGGAAACGGAATTTCAGGCGATCGCCACGACTAAAATCGGCCCGGTGAAGGCGCGCTTCAAAGGCAGGGTCCAGCTTACCGACCTTGACCCGCCTAACGGCTACAGGATTTCCGGCGAAGGTGATGGTGGCGTCGCCGGCTTTGCGAAGGGGGGAGCGACCGTCGCGCTCACCGAAAAGGACGGCGGCACGCTGCTGACGTATAACGTCGAGGCCCACATCGGCGGCAAGCTTGCCCAGCTTGGCCAGCGCCTGGTCAATGGTGCCGCCAAGAAGATTGCCGATGATTTCTTTCAAAAATTCGCCTCAACCGTTGCGGCCCCGTGAGGCAGTTCCGTGCCGGTTTGATGCAGCTTTTGCCCGTTGAATCCCTTGACCGGGCCCACAATCGGGGTTCAGAGTTATTCATGTTCCAATGTGGAATTGGGCCGAAATCGGCCTGATTTTGCGGGCGAACCGCTGCCGTCCGAGGGGACGACGGCGAAAAGAGGGCTTTTGGCCCCAAATTGGGAGGAAGGTCATGCCTGCCGTGTCCATGACGGTGAACGGCAAAGCCGTTGCTGGTGACGTCGAAGCACGCACCTTGCTGGTGCAATTCCTGCGCGAAAATCTCCGGCTGACGGGCACTCATGTCGGGTGCGACACATCCCAGTGCGGAGCTTGCGTCGTTCATATCGACGGCATTGCAGCGAAGTCTTGCACCATGCTCGCTTTGCAGTGCGAGGGCGCCAAAATCACCACCATTGAGGGGTTGGCCGAGCCGAATGGTCCTCTGCATCCCATGCAGGAGGCGTTTCGCGAAAATCACGGCCTGCAATGCGGCTTCTGCACGCCGGGAATGATCATGGCGGCGCTCGATATCGTGCGCCGGCGCGGCAACGATCTCGACGAGCACACCATCCGCGAGCAGCTCGACGGCAATATCTGCCGCTGCACGGGTTACCACAATATCGTCAAAGCCATTGCGGCAGGAGCGAAAGCCATGGCCAAGGATGGCGCACGTCAGGCCGCCGAATAGCGTGAAAATTCAAGGGAGGAGACCGCCATGAGCGCGACCGGCATAGGCGCGGCGGTGCGCCGAAAAGAAGACCTCCGCTTCATTACGGGCAAGGGCCAGTATACTGACGACGTTGTTCGCCCGGGAGAAACCCGGGCCGTGTTTGTCCGCTCGCCGCACGCTCACGCGAAGATCAAGAGCGTCGATGTCTCCGCCGCCAGGACGATGCCCGGCGTGGTTGACGTGTTCACCGGTAAGCAACTCGCCACCGACAAAATCGGAAATCTGATCTGCGGTTGGATGATCCATTCCAAGGACGGCACACCCATGAAGATGGCGCCGCACCCCGCCCTGGCCGCCGACACGGTGTGCCACGTTGGCGACGCGGTTGCTGTCGTGATCGCGGCCAGCCAGGCGCAGGCGCGTGACGCTGCCGAAAAAGTGAAGGTCGATTACCAGGTGTTGCCGGCCGTCGTCGATCCGGCCAAGGCGAAATCGGGACCGCAAATTCACGAAATCGCTCCGAATAACACCATCTACGAATGGGCGCTCGGAGATGCGAAGGCGGTCGACGCAGCTTTTGCGGGCGCCAAACATGTTACCAGGCTCGATATTGTCAACAACCGCCTGGTGCCGAACGCGATCGAACCGCGCGTGGCGCTCGCGGAATATGATTCCGGCAACGATCAGCTCACGCTTTGGAATACAACGCAAAATCCGCACGTGTCGCGGCTCGTGATCGCGGCATTTGTGGGCATGGCGCCGGAACATAAATTGCGCGTCATTGCGCCTGACGTCGGTGGTGGATTCGGGTCGAAGATTTTCATCTATCCTGAAGAAGTCGTCTGTCTCTGGGCTGCGCGCAAGGTCGGCCGCCCGGTGAAGTGGACAGCTGATCGGTCGGAATCATTCGTCACGGACGCCCACGGCCGCGATCACGTCACGCACGCGGAGCTCGCGCTCGACGTCAATGGCAAGATGCTGGCGATACGCGTCAAGACGATTGCCAATCTCGGCGCCTATATGTCGACCTTCTCATCGTCGGTGCCGACTTATCTCTATGCCACGCTGCTCTCGGGCCAGTACGACATCCCGCAAATCTATTGCGAGGTTGACGCCGTCTATACCAACACCGTGCCGGTTGACGCGTATCGCGGCGCTGGACGTCCGGAAGCAACCTTCGTGGTCGAGCGGCTGGTCGAAGTGGCGGCTCGGCAGATGCAGATCGATCCTGCCGACCTGCGGAAGCGCAATTTCATCAAATCGTTTCCGCATCAGACGCCGGTGATCATGGCTTACGACGCGGGCGACTATAACGCCTCGCTCAAAAAGGCCCTGGACCTCGCCGACATCAAGGGTTTCGGCAAACGCAGGCGCGAAGCGGCGCGTCATGGCAAGCTGCGCGGGCTCGGCTATTCGACCTACATCGAGGCTTGCGGAATTGCACCTTCGCAAGCCGTTGGATCGCTCGGCTGCGGGGTGGGCCTGTGGGAAAGCGCCGAAGTGCGCGTCAATCCGACCGGAAGCGTGGAAGTGCTCACCGGCACACACGCGCACGGGCAGGGGCACGAGACGACATTTGCCCAGCTTGTTTCGGAGCGGCTCGGCATTCCGTTCGAAAATGTTTCGATCGTGCACGGCGACACTGACAAAGTGCAGTTCGGCATGGGCACTTACGGTTCGCGATCGGGTGCTGTCGGGATGTCAGCGATCGTCAAGGCGCTCGACAAGATCGAGGTCAAAGCAAAAAAAGTCGCCGCGCACATGCTCGAAGCGGCGGAAGGCGACATCGTATTCAAGGACGGAAAATTCACCGTTGCTGGCACCGACAAGTCAGCTGCCTGGGGCGATGTGTCGCTCAACGCCTACATTGCGCACAAATTTGCCGGCCAGGAGCTTGAACCGGGATTGAAGGAAACAAGCTTCTACGATCCAACGAACTTTACGTTTCCGGCGGGTTGCCACATTTGCGAGGTCGAGGTCGACAGCGACACCGGCAAGACGGAAATCGTCAATTGGACCGCGGTGGACGACTTCGGCACCATTATCAACCCGATGATCGTTGAAGGTCAGGTGCATGGCGGTATCGCGCAAGGGATCGGCCAGGCATTGCTCGAGAGCGCGATCTACGACAAGGACGGCCAGCTCGTGACTGGCTCGCTGATGGACTATTGCATGCCGCACGCTCACGACCTGCCATCGTTTCAGGTCGGGTTGACGGAGACGAAGTCGCCTTCAAATCCGCTCGGCATCAAGGGCTGCGGTGAGGCGGGCGCAATCGCTGCGCCTGCGGCGGTGATCAATGCCATCACCGATGCAATTGGTACGGAAGTATTGGCCATGCCTGCGACCGCTCAGGCGGTGTGGGCGGCGCTCAAGAGCGCTCAACCACGTCAGGCCGCGTAATCACGGGAGACATCGATGTACAATTTCACTTTCCATCGTCCGACGACGGTCCGCCAGGCGGCCGGTCTGCTGGCGCGCAATCCGGAAGCCAAACTACTGGCCGGGGGACATTCGCTGCTGCCGGTCATGAAGCAGCGGCTGGCGAGCCCCTCGGCGCTCATCGATCTGTCACTGGTCGAGGGCATGAGCGGCGTTGAACAAAAGGGCCGCTCGATCGTGATCGGTGCGATGACACGTCACGCAGATGCAGCGAATTCGCCGGTCCTTCAACAGGTGTTGCCAGGTCTCGCCGCGGTGCCCGGTTCGATTGGTGATCCGCAGGTTCGCAATCGCGGCACCATTGGAGGGTCGATTGCGAACAACGATCCGAATGCCGACTATCCGGCGGCATGTCTGGGTCTCGGCGCGACCATCATCACCAACAAGCGGCGGATTGCGGCCGATGATTTTTTCACCGGCATGTTTTCAACTGCGCTTGAGGACGGCGAGATCATCACCAAGATCAGCTTTCCGGTGGCCAAGAAGGCGGCCTATGAAAAGTTCAAGCATCCAGCCTCGGGCTTTGCGTTGGTCGGTGTCTTCGTGTCAAAGCGCGGATCTGACATCCGCGTGGCAGTGACCGGTGCCGGCGCCAGCGGTGTTTTCCGCGTGAAATCCTTTGAAGAGGCGCTGAAGAAGCGTTTCGCCGCGAAGTCGCTCGAGGGAATGACCATCCCGGCGACCGGCATGAACACCGACATTCACGCGAGCCCCGAATATCGCGCACATCTTGTTGGGGTGCTGGCGCGGCGGGCACTTGCCAAAGCGACCGCCTGACATCGGTGTGATCAGGGAACAATCGAGGCGGGAACCGCGTTCTTGAGTGGAGGCACTCAGTCGCTCGGAAGGTTTCCGCTATGCAGATTTTGCCACTTCTTATTATCGTATTGATTGCGGCATCCTTGGCGTATGTCCGCCTGACCGTTTAATTCGACGGCGCGCGCCTAAACCCGTGAGATCAGGCTGATGCGCGATCCAGCTCGGCAAGCAGGTCGTGCAAGTCGAGCGGGTTTGTGTACATCTGCAAGCTGCCGTCCGGCTTCTTTGGCCACTTCTCCTTCGGCCGGTCCCAATAAAGCTCGACGCCATTGTCATCCGGATCGCGCAGGTAGAGCGCCTCCGAGACACCGTGATCGCTGGCGCCTTCCAGCGGAATCTTGGCGACGATCAGCCGGCGCAGCGCGTCCGCGAGGAGCACCCGGCTCGGGTAAAGAATGGCTGTATGGTAGAGGCCGGTTGTGCCGGGAGCGGGTGGCGAGCCACCGCGGCTCTCCCACGTGTTCAAACCCAGATGATGGTGATAGCCGCCGGCCGAGATGAAAGCTGCGCCCGGACGGCTGGTGGTGAGTGTAAAACCCAGCACCCCGCAATAGAAATCAAGGGCCCTTTGCAGGTCGGCGACCTTCAGATGGACATGGCCGATACGGACCCCCGGATCGATCGTGGGCATCTGCAGGGTTTTTTTCTCGAGGGTTTCAGAGTTGGTCATTGGTTTATCCTGGCTGCGGGGCCTTCCATCCCCACATGTAAGAAGCACTCGTTGTGGGGCAAGATGCGAGCTCTGGGGCTCGTTCGACTGGCCTGTTAGCAGGGGGATGACTGTTGGGATTGCGCAAACGCTATCCCGGTTGAAACCAGCAATGCGGCCAGCCAGCGCACTAGCACCCCGACGTTCTTGCCGACGAACCTGTTTCCGCGATTTTCCGAGACTTCTTGTTTCGTGGCAGCGCCGTCGCCCAAAGCAGGCACGACTAGCATCGCCGCTATTACTAAAAAATGACTGCACGTCGAAAATCCCCAGCACCCGATTGCAATTTTAGGCTGTAGGTAGGCGGCGCGCAAAGCTCTAAACGGGCGGTTCGACAGTTAGGTGGCGTACAGTTTGACGTCGCCGGGCTGCAGCCCAAGCTGTTTAATCTCTTCGTCCGTCAAAATTCTTTCGAGCCTGATCGTTTCGCTTGTGAGCGAGCATTGGTTAAACACCTGAAGCCGTCCTTGCTCGTAAGAGTCGGCGAGGGTTACGTAGAGTGACCGATGAGGGGCATCGGGCGCTTGAACGGAGATCAGCCAACCCATTGGTCGCATTTCGGGCAACTCTTAGCGTTTAGGCAAAGGGTTTGACTTCGCCGTGGTTGAGGCCAAGCCGGGCGATCTCTCCATCAGTCAATGGTCTTTCGAGCCGGATCGCGTAACTATGGTGAGCTTCGCAGTATTTGGCCACTAAAGCGTGGGCGTCGCCAATATCGCGGGTTCCGACTGCGTACCAATCCAAGCGCTCGGTTGTTTGCACAGACACCAGCCAACCCTTGGGGCGAGGATCCGGGGGAGCGAGTCTCACGTTTGGCATGGATCCCCTGCTACTCTGAGATCGCGGGTTTTCAGGGGCTTGCGTCGCCGGTGCCCGGCTCGGCCGCTTACTGTTCGGACTTTCAACGGGCCATACGAGCTAATTTCGCAAGGCTTTCAATCCGTTAAGGCGCTATTATATCGAGCAGGACACACGCGTGGTAGGATAAACTCCCCGCATGACAGACAAGACCCTTCCGAATTCGATCGATTCCACCCTCGATCTGCTGGCCAAGGCCGACTACATCGCCGACCGCTCGCTGGCGACAGTGCTTTACCTTGCATTGCGCATGGGCCGGCCGATGTTTGTCGAGGGTGAGGCGGGGGTCGGCAAGACCGAAATCGCGAAAGTGCTGGCCACGACGCTTGGACGCCGCCTGATCCGGTTGCAATGCTACGAGGGTCTCGACGTTTCCGCGGCGGTTTACGAGTGGAACTACGGTGCCCAAATGATCGCCATTCGTCTCGCGGAAGCTGAAGGCGAGGGTGATCGCGCGCGGATCGAACACGACGTGTTCTCCGATCGCTTTTTGATCAAACGACCGCTTTTGCAAGCCCTCGAGCCCGATCCCGCGGGACCGCCGGTCCTGTTGATCGACGAGATCGACCGTACCGATGAAGCTTTCGAGGCATTTCTTCTGGAAGTGCTCGCCGATTTCCAGATCACCGTGCCTGAACTTGGCACCGTGAAAGCGGCGCATCCGCCGATCGTTGTTGTCACGTCCAATCGCACCCGTGAAGTGCACGACGCGCTCAAGCGGCGTTGCCTCTATCACTGGGTTGGCTACCCAAATGCCGAGCGGGAACTCAAGATTCTTCGGGCCAAGGTACCGGGCATTGCCAAAAAACTGTCCGAGCAGGTGGTCGCCTTCGTGCAGGCGCTGCGCAAGGAAGATCTGTTCAAGTCACCTGGCGTGGCTGAAACACTTGATTGGGCGAGCGCGCTCACCGAACTTGACGTCGTCGCGCTCGATCCGGCGACCGTGTCGGACACGCTCGGTGTACTGCTCAAATATCAGGACGATATCACCCGGCTCGACGGCACCAAGGTGAAGGCGCTGCTTGACGAGGTGAGGTCGGAGCTAAGGGCAGCGGAGTGATTGCATGGCCGCGTCCGAAGGCCGCCTCGCCGAAAACATTCTCTACTTTGCGCGCGCGCTGCGAGCGGCCGGCATTCCTGTCGGTCCGGGCGCGGTGCTCGATGCACTTGAGGCACTGAGCGTCGCCCACGTCGGCATGCGCGACGATTTCTACTGGACGCTGCACGCCGTGTTCGTGAAGCGGCATGAGCATACGGGGTTGTTCGATCAGGCGTTTCGAATCTTCTTTCGCAAGCGCGGATACATCGAAAAAATGGTCGCGTCGATGCTGCCGGAAACCATGCCGGGCGAGCCCAAAGCGCCTCCACCGGGCGCACAGCGCATTCAGGAGGCGCTGTTTTCCGGACTCAACGAGCGTGAGCAGGCCAAATCCGATGTGGAAATTGACGCAAGACTGACTGTTTCGGATCAGGAATTGCTACGAAAGAAAGACTTCGCGCAGATGACTGCAGCGGAGATTGCTGCAGCGAAAGACGCCATCGCGCGTCTGGCGTTGCCGCTGGACGAAGTGCGTACACGCCGGCTTGCCCCCAGCCGGCACGGCCATCTCATCGATATTCGCCGCACCCTTCGCGCCAGCATGAAGGCCGGCGGTGCGGTGATCGACCTGAAATATCTGGGCCCGCGCGTAAAAGAGCCGCCGATTGTGGCGCTTCTGGATATCTCGGGCTCGATGAGTGAATACACGCGGCTTTTTCTGCACTTCCTGCACGCGGTGACTGACGCACGCAAGCGTGTGACGACTTTTCTCTTCGGCACGAGGCTGACCAATGTTACCCGCGCTGTCCGCCAGCGCGACCCGGATGAGGCGCTCGCCGCCTGTTCGGCCAATGTGGCTGACTGGTCGGGCGGCACCCGTATCGCCGCGTCCCTGCGTGCGTTTAACAAACAATGGGCGCGCCGGGTCCTCACACAGGGGGCAGTCGTGCTGTTGATCACCGATGGGCTCGAGCGGGACGCCGACGATACGCTCGCCTTCGAGATCGACAGGCTTCATCGGTCATGCCGGCGGCTGATATGGCTCAATCCGCTGCTTCGTTTTCACGCCTTCGAAGCCCGCGCCAAGGGCGTGCAAACCATGCTTCCGCATGTTGACGAATTGCGTCCGATTCACAATCTGGAGTCCATGGCCGAACTGGTGCGCGCACTGTCAGGCGCACCGGCCAAAGGTTATGATCCGAAACAGATGTTAAAGAACGTCGCTTGACGGAGAGTTTCATGTTGGCACGCGATGAAGATATCCTCAAAGCCGCCGAAGAGTGGCGCAAATCCGGTCGCGGCGTAGCACTCGCGACCGTCGTCGAGACATGGGGATCGGCACCACGGCCGGTGGGCTCCAACCTGGTGATCGACAACGAAGGCAACTTCCTGGGGTCGGTTTCCGGCGGTTGCGTCGAAGGTGCGGTCGTCACGGAAGCGATCGATGTGATCGACAGCGGCAAGCCGAAGATGCTGGAATTCGGTGTCGCCGATGAAACCGCCTGGAAAGTGGGCCTGTCCTGTGGCGGGACCATCCGCGTCTACGTCGAAAAGGTGAGCTGAGTGAATCTCGATGTCCTGCACGCTCTCAACACCGAGCGCACGGCGCGCCGCGCGACGGTTCTCGTCACTGACGTGGCCAGCGGCGCGCAGCGGCTGGTGAAGGCCGCGGATGTGGCTAAGGATCCTTTGAAAGATGCTTTGGCAAAGCGCCTGCGCATGGCCAAAAGCGGCATGGAAGAGACACCGCAAGGGCGCTCCTTCCTGACCGTCTACGTGCCGTCGCCGCGACTGGTCATCACTGGTGCGGTCCATATCAGCCAGACGCTGGCCCCGATCGGCCAACTGCTTGGCTATGACGTGATCATTGTCGACCCGCGAACGGCGTTTGCCTCGATCGAACGGTTTCCTGATGTGAAGGTGATCGCCGAGTGGCCGGACGTGGCGTTGCCGCCGCTCGGCATAGACCACTACACGGCGTTTGTCGCGCTCACGCACGATCCGAAAATTGACGATCCTGCGCTCAAGCACGCACTCGCGCGCGATTGTTTTTATATCGGCGCTCTCGGCTCCAAAAAAACCCATGCGAAGCGCGTCGAGAGGCTGAAGCAGGCAGGCTTGAGCGAGACCGATGTTGCGAGAATCCATGCGCCGATCGGTCTCGACATTAGCGCCGTATCGCCAGCGGAGATCGCGGTTGCTATCATGGGCGAGATTACCGCGCGGC
>DASYSQ010000203.1:0-20929 GCA_036003145.1 Pseudolabrys sp.
GCCATTCGCCGACGATTTTACTGCGCGCAAGGGCGAAAATGCCGTTGATCGCCCCGCGCTGCTCGTTGCGCTGACAGATTTTCTCAAAGCCAACGACCTGAAGGCCGATTGGGAAGGCATCGAGAATGCGCCGAACGAGGCCCTGGTCAATGCACTATCGATGATGTCGCCCTATGGCACGGCGGAAAAGCAGGCGCTCCTCGAGGCACCGGATCTCAAGACGCGCGCGGAAATCCTGATCGCAATTACCGAGATCGAACTCGCCAAGAAAAACACTGAAGGCGAGCCGCAGTTGCAGTAACTCTTCCTTCTTGCCGTCCTCGTGGAGGCGCGGACCCACGCGCCGCAGCCCATCGATCGTCCGGTGGTTATGGATCCCCGGTCTTCCTCGTAAAAGCCCGGCCGCCCGGGATGACAAGGAGTGCAAGGGGCCGCGGCATGCTATAACGCCGGCGTAATCGCCGGAGCTTCTCCATGTCCACCGATCCGCCGGTCGAACGGCCCCCCGACAGTATCGATCCGAAACTGCTGGAAATCCTCGTCTGTCCCCTCACCAAGGGCCCGCTTGAATACGATGCCGACCGGCAGGAGTTGATCTCTCGCAAGGCCAAGCTTGCCTATCCGATCCGGGACGGCATACCGATCATGCTGCCCGAGGAAGCGCGCCGGTTGGAGTGAGGCAATTGGTACGATCATGCATATTAATATGTCATCGCCGGGCTCGTCCCGGCGATCTCGCTTGGCTGGCGCGGTCGTGCCTCGCTTGCCGGGATGGTCGGGACAAGCCCTGCCATGACAGAGTAAAAGCTGCTGAACGGGATCAGGGAGACAAGTGGAAATGATTAAAATCTGGGGCCGCAAAACGTCGTCCAACGTGCAGAAGGCGATGTGGGCGGTCGGCGAGCTCAATCTTGAACATCAACGCATTGATGTTGGCGGCGCGTTCGGCAAGAACAAGGAGCCAGCGTATCTCGCCATGAACCCAAACGGCCTCGTGCCAACGCTCGAGGAAGAAGACGGTTTCCTCCTGTGGGAATCGAACTCGGTCGTGCGCTATCTCGCCGGCAAGCACGACAGGAGCGGCGCGCTTGAACCGAAGGATCCAAAACAGCGCGCGCTCGCCAGCCAGTGGATGGATTGGCAATTGTCCGTGGTGGGACCTGCGATCTTTCACGCATTTTGGGGGCTGATCCGTACGCCGCCAGAAAAGCGCGACATGGCGGCCATCAAGACCTCGAAGGAGAAAACCACCGACGCGATGATAATGCTCGACGCGCAACTGAGCAGGACGCAATACGTCGCGGGTCCGTCATTTTCGTATGGGGACATTCCGGTTGGAATCATGTGCTATCGCTTTGTGCAGCTCGTACCCGAGCGCCCGTCGATGCCGAACCTCGATCGCTGGTATGAGCTGATCGCCAAACGCAAGGCGTTCCAGGATCACGTCGCCAGCGTTCCACTGTCGTGAGCTATCGATGGGCCATGAAGCGCGCTGTCTCGGTCTGATCGGCGGACTTGGGCCAGGTGCAACTGTCCATTATTACCGCGAGCTGATCGCCGCGCTCGAAAAGCACGACCGCGTGCCGCGCATGCTGATTGCTCATGCCGACTATCAGCACGTCTACGCCACCGTGACCGCAAAGGATTTCGACGGCCTTGCGCGCTATTTCGCCGGCCTGATTGCAAACATGGCGGCGGGCGGCGCCGAACTCAGCGCCATTGTCGCCGCAACGCCGCACATCTGCGCCACTCAGCTCACCGGCATATCACCGCTGCCATTTGTCAACATGCTCACCGAAGTGCCGCAGGCCGTACGTGCGCGAGGCTTGAAGCGGGTGGCGCTGCTCGGCACCCGTTTCACGATCGAAACGCGCATGTTTGGCTGCCTCGATGGCTTCGACACTGTCATGCCCGACGCGGGCGAGATCGACACGATCCACCGGCTCTATACGGATTTTGTTGCGGGTCGCGGATCCGACGCGCAAACGGAAGAGTTGCGGAAGCTCGCGCAAACATTCGTTGCGCGCGATCGCGCCGAGGCTGTGTTGATCGCCGGGACCGATCTCGCAATGATATTCACGGAGAGCAATGCCGGCTTTCCGATGATCGATTGCGCGCGTGTCCACATCGACGCGATCGTCCGGCGATTGCTGATGTGAGTTTTTTCGGAAAAACTAAAGAGCCTCGCCCTTCAGCAGCTTCGGCACGTCACCTGTGAACCCGGCCGCCTCGCGAATGAACATGCGCTTGAGCGCGGGCATTCGTTCGACCAATCCAAGGCCAATGTCACGCGCAAGCCGCAGCACATCCGAGTGATTTGAGAACAGGCGGTTCAGGCCGTCGGTGGCGATGCCCATCGTCATGGTGTCGAAACGGCGCCAGCGCTGATAGCGCTCGAGAACGTCCGGTCCCCCCGGATCGAGGCCGAGCCGTGCCGCGTCGGCGATCGCTTCGGCCAGCGCGGCGACGTCGCGCAGGCCCATGTTCAGGCCCTGTCCGGCAATCGGATGGATGATGTGCGCCGCGTCGCCGATCAATGCCAGCCGTTCACCGATAAATGTACGTGCAGTAAACAAGCCGAGGGGGAAGGCGCGCCGCGGGCCGATGACCTTCAGCTCACCAAGCTGCAAGCCGAAGCGTTTTTCGAGCTCTTTGTGAAACTCGTCATCGGGCAGCGCGACGATGCGCTGGGCTTCGCGTGTATTTTCGGTCCACACGATCGAACAACGTTTTCCGGTGAGCGGCAGGATTGCAAACGGACCAGCGGGAAGAAAATGTTCGTCTGCGCGCCCAGTATGCTCGCGCTCGTGCGCTACCGTCGTAACGATCGCAGACTGATCGTAGCTCCATCCGTGGGTGGCGATGCCCGCCTGCTCGCGGATCAGGGAATGCGCCCCGTCGGCTCCCACCAGCAAACGGGCGGAAATCACCTCCCCATCCGCGAGTGAAACATCGACGACGTTGCCTGCATTTTCAAAGCCGGCCACCGCGCCGGCACGCAGATCGACGCCGAGGTCTCTTGCCTTTGTCGCCAATGCATCCACGAGATGCCGGTTTTCAACCATATGGGCAAATGGCTCGCCTTCCTCCACGTCGCCGCCGAAGGTCAGAAACGTCGGCCGCACCGCATCGTCGAGCTTTGAATCGGTGACCACCATGTCGAGGATTGGCTGGGCGTTAGGTGCAACCGCATCCCACACGTCAATCGCCTCAAAGAGGCGGCGCGCGGCCGCAGCGATTGCCGAGGCGCGCGGGTCCTTCGACTGGGCGTGCGCCAGCGTGGGATCGATTACGGCCACCGCGAACGGGTCGCCCAACGCCTGGCGCAGCGCGATCGCGAGAGCGAGACCGGCAAAGCCGGCTCCGCCGACGGCGACTTCGGTTCGCTGACGTGAGGATCGGGCCTTGTTCATGGACATTCCTTGTAAATCCGGATGCAGCATAGCAGGTTGAGGTCAGACTTTGACCTATTGCGGGCGTCCCTCATGTCTTCTGCAGTGCAGGATCTGCTCAACATCCTCGATCTCGAACCGCTGGAAGTGAACCTTTTCCGCGGCCGTTCGCCGCAAGTTGGCTGGCAGCGTGTCTTTGGCGGCCAGGTTATCGGGCAGGCTTTGGTGGCTGCGGTGCGCACGGTCGAGGTCCGCCCGCCACATTCCCTGCACGCCTATTTCCTTCTGCCGGGCGACCCCAAAGTACCGATCATCTACGACGTCGACCGCATGCGCGATGGCAAGAGCTTTACCACGCGGCGCGTTACGGCCCGTCAGCACGGGCATCCGATTTTTTCAATGCTGGTGTCGTTCCACACTGACGAACCCGGCCTCGACCATCAGGCCAAAATGCCGGATGTACCGCCGCCGGAAAACCTTCCGAGCGACGCCGATATGCGTGAGAAATTATTGCCGATGATGCCGGATCCGGTCCGGCGTTACTACGAGCGCGAACGCCCGATCGAGCTGCGGCCGGTGGAATTCGAGCGTTATCTCGGCAAGAAAATTCCCGGCGGACAATTCAACATTTGGATTCGCACCACCGGAAAATTGCCCGATCTCCCTGCGATTCATCAATGCGTCCTGGCCTACGCCTCCGATATGATGCTGCTCGACACGGCGCTCGCCCCGCACGGACGCACTCTGTTTGAAAAGGAGTTCATGGCTGCCAGCCTTGATCATGCGCTGTGGCTTCACCGGCCGTTCCGCGCCGATGATTGGCTGCTTTACGCGCAGGATTCGCCGAGTTTGCACGGCTCGCGCGGCTATGCGCGCGGACTTATATTTAAACGCGACGGAACGCTTGTTGCCTCGGTTGCCCAAGAAGGCCTGGTGCGGCAGCGACGAGAGACCTGAAGCTACAATGAAGCGATTGCTCGCGGCTTATCCTGTTCTGCTTTCAATCACGACGGCCGCGCTCGGCGCATCGGGCAAGCAGTCTGCGCCACCTGGTTCTTTCGAAGGCGCGCCGCCGCAATACACCCGCTTTAGTGTCGCAGAACTCGAGCGCGGTTTTCTCGCGCTTGCCTTCGGCTCCGATCTGCGCATCGGCGCCCGTCCGCTCGGCATTCGCCGATTTGACCGCCCGATCAGGGCGCGGGTGATCGGCGGCGGCACCGTCGACCGCAGCGATGCGATGTCACGCGTCATTGCAGAATATGCGCGCGCCGTCCCAAGCCTGGCGCTGAGCCTTGCACCATCAACTGGCCCGGCAGAAATTGAATTGCGTTTGATTGATGAGAAGGATTTTCAATCGGCGCTACAGGCCGCCTTCGGCGATAAGATCGCGAGGGCCTTTGTCGCGCGCACTGATCCGCAATGCATGACCAGCGTCAAGTCGACCGCAGACGGAAGAATCGTGCATTCGGTTTCTTTCATCATCGTCGACAAGGGCGACGATGTATTCCTCGACTGCGCCTATCATGAGCTGCTGCACGCATTCGGTCTTTCGAACCACGATCAGCACAATCCCTGGACCACGCTCAATCAGAAACGCATGGTCGGTTATCTCTCTGTCTATGACCGATCCTTGCTGACACTCCTTTATGACCCTCGTGTCAGGCCCGGCATGACGGTGCGACAGGCGCGCACCGTCCTGCCCGCCGCAATCGCCGACCTCGGGCTTGCAGCGCCAAATCAAGGTCGATGAGTCAGTATCACTGACCTATTTTGCCCGGAAATGTGGCGTGCTGCCTGTGGGCACAGCACGAAACCAGCTTAATTTTTAGGCTCGCTGCCGCTAGCTTACGAAACCAACCCCGTGCCGGGCGAACCCGGGACGGGTTTTCAATGCGTATGCCGCCGAAAGCGCGATGCGGTGTCCGTCCAATGACGCGCAACCAGAGCTGCGTGACGCAAGCGCACCAGGGGGAGGAAGCCATGAAGCTGGTCATCGCTGTCATTAAGCCCTTCAAACTCGACGAAGTGCGCGAGGCCCTGACCCGTATCGGCATCCACGGCATGACCGTGGCCGAGGTCAAAGGCTACGGGCGGCAGAAGGGCCACACGGAGATCTATCGTGGCGCCGAATATGTCGTGAATTTTCTTCCCAAACTGCGCCTTGAGGTGGCAGTCGCCAGCGAGCAAGTCGACAAGGTCATGGAGGCGCTTACTGTCGCCGCGCGCACCGGACAAATCGGCGACGGGAAAATCTTCGTCACCTCAATTGAACAGGCCCTGCGCATCCGCACCGGCGAGACCGACGTCGACGCGCTGTAGAAAAATCCAGATCAAATTGGAGATGATGACATGACACGGGCGTACCTGCGTCTGGCTCCGGTGATGGCGATGCTGGTGGTGACGTCGCCGGCTTTTGCGCAAAGCTCCAAGATCGACGCGGGCGACACCGCCTGGATGATCGGGGCGACCGGCCTGGTGCTGATGATGACGATACCGGGCCTCGCACTGTTCTATGCCGGCATGGTGCGCAAGAAAAACGTGCTCGCCACGATGGCGCAAAGTCTTGCCGCGACTTTTCTGATTTCCATCCTCTGGGCCGTCGTTGGCTACAGCCTCGCCTTCACCGGCGACGGCGCGTTCATCGGGACGCTCGACCGCATCTTTCTTAAGGATGTGACGCTCGATGCGATTTCGCCATTGGCGAAAACGATCCCCGAGAGTCTGTTCATGATCTACCAGATGACATTCGCAATCATCACCGTTGCGCTTGTCGCCGGGTCGGTTGCCGATCGTCTGCGCTTCTCCGCGTTTCTGCTTTTCTGCGTTTTCTGGCTGCTGCTGGTCTATGTGCCGATCGCGCATTGGGTCTGGGGCGGCGGGTTCCTCGGCAGCTATGGCTTGATTGATTTTGCGGGCGGCACAGTGGTGCACCTGAATGCCGGAGTCGCGGGCCTGGTTGCAGCCTACGTGTTAGGTGCCCGGCGCGGTTATGGCAGCGAGAATCTCGCCCCATACGATCTCACGCTCGCGGTGATCGGCACCGGTCTGTTGTGGGTCGGATGGTTCGGCTTCAACGGTGGCTCGGCGCTCGGCGCCAACTCGCGCGCGGCCATGGCGATTGTCTCAACGCACCTCGCTGCGAGCGCCGGCGCCTTCACCTGGATGGCACTGGAATGGTGGACGCGCGGGAAACCGTCGGTTCTTGGAATGATCTCGGGCGCCGTGGCCGGACTCGGCACGATCACTCCGGCGTCGGGCTTCGTGTTGCCGATGCAAGGCGTGCTCATCGGAATCGTCGCCGGTTCAGTTTGTTTCTGGGCTTGCACCTGGCTCAAGCTCAAAATCGGCTATGACGACTCGCTCGACGTGTTCGGCGTGCATGGCATCGGCGGGTTTACCGGCACCTTGCTTGCAGGTGTGTTTGCGGTCGGCGCGCTCTCTGCGAGTCCGGAACTGCCTGGCGGAGTTCCCGGCCTGCTCGAGGGCAATCCGCAGCAGGTGCTCGCGCAGCTCTACGGCATCGTCGTTACGCTGGTGTGGTCAGGTGGCCTGACCTTCATCATTCTTAAAGTGATCAGCATGCTCGTGCCGTTGCGCGTCCGCCACGAAGACGAGGTCATCGGCCTCGACGTGAGCTTGCATGGCGAGGCGATTCAATAGTGAACGGCGGTTTCCGCGCTGGTCGTCCGGCCGGCGCGGAAATTTCGCCACAAGGCATCTGACTAATTTTTAAGCAGGCCCGTTCACCACTGGCGCGTCTTTAATCGGCGCGATTTCTCCACCTTTCAGCCGATCAGTTATCCACCGTAATACACACGCACAATCAATGATTTAGATCGACGCCGGGCATCTGGCACGGTGTTTGATTCTATCTCCCCGGCCATGCCTGCGAGGCAAGCTTCGTGGGTCCGGCTCAGTGAACCCGCCCGCACTGCGTGAATGTACAAAACGGGCACAAGCGGGGATCGAATCCATGAAAATCGTCATGGCCATTATCAAACCTTTCAAGCTCGACGAGGTCCGTGACGCTCTGACCTCAATCGGCGTGCAAGGACTGACAGTTACCGAGGTCAAAGGGTACGGGCGTCAAAAGGGCCACACGGAAATCTACCGTGGGGCGGAATATGCGGTGAGCTTCCTGCCGAAGATAAAAATCGAAGTGGCGGTGGACACCAAGCAAGTCGACAAGGTCATCGGGGCCATCACCGGCGCCGCCAAGACCGGTCAGATCGGCGACGGAAAAATCTTCGTCTTCAATCTGGAAAACGCCGTGCGCATCCGCACCGGCGAGACCGATGCCGCGGCGCTCTAGTAACCCGCACCGCAAACAATACGGACAGGAGTAAAAACCATGACGTTGAAGAAATCGTCCCGTGCGGGGCTCTTGGCTCTCGCCTTCGGGATTTTGCTCGGCCTCTTCCTGAGCGTGGCAACCTATGACGCCAGTTACGCGCAGGCACAGGCTCCCGCGGCTACTGCCGCACCGCCGGCACCCGCGGCTCCGCCGCCGGCATGCGCCAACGATCCCGACCCAAAGAAAGCCGTGCTCGAGAAGTGCACGCCCAATTCGGGCGACACGGCATGGATGCTGACATCGGTCGCGTTGGTGCTGATGATGACCATTCCGGGCCTTGGCCTGTTCTATGGCGGAATGGTGCGCAAGAAGAACGTGGGCGACACGGTGATGACGAGCTTTGCGGTCACCTGTCTCGTCACGATCGTTTATGCGGTGATCACCTACAGCCTCGCTTTCACGCCAGGCTCGGCATTCATCGGCGGAACAAGTCGTGCATTCCTGCAAGGTATTCTGAGCGATATCTCGACGGGCATTGGAACGCCGAACGGCCTGGCGGTGACCATTCCTGAGTCCGTCTATCTCTGCTTCCAGATGACTTTCGCCATCATCACGCCGGCGCTCATCGCCGGCGCCTTCGCGGAACGCATGAAGTTCTCGGCCATGCTATGGTTCATCGGCCTTTGGGCAATCCTGGTCTATGCGCCGATCGCGCATTGGGTCTGGGGCTCAGACGGCTTCATGTCCAACGGCAACTCCGACGCCGCCTTCAAGGTGCTCGATTTCGCCGGCGGAACGGTAGTTCATATCAATGCCGGTGTTGCGGGCCTGATGTGCGCAATCTGCCTTGGCAAGCGCAAGGACATGGGCCCGCCCCATAATATGGTGCTCACCTTCATCGGAGCATCGCTGCTGTGGGTCGGCTGGTTCGGCTTCAATGCCGGCTCCGCCGTCACTGCAGGAATGCAGGCAGGCATGGCGATGACCGTGACGCAAATCGCGACTGCGGTTGCCGCATTCACCTGGATGATCGTCGAGTGGATGATCCGTGGCAAACCCACCGTGATCGGTATCTGTTCAGGTGCGGTCGCCGGACTGGTTGCCATTACACCAGCATCGGGCTTCGTCGGCCCGGTGGGCTCGATGGCCATCGGCGTAGCAGCTGGCGTGTTCTGCTATTGGGGCGTTTCTGGTCTCAAGCGTATGCTTGGCGCTGACGATGCACTGGACTGCTTCGGTGTGCACGGCGTTGGCGGGATCGTGGGTGCGCTGCTCACCGGCGTATTCGCAATCTCGGAATACGGCGGCACGTCCGGCCTCATCGAGGGCAACGCCGCTCAGATGATGAGCCAGGTCAAAGGCATCGTGATCGTCATCGCCTACGACGCGATCGTTTCGCTGATCCTGCTCAAGATCATCGATGCGATCATCGGCCTGCGCGTCTCCGACGAGGTGGAGCGCGAAGGCCTCGATCTCGCGCTGCATGGCGAGGTTGTGCAGTAACGGAGTCGTGCTGCCCTAGCGGTAGGGGCGGAAACCCGGCACTGTCCCTTCCGTCGAGGCCCCGGTTCGCAAGGACCGGGGCCTCTCTCTTTTCCAAGGTTTTTCAGTAGCTTACGGGCAAGCCCGGTGAATTTCCGATGGTTAATCGGGTCTTAACCTCGCCCTCTTTATTGTGTGGAAACCCCTGTGCCGCGGGCCAAGCCCGCCGTGTCAACGCATGCCCATGACGACCGCCCAGCGCGAGCCTGCCTCTTCTACTGCTCCGGCAGTCGACTCCCGGTCGCCTTTTGTGCGGTTGACCGAACTGATTGCCGGCATCGAACCGGGCAAGCCACCCATTAATCTGTCGGTCGGCGAGCCACAGCATCCGGTGCCGTCTTTCGTCGGGCCGACGCTGGCCGCGCATGTTGCGGATTTTGGCCGTTACCCTGCCAACAAGGGGATCGAGCCGTTTCGCCGCGCCGTCGCCGAGTGGCTTGGTCACCGCTACAAACTGAACCGGCCGATCGATCCGGAGCACGAAGTGCTCGTGCTTAACGGCACGCGCGAAGGTTTGTTTCTTGCTGCCATCGCCGCCCGGCGCTGGGTTGCGCCCCGCGCCGGCAAGCCGGTGATGCTGATCCCCAATCCGTTTTATGCAGCCTATGCTGCCGGCGCGCTCGCAGCCGACTGCGAACCAGTTTATCTGCCCGCGACGCGCAAAAGCCGATTCCTCCCCGATCTCGACGTTCTCGATGACGCGCTGCTCGCCCGCACCGTCGCTTGCTACATCGCCTCGCCTTCGAACCCGCAGGGTGCAGTCGCCGATCGCGCCTATCTGGACAAGCTTGCGGCGCTGGCACGCCGGTTCGGTTTCCTGGTGTTCGCCGATGAATGCTATTGCGAGATCTACAGCGAGCATGCGCCTCCCGGCATGTTGGAAGCTTCCGGACCCGATTTCGCCAACGTCGTGGTATTCCACTCACTTTCCAAACGTTCGAACCTCCCGGGTCTGCGCGTGGGATTTGCCGCAGGCGACCGGCGCTTCCTCGGTTCATATCTTGAATTGCGCAATGTGGCAGCACCGCAAGTGCCGACGCCGGCGCAATACGTGGCGATTGCCGCTTACGGTGATGAGGCGCATGTGCTGGAGAATCGCACGCTTTACTCCGCCAAGTTCGATCTTGCCGATCAGATCATCGGGGACCGTTACGGATATGAGCGCCCGGACGGCGGATTCTTTCTTTGGCTGGACGTTTCGAAGCAGGGCGGCAGTGAGGCCGTAACCAAACGATTGTGGGCCGAAGCTGGCGTGCGCGTGGTGCCCGGACGATACCTCGCGCGCAACCAGACCGATGGCAGCAATCCAGGCGCGGACTACATCCGCGTCGCCATGGTGCAGGACAAGGCGGCCACGGCGGAAGCACTGCATCGCCTTGTCGCAGTGCTCGGTTAGCGCATGATCCCGAAAAGTGGAAACCGGTTTTCGGAAAAGATTATGCGCAAACGAAAAAAGGCTTAGCGCATGCGAGCAACAGATCGCAGCCTCGACATTATCTCGTTCGTCTCGGAACACTTTCGCGACATCATCAGGCGACGCCTAAGCGAACTTGCCGGCCTCGCGCTGATAGCCCTTGCGCTGCTCGGCGCGCTCGCACTCGCGACCTGGTCGGTGCAGGACCCTTCGCTCAGCCACGCCACTCAAAAACCAATACACAATGTGCTTGGTTTTCCCGGAGCTATTTTCTCCGATCTGGCTATGCAGCTGCTCGGCCTTGCAGCCATCCTGCTTTTGATTCCCGAAGCTTTGCTCGGCTGGCGGTTGATCTCGCACAAGCCGGTCGGCGAGAAATGGCGCAGCCTGCTGTGGATTGTTGCTACCTTCCTTGGCGCCGCCTTTGCTTCCACACTGCCGCACGTCGGCTCATGGCCTCTCCCGACCGGTCTTGGCGGCGTTGCGGGAGACGCGCTCCTTCGAATGCCGGCGATGATCGTCGGGGGGCATATCGCAGGCCTCGCGCGGCTGATTTTGTGCATCGTATTCGGTCTGGCCACCGCGGTGACCCTGGCGATGGCCGCCAAGGCGCCGCACCGCGCCAGAAAATCGGTGGCGCGTGAGATTGATGAAGACGATGAGACCGACGAAGACGAGAGGGACGAAGATCGAGGTTCAGCCTGGCTCGGCATGATTGTGCACGCGCTTTTGAGCTGGAAAGCCCGGATCGGCCGGATGATCCGGGGCGAGTCACGCGCGCGCATGTCGATGGCCCCGGCGCGAGGTCCGCGCCTGGAGCCGCGCTTCGACGGTGACGGACACGCAGTCGGCGAATACGAAGATGACATTGAGGAGGACTCGGCGCCGCGCCGGCGTACCACATCACGATCGCCGGCACGTCGCTCCGGAAGCGGCTACACGCTTCCCTCTCTCAACCTCCTGGCCGCGCCGCGCGCCAGCGAGCGCACCACTCTGTCGCGCGACATCATCGATGGCAATGCCGTGGCATTGGAAAGCGTGTTGCAGGACTTCGGAGTGCGCGGGGAAATCATAAACGCGCGTCCTGGTCCGGTGGTCACGCTCTACGAGCTTGAACCGGCTCCCGGCATCAAATCCTCTCGCGTGATCGGGCTTGCTGACGACATCGCCCGTTCCATGAGCGCGGTCTCGGCGCGCGTCGCGGTCGTATCGGGCCGCAATGCGATCGGCATCGAGTTGCCTAACCCGACACGTGAGAAAGTTTACTTGCGCGAATTGCTCACCGGCATGGACTACAACGAGAGCGCGGCCAAATTGCCACTGTGCCTCGGCAAGACGATCGGCGGTGAATCGGTCATCGTCGATCTGTCGCGCATGCCGCATTTGTTGATCGCTGGCACCACCGGCTCCGGCAAGTCGGTCGCAATTAACACCATGATCCTGTCGTTGGTCTACCGCCTAACCCCGGATCAGTGCCGCCTGATCATGGTCGATCCCAAGATGCTCGAGCTTTCCGTTTATGATGGCATCCCGCATCTGCTCACGCCGGTCGTCACCGATCCAAAGAAGGCGGTGGTCGCGCTCAAATGGGCCGTGCGCGAGATGGAAGGCCGCTACAAGAAGATGTCGAAGCTCGGCGTGCGCAATATCGAAGGCTACAACGCGCGTGTGGCCGAAGCGAAGACAAAAGGCGAGACCCTTACCCGCACGGTCCATACCGGTTACGACAAGGAGAGTGGCCAGGCGATCTACGAGAAGGAAGATCTTGAGCTTGAACCGCTGCCATTGCTGGTCGTGATCGTTGACGAGATGGCCGATCTGATGATGGTCGCCGGCAAAGATATTGAAGGTGCCATCCAACGCCTGGCGCAAATGGCTCGAGCTGCCGGCATTCACGTTATTCTGGCGACACAACGTCCGTCAGTGGACGTGATCACCGGCACGATCAAGGCGAATTTCCCGACCCGCATCTCGTTCCAGGTCACCTCCAAGATCGACAGTCGCACCATTCTCGGCGAACAGGGCGCCGAGCAACTGCTCGGCCAGGGCGACATGCTATACATGGCGGGGGGCGGTCGCATCAGCCGCGTGCATGGCCCCTTCGTGTCGGACGAAGAGGTTGAGAAGGTGGTGCGGCACCTGAAGTCACAAGGCACACCTGAATATCTTGAAGAAGTGACCGCCGGTGGCGATGAGGAAGGCGAAGACGGTGCCCTGTTCGATTCGACCGGGATGGGGCTGGCCGAGGGCGGCGACATCTATCAACAGGCGGTTGCCATCGTGAAACGTGACCGCAAGGCTTCGACTTCTTACATCCAGCGCCGGCTTCAGATCGGCTACAACCGCGCCGCCACCATTATGGAGCGTATGGAAGAGGAAGGCATTGTCGGCCAGCCGAATCATGCGGGCAAGCGCGAGATCCTGATCCCCGAAAATCCCGCCGACGATCGCTATTGAGAATCGCTTGGTTCGCCATTAAGCCGGATTCGGCTTCAGTGTGTGTGCGTCGCGAAATCGCCACAGCCGGCCCCTATACGACTATCGAGATACCACGGGGGCTGAGGCGGAGAACGGAATGGCGGTATACCCACAGAGGCGAACCTGGCACCAACTGGCCTTTGCCGCGCTGTTTGCCGGCCTCGCTGTTCCGGCAGCCGCCCAGGTTCCCCTCCCGTCCGCACGACCGACGACACCGCAAAGTCAGCCGAACGCCGCGGGGTCGGTCATCACTCCGGCGGCCAAACCTGCGATTCCGCCCCAGGCACAGGTGATCCAATCGCCCAATCCGGTCGGCAATCCTTTCGCCGCCTTGCTCGGCAAGCCCAGCTCCTCATCAGGCACGCTGAGCGCTGAGCAGCGCGCGATCGTCGATCGGGTGAACGGCTACCTCTCGGGCGTGCAGGCGCTGACCGGGAAATTTATTCAGGTCGGTCCCGACGGCAGCCGCACACAGGGCGATTTTTTTATCTCGAAGCCTGGCCGGGTGCGCTTCGAATATGATGATCCGAGTCCCATAGAACTGATCGCAGACGGATCGTCGGTGGTGGTGCGCGACCGGCGCCTCGCGACCCAGGACGTCTATCCGTTGTCGCAAACGCCGTTGCGCTTTCTGCTCGCCGACCGCGTCGATTTGGCCAAGGATACGCACTTGATCGCGGTTTATGCCGACGATGTCTTCGTCACCGTTGTTGCCGAGGAAAAAAACGGAATTGTCGGCACGAGCCGGCTGATGATCATGTTCAGCGCCAAGGATATGCAGCTCAAGCAATGGACGGTGACTGATCCACAGGGCTATGACACCACGGTTGCCGTGTACAACCTCGACTCCAGCAAGCGCCCGGACCCTGCGTTGTTCAAGATCGACTACACGCGCTATCGCAACTGAAGACCCCAACTTCGGTACTCGTCATGTGCCCGGCCACAGGCGTCCGAAGGACGGCGTGCTTTCGCACACCTATGTGCCGGGCATTCACGTTTTTAGAGCTTCCCGTTCGAATTAAGACGTGGATGGCCGGGACAAGCCCGGACCTGACGATGGCAACTCAACGCATTGCATCATAGATTGCGCCATGTCTCTTACGGTCACCACCTGGAACATCAATTCGGTTCGCCTGCGTATCGATCTGGTCGCGAAGTTTTTAAAGAGCACACGGCCGGACGTGCTGTGCCTGCAGGAAACCAAGTGCCCCGACGACGCTTTTCCGATGAAACGCTTCAAGCGACTCGGCTATGAGCACGCCGCACTCAACGGCCAGAAAGGCTATCATGGCGTCGCCGTGCTCTCGCGCGTGCCGTTCGAACATGTCGATATCCAAAGCTTTTGCGGCAAGTCCGATTGCCGGCATATCTCGGTTGTGTTGGGCGAACGTGCAAAACTGCAGGATCAGATCACCTTGCATAACTTCTATGTCCCCGCCGGCGGTGACGAACCGAATCCGCAAATCAATCCGAAATTCGGGCACAAACTTGCCTTTCTCGATGAAATGCGCGAGCACGCCGGCTTGCGGCCGGACAAGTCACAACGCGCTATCCTCGTCGGTGATCTCAACGTGGCGCCGCTCGAGCATGATGTCTGGAGCCACAGACAGATGATCAAGGTAGTCTCTCACACTCCCGTCGAGTGCGAGAAACTCATTGCCGCTCAAAGGTCGGGGGGCTGGGTCGATTGCATGCGTATACACACGCCGGAGCCGGAAAAGCTTTATACTTGGTGGAGCTACCGCGCGATGGACAATTGGCGCAATGCCGACCGCGGTCGCAGGCTCGACCATGTCTGGACTTCGGACGCGCTTGCGGACCGCGTCTCGGCGATCAGGATTGCCAAGGATTACCGTGGCGCCAAGCGTCCCTCCGACCACGTACCGGTGACGGCCACGATCGAACTCTGATTCGCTCGGCTGCCTGTGCTCAGCGCTTTTCGTCTGGCTCCAGAGCGCTCTTTACGTCTGCAAGTTCCTTCGACCAGGCTTGCAAGCGCTCTGTCATGCTTTTGCGCAACGTCTCCGCCGCGCCGGGATAACCTTCCAGCATCTTGCGGAACAGGTTGCGCGGTATGCGCACGACGACCGTCGGTTCTTTGGCGATCGCCGTTGCCTGGCAAACTGTATTGGTCAACAACGCCAACTCACCAACCAGCGTGCCAGGACCGACGGTGACTTCATTGCCTTCCGGCAAAGTACCGGGCTCCAGCAGCAGCGAGCCTTCCTGAATGACATAGCCACCGTCGGCAAGTTCGCCGGCATAGAATAGCACCGCACCACTTTGAAGATGTCGTGTTTCGGCGCCGATCGCCAGAATCCGCAGGGCCTGCTTGCCGAGCGCCGCCAGATACGGGATCTGCTCGAAGAAGGCGATATCGTCGTCGAGACCCATCGTTATCGCCAGTCGTGTTTATGCGGACACATTACATTTCACTGACCGTCTCCGCTGAAGCGGTGACCCGGAATTGCATCCCGCTTGAGCCCTGGATTCCCGCCTGGCTGGAAATGAGCAGAACGTAAGGCCTGTAATGATTTCACGGCACCAGCTTATACCCGCCGGCTTCAGTCACCAAAATCGCGGGCGCGGTGGCGTCCTTTTCAACTTTTTGCCTCAGGCGATAAATATGCGTTTCCAGCGTATGCGTGGTGACGCCGGAATTGTAACCCCATACTTCCTGCAACAAGGTCTCGCGCGAAACCGGCTTTTGCCCGGCGCGATAGAGATAACGCAGGATCGCTGTTTCCTTTTCGGTCAGACGAACCTTGCTCCCCTTCGGGCTGAGCAACAGCTTCGAACTTGGTCTGAACGTGTAGGGACCGATGGCGAATACGGCGTCTTCGCTCGCTTCGTGCTGCCTGAGTTGCGCGCGAATCCGTGCGAGCAACACCGCGAAGCGAAATGGCTTTGTGATGTAGTCGTTTGCGCCGGATTCGAGTCCGAGAATCGTATCGGAATCGGTGTCATGGCCCGTCAACATGATGATTGGTGCCTTGAAGCCGTTCTTGCGCAGGATGCGGACCGCCTCGCGCCCATCGACGTCCGGCAGCCCGACGTCCATGATCACCAGGTCTACTTGTCCGTTCTTGGCCGCCTGAACGCCCTTCGTGCCGCTGTCGGCTGACACAGCATCGAATTCCTCATGCAGCGCCAATTGCTCGACCAGCGCCTCGCGCAATTCGGCGTCGTCGTCGACAATCAGGATTGTGCGTTTATTGGCCATCGTCCAAAGGCCCCTTCAAAGGACGCCAGCGCGCCCCTTGTTACAGTCGCGAAATAGAACATTCAGAGCTAAAAGAGCAAGCAGGAACTGATATTTAGAGCCGAACGGGGCAAGAATACATCGATGCAGAAACGATCCTTGTCCCGAATTACAATACGGCGCAAGCCGGGTGACACAAGCCGTGGCTGGCTCATGGCAGGAATGCTGGCCCTGCCAGTGGCGCTCGGGCGTGGCGGAATCAAGGCGAACAAACGCGAAGGCGACGGCGGTACACCGCGGGGCCGTTTCCGGCTCAGGCGGCTTTGGTGGCGTGCCGACAGGCATCCGCGACCAACGACATCCCTTCCGACACAACGGATAACCTCAGCGGACGGTTGGTGCGAAGACCCGACCGATCGCCATTATAATCGACCGATCAAGGTGCCAGCGAATGCAAATGCCGATCGGCTGGCGCGCACGGATAATCTTTATGATTTTATCATCGAGATTGACCACAATACGCGGCCGCGCGTCGCTGGCCGCGGCAGCGCGGTGTTCATCCACGCGGCGCGGCAAGGATTCGCTCCGACCGCAGGATGCGTCGCCCTTGAACTCAACACGCTTCGCCGAATGCTTTCTCGTCTTGGTCCGCGCACCAGAATTGTCGTTGAATAAGGTATGGCGCCGTAGTGATGCTACTTCGCCCGCTCTCCGAAAATCGCGCTGCCAACGCGGATGTGAGTCGCGCCCAGCGCAATCGCTGTGGAGAAGTCCGCGCTCATCCCCATCGAGAGAAGCTTGAGGCCGTTACGCTTCGCAATCTTGGCTGTAAGCGCGAAATGCGGGCCTGGCGCTTCATCGAGCGGTGGAATGCACATGAGGCCGGATATCCCTAGCCTGTATTGATCGCGACAGGTCGCAAGGAACGCATCGGCGGCTTGCGGCAGTATGCCGGCTTTCTGCGGCTCTGCGCCGGTATTGATCTCGACGAAAAGAGTCGGTTGACGCCCTTGTGTGCTGATTTCCTTGGCCAAGGCCTCGCACAGGCTCGGTCGATCGACAGAGTGGATCGCCTTGAACAGCGCCACCGCCTCTTTCGTCTTGTTCGACTGCAACGGTCCAATGAGATGCAGGTCGATGCCCGGATGTTTCGAAAGCAGAGGCGGCCATTTCGCCTTCGCTTCCTGCACACGATTCTCACCGAACACGCACTGGCTGGCGGCGATCACAGGCTCAATGGCATCCGGTCCGAAAGTCTTCGACACCGCAATCAAGGTCACTTCCGCGATGTCGCGCTGCGCATCGCGGCACGCCCGGGCGATTTCCGTACGAACATGCTCGAGGCTGTTTGCAGCGACAGCGGCCATGCGCTGGCTATATCGCACCGCTTCGTGCGCCGCCACTTCAAATGAAGGGCCGCGGACGAGCCTTGCCAACGTCGCTGCCGGCCATGCCGGCCAGCGCCGCACGGTCGACCATTTCAAAGACGCGGTCTTTCCAGCGAACCGCCTTGCTCATGAATAGGCGCTTGAGCGTCTTGTTGGTGTGCACCAGCGACATTCCCAGGGTGTCGGCGAGATGCTGCTGGGTGAAGGGAAACTGAATGGTGCCGTTGCTGACCAGCCCGGACTCCTCCGCACGCACGAAAAGATGCAACAGCAGATAGGCGGCACGCTCGAGCGCGGTACGACGGCCGAGACTGACCAGATGTTCGTCGACGAGCTGCTCCTCGCGCGCCGCGAGCCACGTGATGTCGAAGGCCAACGACGGCAGGCGACTGTAAAGGTCCCATAGCTTGCCGCGCGGGAATACGCACAGCACCACCGGCGTGAGCGCTTCAACTGAGTGCTCCATTTCGTTCATCAGCGCGCCCTGCAGCCCGAGCATGTCAGCGGGCAGCGCATAGTTGAGAATCTGCCGGCGACCGTCGTCGAGCATCTTGTAGCGAAAGGCCCACCCGCTGAGCACAGTGTAAAGATATTCACTGCGCGCGCCCTCGCGTAGAAAACTTGCGCCAGCGTCAATTCGGAGCTCGTCGGTCTTCAAGGTTTTCACGAATGTCAGTTCTTCAGCAGAAAATTCGCGAAGGCTCGCCCGCTTGCGCAGCGGACATCGATCGCAAGGCGTGACATTGCCGTTTGGCCGTCCGTTTCCGACAATCATGGCTGCTCATTCGCCGGTTCAAGGGTGCGCCTTTGGCGCAAGGCCAAGGAAGCGCGGCCTCACGAAGATGAATTTGCGCGGCCTATGTCTTTTTTAAATGCTGTCATTCTCAATTCGTAGGACAAGGAAAAGTTCCATCGGAGACCAATCCTTGGCCGAATCGAATACTTTGCTTATCGGCAAGCGCTGTCTCGTCCTGGACGACGAATTCCTGATCGCGCTCGATATCCAGCAGACACTCGAATTCGCCGGTGCGGCGCACGTGGCCTGCGTGGCCACCGTGGCCGAAGCGCTCGCATTACTGCGAGCCAATCCGGATTTCGATATTGCCGTGCTCGACGTGAAAATAAGCGGACCGGACCGGAATAGCCTCGGCGTTGCGGCCCAGCTGGCGGCGAAAGGGACGCCGTTCGTTTTCCTCACCGGCATGCGCGTTGACGACCTGCATGCCAAACAATTTCCGCAAGCGCCGGTCGTTGAAAAGCCTTATGACGCTGCGGCGTTATTGGACGCGGTGCGCCGCGCGCTCAAGCCCGGCTGACCAGGGAGCGCAGCGCGATCCCGTTCGCCAGAAATTGGGCCCATTGACGGGCTGGCCCGCTCCGGCAGCGGCTTGCTCCTCTCTGATTTTTAACGCGAATTGTTGTCCACCGGTTGACCCTCCGGCCTCTTTCGTGTCTGTTCCGCGCGCCATACCAAGACGCGCAAATGACCGCCGATTCGACTAAAAACGAGCGTTACAACGCCCGAGAGGCAGAGATCCGCTGGCAAAGAGCGTGGGCCGAGCGGAGCATCTTCGCGACCAAAAACGACGACCCCCGGCCGAAATATTACGTGCTTGAGATGTTCCCCTACCCATCGGGGCGCATTCATATGGGTCACGTGCGCAACTATACGATGGGCGATGTGGTTGCGCGCTTCAAACGGGCCATGGGTTGTGCCGTGCTGCATCCAATGGGTTGGGATGCCTTCGGCATGCCGGCAGAGAATGCGGCCATTGACCGCAAGGTGCACCCCAAAGCCTGGACCTACGACAACATCGCGGCGATGAAAAAGCAGCTTCAGTCGATGGGGCTGTCGCTCGATTGGGCGCGCGAGATCGCGACGTGCGACCCCGCCTACTACAAGCATCAGCAAAAGATGTTTCTCGATTTTCTCAAGGCGGGACTGGTCGAGCGCAAGCAATCGAAAGTGAACTGGGATCCGGTCGATCAAACAGTGCTCGCCAACGAACAGGTCATCGACGGTCGCGGCTGGCGCTCGGGTGCCGAAGTCGAACAGCGCGAGCTAACCCAGTGGTTCTTCAAGATCAGCGACTACTCGGAAGATTTGCTCGAATCGCTCGACACGCTCGATCGTTGGCCTGACAAAGTCCGCCTGATGCAAAAGAACTGGATCGGGCGTTCGGACGGTCTGCTGCTGCGTTTTGCGCTCGATCCCGCAACCACACCGAACAAAGAGAGCGAACTGGAAATTTTCACCACGCGGCCGGACACCTTGTTCGGTGCCAAGTTCATGGCGCTGTCGCCTGATCATCCGCTGGCACAGTCCGCGGCGGCAAAAAACCCGAAGCTCGCCGCCTTCATCGAGCAATGCCACCGCATGGGAACCGCCCAGGCGGAAATCGACACGGCCGAAAAACTCGGCTTCGACACCGGCATCAAGGCGGTGCATCCATTCGATGCGACCTGGAAGCTGCCTGTCTATGTAGCGAATTTCATTTTGATGGACTACGGCACGGGCGCCATTTTCGGCTGTCCGGCGCACGACCAGCGCGACCTCGACTTTGTGAACAAATACGGCCTCGGCAACATCCCGGTGGTCTGCCCGCCAGGGCAGGATCCGAAAACGTTCGTCATTACTGACGTCGCCTATGACGGTGAAGGCCGTATGATCAATTCGCGTTTTCTCGACGGCAAGACCATCGAAGAGGCCAAGGAAGAAGTCGCGAGGCGCCTGGAGAAGGAAACGCGGGGCAACAGTCCTGTCGGACAGCGGCAGGTCAATTATCGCCTGCGCGACTGGGGTATTTCACGCCAGCGCTACTGGGGTTGCCCGATCCCGATCATCCATTGCGAGAAATGTGGCGTAGTCCCGGTGCCGGAAAAGGACTTGCCGGTGACTTTGCCCGAGGATGTGACATTCGAAACCCCGGGTAATCCTCTCGATCGCCACCCGACATGGAAGAACGTCAAATGTCCGACGTGCTCCGGATCGGCACGGCGCGAGACCGACACAATGGATACTTTTGTCGACTCGTCGTGGTATTTCGCTCGTTTCACCGATCCGTGGATCAAGACCGCACCAACCGATCGCAAGATCGTGGATGAATGGCTTCCCGTCGACCAGTACATCGGCGGCATCGAGCACGCGATCTTGCATCTGCTCTATTCGCGCTTCTTCACTCGCGCCATGCACAAGACCGGACATGCCGGCATCGATGA
>DASYSQ010000204.1:0-4218 GCA_036003145.1 Pseudolabrys sp.
ATCATTATGCGGCGCGCTCGCTTGCGAACTTCGGAATCAAAGGGACACTAGCAATCTATGATTCTAGTGCGGTTTTTGGATTTGAAGTTCCTACACAAACGCGCGGCTATAATGATAGGAACTTCAAATCCACCGCACTAGGGCGTGAACTCATAACCTGCCTTCGACCAACTCGCCCCCTTTAGAAGCGTAAGCAGCCATCACTCACCACCGGCGACATTTCAGGAATGTGTCATAAAGCGACGAAGCTATCGGCACAATTCCCGTCGCATAACATGCCGACGCGTTCCTGCTCGGCCGACCTCACGAAATCCTGCTGCTATAAACGTCTGTACGTATCCCATAAAACGATAGCTGGGCGAGCCTGGATCAACGGGATACGCTTCAACAACGGTCGCTCCACGCTTCTCGGCGCGCTGCACCGCTGCTTCGATGACTTGTTTCGTCAGTCCCTGTCCGCGCAACTCTCGACGAATGAAAAAGCAGACCAACGACCATACCTGTTCAGGACGTTCGACAGCGTCGTTCGGACCGCCAAGGTCACGGTATGTTGGCCTCGGGGCGATCGAGCACCATGCAACGGGCTCACCTTCGGAATAGCCGAGCAACCCGATTGGCATGTCATCGCAGACATACTGCTGTATTGCAGCTTTCCGATCCGGACCCTTAGTGGTTTTGGCACCGGCTCTCCACACCATGCACCAGCAGTTTTTTGGTCCGCCCCGGCTCTCGAACAAGCGCTCGAAATCTCCCCAGCGTGCAGCATCTACGTCGTGAAACTCAAGACTAAGCATGCGCTCCATGATAGCGAATCTGCTCGTTGGTGCAATCAATGCACCGGGCCACGAGCGGCAGTTCCGCCATGTCCGCAGGTCCGTTCACCTTCGACAGCAGACGCGCTGGCTGGCGGCTGATGTTGAGGTCCTGGGCGTGATTCAAGCTCGCCCGGCGCAAAATCGCTGCACTGCCGTGGCGACCGCTCTGGCGACAGTTGCTCTGCCCGTTGCCGACGAGAGCACTTGCTCTTCAGCGCGATTGACGATCATTCCGGCCTCAACAAGCACAGCCGGCATATGTGATTCATACAGCACCGCGATATGATCAGAGGCATCATAAATTCCTCGCTCCCGGTCCACGAGCGGGGCGATTCGTCCATATTTAGCGGTATTGGCCAGTTCGTCATGGTGGGTCGTAAATTTGAGGCCACTTTCCATCAGTCGATCGGCGAGGGTTTTGGCGAATGTCAGGCTCTCCTCATACTTGTTATTTTTCTGCGACACCCAGAGAGAAAAACCTTCGAACTTGTCCAAGAACCAATGCGTTTTTCCATCATGCTGCCATGGCATGAGGGTTTCATTTCTTGCGCCATCATGGTGGACGGAAATAAACAAGTCCGCCCCCAGGTCATTGGCACGCTTCGATCGTTGCAGCCGGCTTGCGTGAGTATTCGGACCCGACGTCACGATCATCTGCGTGGAAACAAAACCTCTGTTGACAAGTTCTTCTACAATCCGCCCTGCCAATTTCAGATTGAGATCGTATTCTTTTATACCCCGCGCACTAATTTGACCCGAATCCTTGTCTGAATGTCCGACGTCAACGATAACGATGAAGTCTTTCATGGCTTTGAACTTGCAAGTTGCCGAGGCCTCGGCAGCAGCAATGCACGATATGCCGATAGCGGCGGCCGCGAAGGCAATAGCGAGTCGACAAGCCATAACTTTTTCCTTCGACGTGTGCATCGGGCTTGCTAGGGCGCGTACTCATAAATCCGGTTCGGTAAGGGCGGCACGCTGGATGTCCGCTTTGCTCCGAAAGCGACCGAATTGTTGTGTCGCTGCGAAATGTCGCGATGGGCCAAACGCTTCACTTCGGACTGCAAGCAAAACAGCAACCTTTCTCGGCGTTAGACCACGATGAAGTCGGCCACACACCTGCCAAACGGTGACCTGCAGCATTTGCGCGAGATGATGCTTCGCTCAGCCTAAGCTGTTAGCCGTCGTGGGTCGCATAGTCGACCGGTTGGCACACCCTCGTTGTTGAACTCGATCTGGAAGATTTCGGACAAGCCCGCCCTTCCAGACGACGTTAGTTGGAGTGCACGGCTGCCCGACACACATTTGAGCCATTCGAGTTCCAATAGACGATCCAGTATCCGAGCTCCGACGAGTCCCTTGAGGTGATAACGACGCTCGCTCCAGTCGAGACAAGGCTGGCAGAAAATCCGCCGAGTCCGCGGCCTCAGATCAGCGCCGAACGCGGAAAGGAAACGCCCGCCCGAAGACGTGACCTCACCACCTTCATCGGTGAGTATGATGTGCCCCATGGCCACAAGTGCATCGGTAACCGCGACTCCTACCTGGCCAGCCAGGTGATCGTAGCAACTTCGGGCAAAACGGAGTGCATCGTCGTTTGCTGACCGCGGCTGACGGCGGGGTGGCACCTCTATGGCGGCGACGACCTTGATGCTCTCCAGCATTGTCGCGACCAAAGGGGATGCGATCCGATAATAGCTGAAGCGGCGCTTGTGAGTGACAGTCAAAAGCCGCGCGGCAACCAGCTTGCTTAGGTGGCCGCTCGCCGTCGAGCGAGAGACATTGGCGCAATAGGCAAGCTCGGTGGCCGTCAGCGACTGGCCGCCCATAAGGGCGTTAAGCATCGTCGCCCGCGCGGTATCGCCCACGAGAGCGGCCACTTCCACCAGATTTGCCGCCGCGACCATCCTTAACCCTATCGCTGATACCGGAAGCCTATCAATCGAAAACAGTTTGGCATGTGCCGAACTGTTCGCGCGAGACAATTGCGAACCTCGCAGCAAGAATGCGCTTTAGCCCTAGTCTAGCGAGGGCGCTCACGGTTGGCATGGAGGATGAGATGGTCGCCTATTGGGTCGCGCGCTCGAAGGTCAACGACCCCGAGCAATACAGGAAGTACGCCGATCTGGCATCGGCGATCATCGGGAAATTCGGCGGCAAGTTCCTGGCGCGCGGCGGCAAGTTCAAGATCCTTGAGGGCCCCGAGAAATTCCACCGCTTCATCGTGATCGAGTTCCCGAGCTTTGAAAATGCGGTCGCTTGCCACGAATCGCCCGAGTACCTTGAGGCCGCGGCGCACCGCAAGAAGGACGGCGTGAGTGAGCTGGAGGTCGTCATCGTCGAAAGTATCTGAATTTGGATCTCACCTGATCAAAACACAGTTGTGATAGGTGTAAGCGAACCGCGCGTCTTGTTTTTGGGTGGGTCCCCAACTGCTCCTCTTTTTCTTTACGATGTCATCATGTGCGTTGCCTGTGGCGGCCGCGTAAATTTTGTTGATGACGAACTCGTTGCTTGGACCTTCAAGCCGCTGCAGCACGTTAATGGGTACGTCGTCTTTGGCGGCCTGTTCCGATATCTGTCCGGCTTTCATCGCTTCAAGGAAGGCGCGACCCGCGTTTTGGCCGACGAGATACAATCGTTCCTGTTCGCTTTTATATTCCGATAGTTCTGCAAAAGCTGAACACTCGAACGCAGACCACATGATGCGCCCCAGCAGCGCCTTTTCGTCGGCCGCGTTCGAAACCGTGGTGCACGCGGCCAAAGTCGCCGCCACAAGCAGCAGCTTGAGTTTCATGGCAATCCCTAATGACAACGTGGACGCGGTGGCGAACCCGCTCGCCGCGAGACGCTACGGCGTCACAGGTGTTCTCCCCTGTAACCGAGCAGAAGCGCGCCCAGGAGATACCAGCCGATCGCGATCGGGAGCAGTACGCGCCACACGTCGTACCGATCCATGGTCAGCACGCCAATTCCGAAGAGAGTGGCCAGGATGACGAACCAAGCTTGAATGACGATGGACCAGGTGTTCGGCTGCGTCGCCGACAGCATCGATCGGTTATCCTGGCCCTTTGCCAGTACACGTGTATCGGGTGCAGTCCTGGTAAATGCCTCGACACTCGGCCTTTGGCAACTGCTTGAGATTGCGACAGTCGTGATAGCGCGCGCGACAGGTGTTCAGGCATTTCTGTTTGGCTGTCGGAGCCGCCGCGAAAGATTCAAGACCGGCGTCGCGCGCATTGAGTGTGTCAACGCTCGACAACAAAAGCACCGTAAAGAGGAGGGGGACGATGGCAAATGACCGCTTGCTGAATTTCATTGCTCAATTCCCTTCAGGTCGAAAAAGGCGACGAGTGGAACGACGTCGCAAGCCAAGTTGAAGCGGCGCAATGATGTCAGCAGT
>DASYSQ010000205.1:0-3471 GCA_036003145.1 Pseudolabrys sp.
GGCGGCCATTGCCTCTCTCAAGCTTGCGTTTAGGGACGCCGGGGTTATAAGACCGGCCTTCAGTCGGAGTGTAGCGCAGTCTGGTAGCGCACCACGTTCGGGACGTGGGGGTCGCAGGTTCAAATCCTGCCACTCCGACCAGATTGCATATATTTTTCATTGGCTTATTGCAAAATAGGACTGTACCAAAATTGACTGGTGCCCGAAAACGCATAACTGGTGCGCCAACGAAGGATTATATTCAGATGAGCCGTTACGTCGGCTGGCGTGGTGCGCTTCCAAATTGAAAAGCAAAAAAAGCCGTTGCATCGCTTAGTGCTGTGCGCATGTCCGCTTTCGGGTGTGAAGGAGACACTTTGCGCGACGGAAGCGATGTCCGCTTTGCCCTCGAAAGCAGACATGTGCATGCAACTCGGCATGTCCGCTTAGTGCCATTAGCGGACATCGGGCCATTCATCGCTTATTCACTGACGGCCAACGGTGCCTTCCGTCCGCTGCACGCCCGGTGGCGTCCATACGCCGTCGAGAACCGCGGCCTTCGGCCAGTAGGCTCGGACAAAGAGCGAGAAATCTGCGTTCTTCGGCGCGGGTAGCCAGTTAGCACGCAACGCGTCGGCTGGGGGATCGGCCTGGACATAAATGCTCAGCGATCCGTCCGGGTTGTATTTCAGATCTCTGTTCTTGGTGCCAAGCGAGTAGCGTTTGAGGTCGTTATTAGCGAAGAAGTGATGTTCGTTATAAAGCGTCAACGACCAGAAGCCATTGACCGGTGGAGTCTGATCCTTGGGGAAAGTCACGGTGTAGCGTTTTGCGCCGTTGAGCCGGGCACCGGTCGCGTCCAGGTCTTGGTAGTAGTATTTGGTCTCGTTTGGAGAATTGACGAGGATGTTGGATCTAGCCACTGCAGTGCGCGTGAAGTAGTCGGTGCCGAAGGCGGCCTCGTTCGATATTGTGCTCCAATTATGCGGAAGCTGTTCGCCGTAGTTTCGGAACTGGAGCAGCGGCGTGACAATTTGGTCTTCCACCTCCTGCGCCGCCTTGATCATCGCCAGTTTGAGCGCTGGATTGGATTTCATCGCATCAAGAACAGCGCGTATCTGCGCGTAGCGCGCCTCTTCGCCGGGTAGTGGAGGGGCGTCAGCAAGAACGGCCGGAAGCTCATCGAAGAATTTGTCCGGAAAGACCCATCTCGTCTCTGCTTCACCGCTCGCTGCAGCAGCGACCTTGGGTATCTTGTTCCAGTCATGGCTTTTCACTGTGCCGTCGTATTCGGACAGCGGGTAAATCATGACCTGCGTGAGCACGCCTTGGATGGCTTTCTTGTCTTCCGGAGTGTCATCCTGGAAGATGCGTGGCGCGACGAAGCCGGTGTTCGTCGAAGAGCGGAACACTTTGGTGATGCCTTTGGGTACGTCGCCCTGCCAGTTGGGTCCGACCAACAGGTAAAAGCCGGGCGTAGTCCCGTACATTTTGCCGAGTTGGACCACGCCATCCGTCCGCAGGTCGACCACCTGATAGACCCAGAAGCGATTGCCGAAATCAGGCACTTGGATCACGACTGGTGAAACGTCGAGCGCAATTGATCCGGCGCCATAGACGACATCTTGGTTTGGGCAAGCTACTAGTCTCTGGTCCGGATTGATGTAGTCGGTCAGCATCGCAACACGGTTGAGCGGTGCGGTCGGCACTGGGCCAGCCATCACAAAATCTTTGACGTCTTTGAAAGCCTGCCGCCGGTTATAGATGTTGATCATTGGCCACGCCCAGAAGTAGGCGTCGCGAGCGACAAGCTTTGCGTATTCCTCCGTGATCTTTACCCGGGTATCCGGGCCCGGAGGCAGTGCCCTCACCCAGCCGGGCGAAGGTGATATCGGCGGCGCTGGCACCTGCGCTTGCGCAGCTAAGGAACAATGCAGGAAAGCTATGGTGGCCGCTGTAGCCAATAGAACTTTCCGTGTTCGCATGACTTGCCTCCAACTGGTCCGGTGTGTGGCCAAGCACGACGCGGCGAAAAGCGCCGAATATGAGAATGGCGTGAAAGAAGATAGTTGGGGAACGTCCCGAAGACGATTGGCCCCAGGTCCAATACGAGATGGGTCTGAATGTCCGCATTGGGCCATTAGCGGACATTCGGTCCATTTCGACCTATCGCACTGATTTCTCTCGCAAAGCGTTTTACAAGCAGACTCCGTATCGACCCGTACTCTTCGGTATCTTTCTGCGCGCTTGTAAAACAAGCTTAGACTGCTCGGATGACTGGGTCTCTCGCCCGAACGATCTCGTCCGGCTCGCCCGTGATAAATGCGGAAGGCTGGTCAGTACCGGAAAGCGAAATTGATGCACCAAACACCGCTGACCGCTAGTGTGAAAAGGAGATGCAATGTCCTATCGCCGTCCATGTGCTTTCTTGATACTTCTGTGCTGGTTGGTTTGTACAACTCCCGTGTTCGCCCAATCCTCTATCGACTGCAGTGCAGTCAAGTCAGATAAAGAACGCCTCTCTTGCTACGACGCGAGCAACAAAAAAAATGGGATGCCATCGCCTAGCGACAAAAACGTTACTGAAAAAGCAGAAGCATTTATCCGACGACAACTTAAATCCCCTCGACATGCAAACTTTGGTCCATCGATAAGGGCGATGCGGTCTAACGGCGCGTATTCTATGGACACCGTTTGCGGCTTGGTAAATGGTATGGGTTACTTTTATTGGGTAGAAAAAGACGACGGCGGGATTGACGATGGTTCTATGGCGAAGAACATCGGATATGGGATGTGGTGCAAAGGATTGTACCAACTTGGTGGGAAGCCTCCCAGCCAACGCTAAAGTGCTGCGCGCCGCGCGCGGAGCGGGGACATCAGGGCCGGGGGGCATAACGACATGTGGGGCCGTGTTCTCATCACGCTGGCGGTTGCGTCCAGCGTAGCAAACTGCGGCGATGAGTGCCGTGAATATTCAGAATTCACTTGCAAGCAAATCGAAGCCGCCGAGTACAACGTCTTCTTCGCCCCGCCAAAGGGGGACGCGGTGAGACTTGGGCGGGCCAGCGGACTAAGCCAGTGCGGGAGTATGGCGCGTAGCTATGCTGCAAGCACGAATATGTCGCGGGCAGATTGGGGCTATGTGTGCTGCATGATTGCCAAGGGTAGTGATTGTTACGAGAAACATCGATGACATGTATTGAGCAGTTCACCACGACACGACATGCCCCTGCCTAAGCGATCAGAGTGGTGCTTCCCTGAGATTTGCGACGCCGACGCTGCGCGCGCTGCTTACCTCGAAGACGCGCCGGGTTTCGAAGAAATCCTATCTTCAATAGCGGTGGAGTTGGCGCGCTCGCTGGCGCGAGGGCAATTTTTCTTTGGTGTTGATCACTGTGGGGAGGATAAGGGCAATCAGCGCGTCATGTTTCAATTTAAGGTACCGCCGCAACTATACGATACATTTTTCAACGCGCGGACTGGCTACCGCGC
>DASYSQ010000206.1:0-1731 GCA_036003145.1 Pseudolabrys sp.
CGGGTCGCGCGATTCGAGGTAGCCGCGCACGTCCATGGCGTCTCCGCCGACGCCGACGATCACGTGATTCTTTACGATCAGCGGGGCAATCGTGGTGAAGTACTGGAGTTTTTCGTCGGCGATCTTTTTGCGCCAGCGCTCCTTGCCGTCCTTGGCATTGAGGGAAATGAACCAGCCGTCTGGCGAGAGGAAGTACAGCCAGTTGCCGTACATCGCAACGCCGCGCTGGCCCACGAGGTGGCCGCCCTTGTCTTCAAAATCGTATTGCCAGAGTTGTTCACCGGTGCGGGCGCTGACGGCGAAGACGTGATCCGGAATCGTGAAGTAGAGGATGCCGTCAACCAATAGCGGCGTGGATTTGATCGTTGGCGTCCCGACGCCACGCTGCGGGCCAACCCCGTTGATGCGGAAGATCCAGTCGATCTTCAGCATGTCCACATTGGACTGGTTGATTTGCGTGAGATCGCTGAAGCGCCGTCCGGAGTAATCGCCGTTATAGGTTGGCCAGACACCCGCGGGCTGCTTGAACAGTTGCAGCGTCTTTGGATCCAGGCCCTGCGCGCACAACGCGATGGGCAATAGGGCGAGCAATAAGCGGGATGTCTTCATTTCAGCGTCACCAGATAAGCGGTCATGTTGTGAATGTCGGCGTTGGAATATTTTGCCAGCAGAGCGCGGTGGCCCTTCAGCTTGTCTTCGATCTCGACTTTTACTTTGTTCTGCGGCCACTCATGAAACTGACCGGAGGCGTCGTAGAGGGAGATGATGAAGTCGTCGTTTTTCGCGACCGTGCCGGACACCTTCTCGCCAGAGGCGGCCGTAACCGTCGCTTTCGTGGGACCGGGCGTGGCGGGCCAGAGGAATCTCTGCTGCAACTGCGCGGCCTGCTGGAATTTCGAGCCGATTTTCGCTAAATCCCCGGTAGCCGAGTGACAGGTTGTGCAGTTCGCTTTGAAAAACGCCTCGCCCGCCGCAGGATCGCCAGTGACTTTATTGCGCAGGTCGCCATAGGTGGATCCGTAAGTGCCGCGGTTTGCGGCGAGTTCGACCTGAAGCTTCAGATATTGCGAAATGTTGTGAATATCGTCAGCCGAAAGCTGCGGAAATGCGGGCATGCCTGCCTGCGGACGGCCAGACTTGATGATGGGCCCGATCTCTTCATCTTTTTCGTCGTGAAGGACCACAACGGAACGGACCAGATTGGGCCCCTGCGAGCCGCGCGCATTCTCGCCGTGGCAGGCCGCGCAATTCTGCTGATAAAGCGGTTCACCTTTCTTAGCCGCAGCGGCATCCGGGGCCGGACCTAACCCAAGAAATTCGCGCGTCCCCGCGGAGCCGCCACCGCCCCTGCCGCCTCTGCCGCCGCCTCTGCCACCGCGCCCACCTCCCCTTCCGCCGCCGGCCGGAGCGCCTCCGCCGTCGGGTTCCTGAGCAAGAGTCTGACTTGCCGCCAGGCCCATGACGAGCAAACAGGCGAGAAGAAGGCGCATGCGGGTTCGGATCATCGGTTGACAGTATATATTCAAACGCATTTCCAAGAGGCGTCCTGGCAGCGAAGCGGTTGCGTAACAACGCGTAGCGCGGCGTATACTACTGCCGCGCATCCCCGTGACAGCACAGATATAATGCAAATGCCCGAACCCTGAGACGGCATGCACAGAAGCGACCAATCGGTTACCGCCGCCCTCGCCGAGGCGGGATTAAACCCGGCGGAGGTACGCGAGCAGTTGG
>DASYSQ010000207.1:0-2652 GCA_036003145.1 Pseudolabrys sp.
CGGACGCAATTCGACCCGAAGGAGACATTCGTATTTCTCAATAGCTGTCATTCGCGGTGTTACTCGATAACCTTGTCGGCGCGCACCAGGATCGAATTTGGGAACTTGATGCCGAGTGCTTTGGCGGTTTTCATGTTGACCACGAGCTCGAATTTGGTCGGCTGCTCGACCGGCAAATCGGCCGGCTTGGCACCCTTCAATATCTTATCCACAAACGTGGCGGCTCTGCGAAATAACACCGAGATATCCACCCCGTAGGACAAGAGGGCACCAGGTTCTCCGGCAAGACCGCTCGTATCAAAAGACAGCGGCACTTTCGTCTTTGTCGCGAATTCCACGACCTCCTTCCGATAAGCTGCATATATCGGCGAAAGCACAATGAGAGCGCCAGGAGGGTCCTTGGCGGCCGCCCTCAGCGCGCCGGCAAGTTCGTTTGGACTTAGTGCCGGTATTGACTGAATCTCTATTGCGAGCTTCAGCGCCGCGGCCTTTATTGTGTTTAGTCTAAGCATCATGCCCCGATTGTTCGGGTCGAAAATCATTGCCACTCGCCTAGTCTTGGGTAGGGTCTCCCTCAGAAGTTCTAGATTTTTCTGGTCTGTCTCAGGGGCGAGGAGAGACAAGCCGGTGATATTGCCACCTGGGTGTCCCAGACTGCTGACCAATCCAGCCCCCACGGGATCAGCAGAGACCGCAATAACAATAGGAATCGTACTGGTTGCTTGTTTAGCGGCTTGCGTGGGCGGCGTGTCCACCGTGACGATGACATCCACGTTGAGGGCGACGAGTTCAGCGGCGAGCCCAGACAGACGGTCAGCTTGACCTTCCGCATCGCGGTACTCGATGCGAATGCTCTTTCCTTCGACCCATCCGAGGTCGCGAAGACTTTGCCGAAATGCATCTATTTGAGCGGAGACAGCGGCGTCGGTGGCACGCGTTAAGAAGCCTATCCGCGCGACCTTACCCTGCTGCTGCGCCAAAGAAAAAAGCGGCCCCGTGAGCGCACTCGCGCCAAGCGCAATGACCAATTTGCGGCGTGAATTCATTTTCGCCTTTGCAGCAGCTCATTATGCCAAATCACGTCAAGGGCGGCAGGCGGGCGAGTTTTACAGCGGGGGCTATGACCGTTTGTCACGAAATTCAGATGTAACCGGGACTGGCCGCTTGTATGGTTGTGCTGGTGTTATCGGCCTTCTTCTGCAACAGTGAAGAAGCCGGGGTGGAGGGGCCACTGGCCGCATCTGCTTTCCTTGCCGAGAGACAGACACCGAAAGAATTCCCCCACCCACACCACCCAGCGTCGATGAGGAGTCTAGCGGCTACGACCGCCGATTTGACCGTAAGCTAACGCAGGTGTGTTCCACCCGAGCATCTTTAATCTTAATCATGGGAGATACATCATGCAAACCTCAACCGAAGTAATCAATATCGGTGCCGATGTTGCCAAGGACGACATAGTCGTGGCCTGTTCGGTAGGAAGCTTTCCAACGCGCACACTCGCGAATCAGCGCACCGCGTCGCTGGCCTTTCTCAAGAGCCTGCCCGCAGGCAGCCGCATCGGCATGGAATCCACCGGCACCTATCACGAGTTATTTGCTAACGCCGCCCACCAGTTTGGTTTTATCGTCTTTGTGCTAAATCCAAAGGACGCCCGCCACTCAACATGGCCAAGCATAACCGAACGTTTGTTCGATTATCAATTAGCTGCCGCGCATCAGCTGTGCTTCACTGCGCCAAGGGGTGAAAGTCGTTGAAGCCGTTAAAAAGTGGCAAGCGCGGGCACTAGCATGACGCTGCCACTTTTTTTCGTACGACCATTTTTTCGCGCGAACTGTCCCAAAAAGTCTCAAGAAGATCCGTCGCTCAGATTCGATCGATTTCGACCTTGAGTTTGGCCACCCCCATGATCGCAAGGTCTGGTCGGGCGTCCAGTAGCAGACCGGATTCAGCAGGCTCGCGTACCCGGGGCTGCGCCTACAACGTCTGCGCCTCGATACCCGCAGCCTTCATGACTTTGCCCCACTTCACGACCTCCGAGCGGAGGTAGTCAGCGAATTGCTCGGGCGTCATGAGCGGTGCCGGCTCGATGCCTGCGGCGAGAAGGCGATCCCGCACTTCAGGCAGCGCAAGTATGCGCATGATCTCCTGATGCAGCTTCGCGACGATGTCGCGCGGCGTGCCGGCCGGCGCCAACATGCCGACCAGATTGTTCGCCTCGTATCCGGGCACGCCGGCTTCGGCAACGGTCGGCAACTCAGGCAGCACGATCGAGCGTTTCGCCATGCATACGCCCAGCGGGCGCAGCTTGCCAGCCCGAACATACCCGATCGCGGTGGGCATCGTGGCGAATGTGACATCCACTTCGCCCATTGCCACTGCCAGGGCTGCCGGCGCGCCGCCCTTATATCCGATGAATGTGATCTTTGTGCCGGCCATGCTGTTGAAGAGCTCGCCGGTCATCTGCGGGCCCGTGCCGCCTGCGCTGAAGTTGAGCCGCCCCGGCTTCGTCTTCGCAAGCACGATCAGCTCCTTCACCGTTTTCACGGGCACCGACGGGTGCACGGCCAGCACCTGGGCGATGCTCGAGGTCAGCGCGATCGGAGCAAAGGCGTTGGGAAACTCGTAGGGCATGTTCCTGTATGTGACCGGATG
>DASYSQ010000208.1:0-2477 GCA_036003145.1 Pseudolabrys sp.
ATTTTGTTGCCATCGCACGGTACCGTCTGCGCCGAATGCTACGAGTAACACGCTCGTAACAGGTAAGGGAGTGCCGGTAACATAAGACTCTCCGAGCACCGCGTACCCGCCATCGGAGGTTTGAAGGACTGCGTTAAAATAAGCCGCCGTAGTACCTGATCCGAGTTCTCGCTGCCACTGCACTGCTCCATTGGCATCAAGTTTAAGAACCAAAGCCGCAATCAGGCCGTCGACGTTTTGGGCACTTCCAACAGCGATATACCCGCCATCGGTTGTTTGCCTGATCTGGTTGATGGAGGTGGACGCCGAGACGGCATACGCCAAAGCCCACAGAGGCGTCCCATTTGCATCAACCTTCTCCACCAACGCGCGTTGAAACGATTCTCCGCACCCGAGAACGCGCCACCAACTATGTAGCCTCCATCGGTCGACTGCTGGATCGAAACGCCAAGGGCATAATCTCCGGGTGCCCCGTTGCAGCCGACGTCGCTTTGCCAAGCTGGCTCACCAGCGACGTCCAGCTTCAGGAGCCAAACTGGCCCCACCAGTTGGTGACCCCGTAAGCGCCAACGCAATGTAACCCCCGTCAGAGGTTCTATCGACAGCTTCGGGGGCCAGGTCATATTCAACATTGTCGATCAGATTGGCATATCCCGTAACAAAGGAAACAGTAGATGCGCGCGCCTTTGCGCCAGGAACGGCGGATTCAAAGGCCGTTGTGTGGAAAAAAGCTGAAAAAATAATCAGCGACGCCCAGGCTGTTACTGAGTTTGTAATCCCACCTCGGCCGTAGCCGATAATCCGGGTCAGGGCCGTTCCATTATTCGTGGTTTTGCTATTCATCGCGCTAATGAATCGCCCCGGACACGACTGACGGTTTCACAGCGTGCCAGAATGCGAACGAGAGCGTGATTCAGAGTCTTGATCTGCCATCAGCGCATAGCGGGGCCTTTTGTTTGCCGCAGGCTTACGGCTCTTTTGAACTGGCGCCGAGCTTCGTGCGTTTCAATTCACATCACGCGTCTCATCGAACATGAGTCGCACAATGATGTGAGGGTTAAAAAAGGCAATCGACGAGTCGCGTGTGCGCGGAGAGTCGTTTGTTACTCAGCCGTGCGGCGGGGTTGTACGAGAACGTTTATGAACTGATTTCGGCGCCTGGGGTTTTTGGAGTTTGATGAAACCGGCAACCAATTTCTCGAAAAAGTTGGGCCGCGTGCGGACGACACGCATGTGACGGCGCGGCGCTGGTTTTTCAGTCTTCGCCTGGACTGAATAATAATGAGCCGAAGGTTCAGGAACTATCGCTTCCTGAGGTGGCACGTCCTCTATTTGGGGTACTACCGGCTCCCCATAGTCCGGAAAACCGTTAGTCGGATGAATTTTAATAGCCGCAGTTTTTTCTTCGGCGGGAGCAGCGAGCAAAATTGCAACCAGCCCGCTGATCCCAAAAATTGCGGCAAGCAAAGCGGATTTCATGCACTGGCTGAATACATTGGAAAACGCCTTTGGAATTTTACACCTCTTCTATGGAAACTGCCAGGTTCAGCCTTCGAAAAATTTGAGCTCAATCGGCGACGCGACTCATGCCTCTCGATCACGTTGCGCTCCGTCGTAACGCGATGACAGCGCATCGGAGATCAGATGTTATTCATTCGGATGCTTTGGCGTGTGGACCAAAGACCGGTGAGGGAGGGATTCGAACCCTCGGTAGCCTTTTGGGCTACGGCGCTTTAGCAAAGCGCTGCTTTCGACCACTCAGCCACCTCACCAAATTTGCGGTGAGAATATCGCGAAGAATTGTGCATTGCCAATCGCCGATTGATGAGCCGCAGGATAGAATCTTGTAGGGGAAGCTGCTAGCTTCCTTTCCGAAGGCGAGATGCCAACGGCGGCTCCTACAGAAATGATTTCCGAAGATGAAGCACGAACTCAGGTTCTCCAAGCGGTCCGCACCTCGCCTTCACGAAGCGTAGCACTGTCGCAAGCACTCGATTGCTTTGCAGCGCAAGATTATTTCGCCCGGCTGCCCCTGCCCGCGTTCGATAATTCGGCAATGGACGGTTACGCAGTCGTGGCGAGCTCATGCCAGAAAGGCAGGCCGGTCCGCATGATTGGAGAACAACCTGCAGGCCCTGACCGAAAGCTGCGCGTCAGCGATGGCGAAGCGGTCCGGATTTTTACGGGCGCCCCGCTTCCCGAGGGAGCAGATGCGATCGTGATGCAGGAGGATGTCATGCGTCACGGCACTGCCATCGACGTGAATGTGGACGTCGAAGCTGGTGAATTCGTCCGTCGGCGCGGGTGCGATTTGGCGGAAGGACAGATGATTCTAGCCCGAGGCGAACGAATCCGCGCAGCGACGATTGCTTTATTGGCCTCACAGGGTTTCGCAGAGGTGATGGTTGGCGGCACTGTAACTGCCGCAGTCATCTCCACCGGCGACGAGCTGGTGAAATCCGGCCAAGAACTTCAGC
>DASYSQ010000209.1:0-1812 GCA_036003145.1 Pseudolabrys sp.
GCTCGGCTTCGCCACGGCGCGGCTGCGCAAGGATTACCCGCGGCTGATCTGTTGTTCGATCTCCGGCTACGGAGAGGCCGGGCCCTATGCGCAGCGCAAGGCCTACGACCTGTTGATCCAGGCTGAATCCGGCGTGTCATCGGTGACGGGCGGTCCCGAAGGGCCCGCCCGCGTCGGCGTGTCGATCGTCGATGTTGCCGCCGGCCTCAATGCCTACGAAGCCATTCTCGAGGCGTTGATTGCGCGTGGCAGGACAAACGAAGGCGCCGAAATCTCCGTCTCCATGTTCGACGCCATGGCGGAATGGATGACGGTGCCGCTGCTGCACGGCGAAGGCGGCGTGCCGTTCAAGCGCATCGGCCTCGCACACGCGGCGATCGCGCCTTACGGGGTGTTCAAGAGCCGTGACGGCGCCGACATCCTGATTGCCATTCAGAATGATCGTGAGTGGCGCGTCCTGGCGGAGAAGGTGCTGGGCGATGCCGCGTTGGGTTCGGATCCAAGGTTCGCCACCAATCCGAAGCGTGTCGAGAACCGGACAGAAACCGATGCCAGAGTCGCTGCCAATTTCGCCGGCCACGATGTCGATGTGCTGATGAAGAAGCTGGAAGCCGCCGACATTGCGTTCGCGCGCGTCAATGACTGGGAGCTATTGTCGAAGCATGCACATTTACGGCGGATCACAGTCGGCGCGCCGAGCGGGCCCGTGACGATGCCGGCGCCCCCACCGTTACGCGCAGGCCAGGAACGCACTTATGGTCCGATCCCCGCGCTCGGCGAACATACGGCGATGGTGCGGAAGGAGTTCTCCCGCAAAGGCTAGTCAATCGCCGCTGTTTCGACCTTCGCGCCCGGAGTCGGGCGTGAATTGCCGATGATCAGGACCATCGGGATCACGGCCAACGTCAAAATCATCAGCAGCTTGAAGTCGTTGAGATAGGCGAGCATCGCCGCCTGCTGCGTGACGATCGCATCGAGCAGCGCGCGGCCCATGTCCGTGTGCACGTTCAGATTTCCGGCCACATCGGGCATCTGGAGTGCGTCGTTGAATGGTGTCACCTGCTCGGTCAGACGCGCGTGCATTTCAGTGGTCTTGCTGGTCAGATTTGCGATCACCATGGATATGCCGATCGACGAGCCGATATTGCGCGTGAGCGTGGTTATGGCGGTCGCGCCGGTACGCAGATGACCGGGCAAAGTGGCAAATGCCACCGTCGAGATCGGCACGAACAGCAGGCCCAGCCCGATGCCCTGGATGATGCTGGTAACGACAATGGTTGTCTTCGTCACATCGAGCGAAAATCCGGTCATGTAGTAGAGCGTGCCGCCGGCAAGGAGCAAACCGCACAAAATCAGATAGCGCGGGTGCACCATCTTCATCAGCCGCGGTGCCGCCATCATGGTGATGAGTGTGCCGACGCCGCGCGAGCCGAGCAGGAAGCCGGCCGTCTGGATTGGATAGCCCAGCAAGTTTTGCATGAAGGGTGTGACCAGGGCCATCGTGCCAAACAGCACGACGCCGATGACCACCATGAAAATACACCCGCTGACGAAGTTGCGGTCTTTGAACATCTCGAACCGCACAAACGGTTCGGGTGTGGTCAACGAGTGCGCGAAGAAATAGTAAAAGCCGGCTATCGAGACGATTGCCTCGATCCAGATCTCATTTGCATCGAACCAGCCGACCTGCTCGCCGCGATCGAGCAGCAACTGCAGGGAGCCAATGCCGATTGCAAGCGCGACGAATCCGAACCAGTCGAAGCGCAAATGGTCGTGTTTCTGCGTCTCATCCATGAACATCCACATGCCGAG
>DASYSQ010000210.1:0-2451 GCA_036003145.1 Pseudolabrys sp.
GGAGATACCCATGCGTATCCTGTTCGGCATCGCGATCGTAGCCCTCGTCGCATTCACCGCCTGGTCAGTCGAACCGACCGTTGGCAAAACCCCATCCACCGTTTCCCTCGATCCCCACGGCATGATGGTCACCACGACCAATCTACCGCAATCTCACTACGACGATTACAGCACCATTTACTAACTGATCGTGCGGTCGGATCATCGATCTGCGGGTTAGCTGGCCCGTCTCCCCCAAGCCTTGGTCGCTTCCTCTCCCTGGCGACCAAGGGCTGTGTTGCTAGCCCAGACGTTCACGGCGGCGCGATTCATACCGATTATGACGGCGACACTTCAGTGTACCGATTTGTCGGGCCGAAAAGGATCGAACGGATAGCCGGCGTATACGAGGCTGGCGTCGCCGCTGTAGCCTAACTGTTCCTCCACCTTCTCGACCGTTTTGCCAATCACGCTGAGAGGCTCGCCAGCTTGGAGTTGGTGCTTGAGCTCGATGAGCGATCGGTTGGCGGCATCGAGTCGTCGCGCGAGGATCCCCGCCACGTATAGGGCGACGGTTGGATCGCCAGCAAGCATCGCCTGCGCGTCGGCGACATAGAACTCAGATTGCTCCAGGGTCCTCACATCGGCGGTATGGGGTTGATCTAAGAGGACGGCCTGTTCGCCGAATACCGCGCCGGGCGCCGATACGTTGGCGATTTTCTCTCCATCCTTGATGACCTCCACAGCGCCACTCCTGAGGAAAAGCAGCCTGCCAGTCTTTGAACCGGCGGTTAATACAACTTCGCGCGCTCGATGCTTTACGACCGGCAAGCCAGCAAGCCTCCGCTCGAAGGCGGCGGCGTCGGGAATGAGTGAAGGCATACTCGTCTCCTTCTTTGGGGACGTGAACAAATTATTCGACGCCTGGATTGCAAGATCGAGTTGGACCCAAGTCCAATTGCCTCGTACGGCGTCGCAGTCCGAATCTCGACTGTAACCACGAAAGAAGCGACTTAAAAAGCGCCAATAGGGAGGATAGTCATGCATCATTTCGTGACGGCTTTATATGCGGGCATCATAGCCACGGTCGTTGTCGGAGGTACCGCGTTCACGTCTACCCCTGCCGACGCCGCGACGACGTCCGACATTGATACGGCTGCCCTAAAAGACGCGACCGCCGCATGTAAGGTGGAAGCTAAGGAGAAGAAGATTAGTTGGCCCGCGAGCCGCAGTTTCGTGAGCAATTGCGTCGCAAAGGCTGTCAAACTCACGCCGGCCGAACTTCAGAAGACTGCCGTAAAACAGGCGATCGTTGCATGCAAGGCGGAGGCGAAGGGCAAGAAGATCAGGTGGCCCACGAGCCGGAAATTCGTCAGCACTTGCCTCTCAAACGCTCTCAAGGATTATCATCTTGACGTCGACCTGATGCGCAGAGAGCTCAATATAGCCGGTCTCCGAAAGTACACACCCGAGGAAACTGGATGTATGCAGAATGTCTATTGCGAGGAACAGTGAAGCCACCGTTTAGAGCACTCGCAGTCTTAGCCATTACCGTTGTTCTTGTTAGCAGCAGTGCATTTGCGCAGACGCCTCCTTCGGTTTTTTCGCCCGCGCCCTTCGTTGATAGAGGAGCTGAAAAGTCGCGGCTCGCGGAAGAAGAGGGTCGCAAAAAATGGTCTGGCTGCAAAAAGCAGGCTCGGGCACAAAAAATTAAATTGCGAGGCTGGAATAGATTCATGAATGGTTGCATGGCTAAATAAAAGGCCCTGGTCGCAGGGAGAAGCGAACGGGGCCAGTACCGCACACAGGCAGAATGTCCGCTTTGGGTCAAAAACAGACATGTGCGGTGCACTAGGCGATGTCCGCTAAGTGCCAAAAGCGGACATCCGCGATTGCCGGCGTTGCCGTGAACGCACCGACAACCGTGCGCGCGTCAGTCCGGTTAACAAACCGGACCATAGCTACACGGAAGGTTTTTCAGATCAGGGTGATTCTTCAGCACCTCCGGCACGTTTACCTGGGGACGGTCCTTAAGAGCTTGAACGCAGTCGATTACGTATTGCCGTCGCGACAGCAATTTGACCTTTTTCGTCTTCGCCTCCGACTTGCAGGAAGCGATCGCGTGGTTGAGCAAAACCTGCTCGGCTTTTGACAATTTCTTTTCCTGGGCGAAGGCAGGCATCATTGTAGCGCCGCCGAGGAACGCTGTTGCGACGAAGCCCACGAACGACAGCCTGGCGAAACGAGACCCGACACGGAACAAGGCCACCCCCTTTATTACACTTGTGCGGTGATTATGCGTTTTTGGGGATCCAGAACAAGGGAACGCTCACTATCGTGACTGCACGATCTCGTGTCCGCTTTGGGTCATTAGCGGACATATCATCGGTTGCGGGTGATGTCCGCTTTGCCCCCGAAAGCGGACTTTTGCTGGCCCAGTTGGAATGTCCGCTAAGTGCCAATAGCGGACAT
>DASYSQ010000211.1:0-12093 GCA_036003145.1 Pseudolabrys sp.
CGAAAAGACGTATTGGGCGGGCCTTTGGCGGTCCAGTGGAATCTCAGGTTTCATGTCGCCTTCGGTACGGACGCCTCCCAAGCTGACGGCCAAAGCTTTGAGAGGGTGTGCGATCGCATCGTTGACTGCGGAGGCTTCAAAGCCGGAATGCACCATGCAGTCCGCGCATTTTTCATAATTGCCGGTTCCGTACGCATCCCAATCAGTTTCGTTCAGTAGCTCGTTGAAGGTGCGCGCGTAGCCTTCACCGAGCAGATAACAGGGCTTCTGCCAGCCGAAGATTGTGCGCGTCGGATTCCCCCACGGCGTGCAGTGGTAGCTCTGGTTCCCCGCGAGAAAGTCGAGGAACAGGCTGGATTGGCTGAACGACCATTTGGTCTTGCCCGGACCGCGCTTGAACACGTCGCGGAAGAGCTGTTTGGTCTTACCGCGGTTGAGGAAGTGCTTTTGGTCGGGTGCACGCTCATAGGCGTAACCTGGCGACACCGTGATGCCATCGATGCCTAGCTCGGTAACAGTGTCAAAGAAGGCAGCGACGCGGTCCGCCTGCGCGGTGTTGAACAATGTGCAATTGATGTTGACGCGGAAACCCTGCTCCTTGGCGTGCTTGATCGCCGTCACCGCGCGGTCGTAAGTGCCCGGCTGGCAGACGGAGTGATCGTGCATCTCCTTGTCGCCGTCGAGATGTACCGACCAGGTGAAGAAGGTGCTCGGCTCATATTGCGACAGCTTCTTGTCCATCAGCAGTGCGTTGGTGCACAGGTAGACGAACTTCTTGCGCGCGACGATGCCGCGAACGATTTCCGGCAACTGCTTGTGAAGAAGCGGTTCGCCGCCGGCGATCGACACCACGGGCGCGCCACACTCATCCACGGCGTGGAGGGCATCCTGCACCGACATATTCTGGTGCAGGATCGGATCCGGATAGTCGATCTTCCCGCAGCCGGCGCAAGCCAGGTTGCACCGGAATAACGGTTCAAGCATCAGCACCAGCGGGTAACGCTTTCGGCCGGTCAGACGCTGACGGAGAACATAGCTACCGACAAATAGCTTCTGAAGAAGAGGAATGCCCAAGATCACTATCCTTGCTGATTTGCTGAGATCCGGTCACATCAAGCAATTCGACCGGTACCCTGAATTCAATATGCTCATCCTGGCCGGGTAAGGTGCAAACCTCCACCGGTCCAACCGCACGCAACGCATTGATCACGTCACGCACCATGACTTCGGGCGCCGAGGCGCCCGCTGTAATGCCAACAACCTCAACGTTATGCAACCACTCCGGCCTTATTTCGCTGCCATTGGCGATTAGGTGGGTCGGAACGCCCGCATCGACACCGATCTCGCGCAGACGATTCGAATTCGAGCTGTTTTTGGCGCCGACCACGAATATCACATCGACCAGCTTCGTCAGCTCCAGCAGCGCAGTTTGGCGGTTCTGTGTCGCGTAACAGATGTCCTGCGTGCCGGGTCCGACCACATCCTTGAAGCGCCGGAACAACGCCGCGATGATCCCCTTGGTGTCATCGACGCTGAGCGTCGTCTGGGTCACGTAGGCGATCGGCGTGTCTTCCGCCAGGTCCAGCCCATTCACGTCGGATTCGGTCTGGACGAGTATTACAGGACCGGGGATTTGCCCCAATGTGCCTTCCACCTCGGGGTGGCCCGCGTGGCCGATCAAAATGACCGTGCGGCCGTTGCGCAGGTAGTGGCGGCCTTGCGCGTGCACTTTCGACACGAGCGGGCAGGTGGCGTTGAGCACCCGCAAGCCACGCTCGGCGGCCTCGTCCTGGACCTTCCTCGCCACGCCGTGCGCGCTGAAGATCGTGATCGCGTCCGGCGGCACCTCGGACAGTTCCTCAACAAAAACGGCGCCGCGCGCTTTGAGCGCGTCGACCACCCATTTGTTGTGAACAATCTCGTGGCGCACGTAGATAGGCGGGCCGTATTTATCGAGTGCGCGCTCGACAATTTCGATTGCGCGCACGACTCCCGCGCAGAAGCCGCGGGGTTTCGCCAGGATAACCTTCATCCCGCTGCCCCATTACCATGCCCGTTCATTGCCTTAGCCTGCCGTCGGCGTTGCGCTCGCTCGGCGAGAGATGCGATCTCCGCCGGCTGCAATTCTGGCGTATGCCGTGATCCGAACACGTCGAAGACCTTGTTGACAATGCCGTTCGCATCAAGCCCAGCCTTGGCGTACATGGCCGGCGGGCTGTCGTGATCGATGAAGGTATCCGGCAAAATCATGTTGCGGATCTTGAAGCCCGGACGTTCGAGCGCGCCGGCGTCGCTGAGCAACTGCATCACCTGCGCGGCGAAGCCGCCGATAGCGCCTTCCTCGATTGTGATGAGCAGTTCATGTTCGCGTGCCAGCCGCAGAATGAGATCGCGGTCGAGCGGTTTGGCGAAGCGTGCATCGGCGACCGTCGCCGAAATGCCCTGTGCCGCGAGCATTTCCGCCGCCTTGATACATTCGGCGAGCCGCGTGCCAAGCGAGAGCAGGGCAACGGTGCTGCCTTGCGTGATAATGCGGCCCTTGCCGATTTCGAGTGGCATCCCGGCCTCGGGCATCGTGACGCCCACACCGTCGCCCCGTGGATAGCGCACGGCGCAGGGCCGGTCGTCTATCGTGGCAGCTGTTGCGATCATGTGAACAAGTTCGGCTTCATCGGCCGCCGCCATGATCACGAAATGAGGCAGGCAGCCAAGATAAGCCAGGTCGAACGATCCGGCGTGGGTCGGGCCGTCGGCACCAACCAGGCCCGCACGATCCATCATGAACCGCACCGGCAACTTCTGGATCGCCACATCGTGGACGACCTGGTCATACGCGCGCTGAAGGAATGTCGAGTAGATGGCAACAAATGGCTTGTAGCCCTGTGTCGCCAATCCTGCGGCGAAAGTGACGCCATGCTGTTCCGCGATTCCAACGTCGAACGCGCGGTCCGGAAAGGCCTTGGCAAAAATGTCGACGCCGGTGCCACCCGGCATGGCGGCCGTAATAGCGACGATCTTGTCGTCTTTCTTTGCTTCCTTGACCAGACTTTCGCCGAACACCTTCGTATAGGACGGCGCGTTCGAGACGCCTTTTTGCTGCTTTCCGGTTGCGACGTCGAATTTGACGACGCCATGATACCTGTCCTGCGAGGCTTCAGCCGGCGCGTAGCCTTTTCCCTTCTGCGTGCGCACGTGCACAAGGAACGGCCCACTGTCTGCGCTGCGCACATTTTCGAGTACGGGGATCAGCTGATTGAGATCATGCCCATCGACAATGCCGATGTAATAGAATCCAAGCTCTTCGAACAACGTCCCGCCCGTGACGAAGCCACGCGCCAGCTCTTCGGCAAGATGAGCCTTCTCCTTGAAAAATTTCGGCAAGCGGTTGGCGACCTGCTTGCCGATGTCGCGCAGCGACATGTAGGTCGGACTCGACAGCAAGCGCGTGAGATAGTTCGACATGGCGCCAACGGGCGGCGCGATCGACATCTCATTGTCATTCAGGATGACGATAAGGCGCCGGCTCATCGCGCCGGCATTGTTCATCGCTTCGTAGGCCATACCGGCCGATATTGCGCCATCGCCGATCACGCAAATGACGTTGTGCGTCTGGCCGGCGAGGTCGCGAGCGACCGCCATACCCAGTCCAGCCGAGATCGACGTCGAGGAGTGCGCGGCGCCAAAGCAGTCGTATTCGCTTTCCGAGCGCTTTGTGAAGCCGGACAAACCGCCGCCCGTACGCAGCGTCCGGATTCGATCTCTGCGCCCGGTGAGGATCTTGTGCGGATAGGCCTGATGGCCGACGTCCCAAATCAATTTGTCATTGGGTGTGTCGAAGATGTAGTGGAGAGCCACTGTCAACTCGATCACGCCGAGACTGGCTCCAAGATGACCACCAGTAACGGCGACCGCGTTAATAGTCTCGGCGCGCAATTCGTCGGCAACCTGCTGGAGGTTCCGAGCATTAATACGCCGCAAATCGGTTGGACTCTTGATGGAGTCGAGGATACTTGGAGTTGATTTTGTCAGAAAGTCATCATTGGGCGACGTCATGCTTTAGCTACCTTCCCCACTTAACTCGGAGGCGCTTGTGCCCTCGGCAAGTCCTTACCGAATATTTTCTGTCGCCAAAAATGAACTTTGCCGGCTCCGCCTCGAAACCACTTAGTCTGCGTCAATCAATGACACAAACAAAAGTTCCGCGCGGAAAGCATTGATAATATCGCATGGAAGCGCAAGTGGGGGCGAGTTCCCTTTGTCCGGAAGGCTGGATTCGTAATGTTAAAGGCAATTGTCACTTCGGTCGTCGGCAACTGTACTCGATTCCCTTGGCCAATCATCGTGTTAGCATTGGTCGGGGCAGCGAGCGCGGCAGTTTATTCAGCCCGGCATTTTGCAATCAATACCGACGTCAACAAGCTGATCTCCCGCGAGCTGGATTGGCGTCAGCGCGAAGCCGAATTCGAAAAGGCCTTCCCCGGTCACTTTGGTTCTACTTTAGTCGTCATTGACGCCCCCACTGCAGAATATGCCTCTCGCGCTGCTGCTGAGTTGGGCACCAAATTGAAGGCGCAGCCGCAATTATTTCATTCGGTCAATGACATCGGGGGTAGTGACTTCTTTGCCCGCAACGGCTTGTTGTACAAGCCGACTGAGGACGTCGCCGGCTTCGCCAAAGGGCTGGGTCAGGCAGCGCCCCTGGTCGGCACCCTTGTAGGTGATCCAAGCCTGCGTGGCCTCACCCGCACGCTCTCGCTCGGTCTGATCGGGGTACAAAACAAGCTGACTACGCTCGATGCCTTGGCGCGCCCTTTGTCGATGGCGTCGACGACGATCGAAGGCGTTCTGGCGGGGCGTCCAGCTTCATTTTCCTGGCAGGCGATGTTGAACGGCCAGGACCCCGGGCCCGCCGACTTGCGGCGGCTTATTGAGGTCCGCCCCGTGCTTGATTTTTCTGCGCTCCAGCCTGGTCAGGCCTCGAGCAATGCGATCCGCCAAGCAGCATCCGACCTCCAACTCGACAAAAAATACCAGGCGCGCGTACGGCTGACTGGCTCCGTGCCAATAGCCGACGAAGAATTCGCAACGGTTCAGGAAGGTGCCCTGCAGAATGCGATCGGCACCGTCATCATTGTGCTCGTGATTCTCTGGCTGGCACTCAAGTCGGCGCGCCTCATTGTGGCGGTGTTCATCAATCTTGTCGTGGGATTGGCACTCACCGCTGCCTTCGGACTTATGATGGTCGGCGCATTGAACATGATATCGGTTGCGTTTGCGGTTTTATTTGTCGGTCTTGGGGTTGATTTCGGCATTCAGTTTTCGGTGCGCTACCGCGCTGAACGTCACGATGTTCCTGGACTTGCCCCCGCGCTCGTGCAGGCTGCGGAAAAAATAGGCGTTCCGCTTACGCTCGCGGCGGCGGCGGTGGCAGCAGGTTTCCTGTCATTTCTTCCGACAGACTATCGGGGCGTCTCTGAGCTGGGCCAAATTGCCGGCGTGGGCATGCTGATCGCCTATGTCACAAGCATCACGCTGTTGCCGGCACTCATCACGGTACTTAACCCGACGGGAGAGGCCGAGCCTATCGGATATAGCGCGCTTGCTCCGGTCGATCGTTTTCTCCAGGTTCACCGCGTTCCGGTGATTGTGGGGACGCTGGCGGCGGCTGTCCTTGGAGCTCCGCTGCTTTACTATCTGACGTTCGATTTCGATCCGATTCACCTTCGCAGTACAAAGACGGAGTCGATATCGACCTTGCTTGCCCTTGCTGGCGACCCTCAGGCCGGGACCAGTTCGGTGAATATCGTTACGGCCTCGCTCGACGAGGCGGCGTCGGTAGCCAATAAACTGCGAACGTTGCCGCAAGTCCTCGAGGTGAAAACATTGCTCAGCTTTGTGCCGCAGGATCAGGATAAAAAACTGGGACTTATCCGGGACCTGAACCGGCAACTTGGCCCGGCGTTGCAGAAACCCGGCTCGAGCAAGCCGCCGACCGACGCCGATAATATCGCAGCCCTCAATGGCATGGCCGATCAGCTCAATAAAATAGCCGGCAATACCACGGGAGCCGGTGCCGATGCCGCGAAGCGTTTGGCCGCAGATGCGGTGAAATTGGCGCAAGCGAATGAAGAGACGAGGGCGCGCGCCCAAAACGCGTTCATCGCGCCGCTGGAAACCGGCATTGCCCAATTGCGTGGCTTTCTGACTGCCCAGCAAATCAGCAAAGACAATTTGCCGGGGGCACTTAAGCAACTGTGGGTAACGCCGGATGGCCGCGCCCGCGTTGAGGTTGCGCCCAAAGGCGACACCAACGACACCGAAGTCCTGCGATCGTTTGCCCGCGCCGTTCTCGCGGTCTATCCGAATGCGACCGGCGGTCCGATTTCAATCCTTGAATCGAGTCGTACGGTCGTCAGAGCATTCCTTGAGGCAGGATTTTATGCGCTTGTTTCAATCGCCATCCTGCTGTGGATAGTCTTGCGACGGTTTGGCGACGTCCTGCTCACGCTTGTCCCGCTTCTGCTCGCCGGTGTTGTGACGCTGGAAATTTGTGTCTTGATCGACATGCCGCTCAATTTCGCCAACATCATTGCACTGCCTTTGCTCCTGGGTGTCGGCGTGGCCTTTAAAATCTACTACATCATGGCTTGGCGCTCTGGCCGCATGAACCTGCTGCAATCGAGCCTCACCCGCGCTGTGATTTGGAGCGCCTTGACCACAGCTACAGCGTTCGGGAGCCTGTGGCTTTCGCAACATCCCGGCACGTCGAGCATGGGCAAGCTGTTGGCGCTGTCGTTGGTGTGCACCCTGGCGGCGGCGGTGTTATTTCAGCCCGCGCTCATGGGAAAGCCCCGTAGTAGAGCCAAGCGCTCGTGAACATACATCATCGCTCGGCTCGGGCTGCTGGCTGCCGGTTGTCTTGCGGGTATTCGAAGGCTTTGTCGTGTTGCGTTGTGTAGGAGCGGCGGGTTGTGCGTCTTGCGTCTCGACACGAGTCCAGTTTTCGCCGCCGCACAGAAAGCCAAGAAAGCACCCTTGCACGCGAAGGGTATGTGGATCGACGAGACTGATGCTGGCTGAATATGTGTGACCGTCCTCCGAATTGTAGATTTGCCCCTCCCACTTGTTCGGCTTGGCCGGTTGTCCGTTCCAATTGCCCGGTTTGCTCGGCGTCATACCGAGCAGAATCGGCATCCCCAGCGTCGGGCGGGATCGAAGGTTGGGATCCGGATTTTTAGTATCCGTGCCGGGTTTTGCTTCCCAGGCCACGACACCCCACAGGCGGCCGTCGCAATCGGCGATTTTGATACGCGCCACTTGCTGAGCCACCATCCATTCCCCGGTCGGGTCGGGCGGGGCAGCGGGCTGGGCTGCGGACCCCTGAACCGTCTGGGCAAAAGCGGTGCTGTTCGCGATGAGCCAGACCGCAAAAACGGCGCAAGAAAGTCGCGCAGTGGCGGAGAGTAATTTCGTTCGGATTGGCACGTGCAAAACCCTGAAATATTTACGGGGACGACAATGGGCGTCTAACATCTGAAATAGCCAAAGTCGCGGCAGGTTCCTCCACTTCATTGCCCAAATTACACTAGAATGGAACTCTGTGACATATTGGCGGTGGACGGGAAAGCATTAGATGGCGGTACTTATTTAAGCCCGGGGCCATTTTTTGAACGGGGTTTGTGATCTTGCTCGACTTTATAGCTGCGCTTAGCCCGACTGCCGGCGCTGCGCTCCATGGCGGATGCAAAAGGTTACGCTCCACCAAAAGATAGGTTACCAATGATCGTGCGGCGGCGTTGAGTTGGCTAGCAATCGTTTGATACCGGTCAAAAAATTGGCGATCTCGAACTGACATTGTGTATTACGTTGTAATTGGATCGATCGACAATGGATGCCAGGACCGACGGTCACGACGCGCCACAGTCCGCTATCGATGTAATGATGATGGAGCGTTGCATTCGCCTGTCGGCGAACGCAACGCAGAGCGGAGAATTGCCTTTTGCCTCGCTTATTTGCAGAGGAAATGAACTTGTGCTGGAGACAATGAACCGGGTCGCGCGCGACGGCGACGTCACACGTCACGCGGAATTGATCGCCATTTCGGAAGCGCAAAAGGTTTTGGGACGCCGGGATCTTGCGGATTGCACGCTTTACACCACGGTCGAGCCTTGCGCGATGTGCTCGTACGCCATTCGGGAAACGCGAATTGCGCGTGTCATCTATTCCATCAAGTCGCCCGTGATGGGCGGGCTATCCAAATGGAATGTGCTCCGCGACCGCGAGCTCTCGCAAGCAATGCCGGAAGTTTTCGGAGCGGTGCCCGAGGTGATTGCAGGCCTGTTGCGTCACGAGGCCGAAAAAGTCTGGTCGAAATGGAATCCGGTTTTTTGGTCGGCCATCAGGCTTGGCGGATATTTGGGGGGCGATCCCCAAAATGGCTGCGAGCATCTGCACGCGATTCCAGCGCGCCGCAGTCTGCTGCGCAGGCTTTTTTCGCTCCACAACCACTAGGTCTGAAGGTTTTTGTCGGAGCCTGAGGACCCTGCTATTGGCCGTGGTCCTCCAGGACTTTCTGGCAAACCCTCCTGAGCTGTTTGCGATGTTCTTGCAGGCACGCCAACACGCGAAATGTGTCGGGAATCAAGTCACGGCAGAATTTTGTTGAATCCGGCGCGCAGGCCGCCTGCTCTTCGGGCGTCCCCTGCAGAAGGCCCCCCGGTTGCGGATTTTTTTTGTCATCGACCGCGAATGCGGTGCTGATAGAGATCTGCATCAGGACGATGGCGGCGCAAATCTTCAGATACATTGTCATGTGCCTCAATTTCATGCATTGTTGCGTGACAACTGCGGCAGCGTCTCCACGTTCCATGAGGAACCTCGGAATGTCAGAGCGGTCAGTGACGTCGCAGTCGACGATCAGTGTGTTGCGTAACGTTGGCTTAGCCATAGCGCTTATGCTCTCCGTCGCAGGCACATGCCGCGCACAGAGCATTGCAGCATTTGACCGATTGGCAGGGCAGTGGTCGGGCTCCGGCACGATCGATTTGTCCAACGGCGCACATGAGTCAATCAGGTGCCGCGCAGCTTACGATGTTCTCAATGCTCAGCGCAAACTACAGCTCAACATCCGATGCGCGAGCGAGAGTTTCAATATTGATTTACGCGCCAGTGCCGACTACTTGAACGGCGCAATTACCGGCAACTGGAGCGAAACAACCCGCGGTGTTGCCGGTACGATTTCCGGCAGAGCCGAAGGCGATCGCTTTCAGGTTGTGGCCAGAGCGTCGTCTTTCACCGCGACTCTGACGCTGGTAACCCATGGCGGGCGCCAGTCCGTCATGATCAGATCGCACGACAACCAGGCCAGTATTAGAGGCGTGTCGATCAATCTCAGGCGCAGCAGCTAGCAAGCGCACTTCTATTCGGCCGAGGATCGCAGCAATGAGTGCCGCGACATGCGGCGCACGATCTTGCTGAGAAACATGGCGATCGGCCGCAGCATGAACAGGTCGGCGAACAGGGCTGCCACCATTGCGAAGGCGCTGAGCCAGCCGAAGATCCGCAGCGACGGCAGGCTCGAGAGCACGGTCATCGCAAGTCCACACGCCAGCACCGCCGAGGTCAGGATCAGCGGCGGCCCGACAAGAATGGTCGCGCGCTCCACGCCTACTGCCGGGTCCGGATCGATATCTTCAATCTGCAGACGATTGAGGAAGTGAATGGTCGCGCTGAGGCCAAGGCCGAACGATACGGTCAAGGCGATCACGCTGGCGAATTGCAATCCTTGCCCCGTAATCCATAGCAGCGTGCCGGCGAGAACAATCGGAAAGAGTCCCGGCAATATGCTGATGAGCATGACCACCGGTGACCAGAACGCCAGGCCGATAAACGCGGCCACGAAAACGATCTCGATAGTGAGTCCCATGCTCAATTTGTCGATCATAAGGGCACTGTTGCGCGCCGAGATCACTGAGAGACCAGTGACGGCGATCTTGTATCCGGGATATTTCGCACGGATGCTGTTCAATTCCTGATCGGTCCGGTCGACGATCGGCAGTAATTGGCTTGCATCCGAATCCGGCACCCGGCCGCTGACAATGACCGCATCCTGTTCGGCCGAAACAAATCGGCGCGTGAGATACGGTGGCAGCAGGTCGACATACTCCTTGAGCGTTGCAACATCGGACCTGTTCAATTTCTCCGCCAGCCACCGCCGCAATGTTTCCAGCGACCAGACGTTTCCGACGCCCGGCTGATGTTCCAGCAGCGCATGGACATCGGCGATCACCGCCAGCGTTTCGGGAGCGTAAAGAGATGCGCCCTTCGGAAACTGAATATAGACATCGAAAGGATTTGCGCCGGTCAACTTGAGATCCAGACGGCTGCTGGCCTTAACGGCCTGCTCGCGGTCGGGCACCTGGTCGGCGAGCCGATAGCGCGCCTGAAGCTGGGCGTAACCGAGGGACAGCGCGGCAACCACGAGCAGGCTGATCAGGGAATAAAGCCCGGGACGCGCGACCATCCGTATGGCGATCCAGCCGCAGAATCTGCGCAACACATTCAGTGCGGAATCCATGTTTCTGACAGCGGCGACGAATTCGGCTTCGTTACGAATGAGGAGCACCCCGAGCAACGGAACGCCCATTAAAACCGCTACCAGAGCGACGGCGACCGCAACCAGCCCCGCTTCACCGAAGGTTCGAATGAGGTCCGATGACGAAAACTGCAAGGCGATAAACGACACACCGGCGGTTGCGTGGGTCAGCACGCAGGCGGGTCCGACAATGAGGAGAGCATTGCGAAACGCCGTGACTTTGTCGTCGCCGGCCAGCAGGCGATCGCGCGCGGCAAATGTGATCTGCATGCTGTCGGAAAAGCTGATGACCATGATGAGAGGTGTCATCACGTTGAGAAACATATTCAGGCTGAATCCGAACCATCCAAGTGCGCCGAGCGCGAGAAGGATGGCCACGAGTGGCGGGCCGGCGGCGATGACCATGAACGAGAACCGCCGGAAAAACATGATCGCGATCAGGCAACCGACTGCAAATCCGAGTGTGTTGTAGAGCAAACGGTCGGTTTGAATTGCATTTCGAATTTCATGTTGCATCACCGGGACGCCGGACAACTCCCCCCTAAGTCCGGTGCCTGCCAAATGGTCTCTGACTTCCTTACGGACTTCCTCGACAACCTTGTTGAGGCTGTCCGGCCCCGTCGCAGCGGGCTCCAGCGCCAGCACCATCAGCGTCAGTTTGCCATCCGGCGAGAGCATCTTGTCGCGAATGATTTCATTCGCCATCACCCGTTCAATGAGTGCCTGGTATTCAGCGCCCTGCGGCAATGGGTTGGGAAAGAGGGGAGGCGGGATCTGCCCCGCTTGGGGCGGCTCGCGCGCAGAAAAAATCGAGATCAGGCCTCTGGTGCCGTCGATCAGCTGAATGTCGATCGCCAGCTCACGCAATTTTTCCAGGGACGATCTTTCCAGCAAGCGATCGCCTTCAATCACGACGAGAATATCGTATTCATTCGAGGGAAAACGGTGCGTGACTTCTTCGTAGGTCCGGAATTGCTCGGTATCCGACCGGAACAGCTGGCTCAGCGAGTCATCGACTTTGACCCGTGCGAAACCCACGGTCGCCAGGAGGCTGAGCACGATAAAGGCGACCGCGCACAACATCCTGTGGGACAACGCATAAAATCCAATGCGTTCAATCCCCAGTGCGAGATTGCGCGGCTTGATGGCGCGCGGCGGCCCTGCCGGAAGGCCGCCCGTTGGTAAAATACTGGTCACTGATCCCCCGATCGCGATGCAGGTGAAAGATGGACTTTCAGATGCAGAATTTCCACTAGGCCAAGCGCGAATATACTCCCGCGTCGTTCGACAGTTCTGTTGCCGCCCGTGCCGTCGTTCCCCAACGCCGCTCGATATAGTCGATCACCATCTGCTTGAAGTCGGTGGTCAGGCTCGCGCCGCGCAGGGTGGCGGCCTTCTTGCCGTCGATGAACACCGGTGCGGTCGGCTGCTCGCCGGTTCCGGGCAGTGAAATCCCGATATCGGCGTGCTTTGATTCCCCCGGTCCGTTCACGATGCAG
>DASYSQ010000212.1:0-12379 GCA_036003145.1 Pseudolabrys sp.
CGCCCAACCCCAGGCGAAGTTACCGTTCTGACCCCAGCCGTATTCGGCACGGACCCAGCCGCCAATCTTGATGCACATGTCGGTGCCGGGGATGTAATAGAACCCCACACCGTACAGGCTGCAAATCTTCACGTACTGGACGAATTGAAAACGCGGGGTCCCGCAATATTCAATAATGGAGGCTGTGACGTGGCCAAGACAGTGGCAGTTCATTCAGCCTGCAACAGTCCACACTAGAGTTGCCGTGGGTCAGGCGAAAAATTAAGTGCTTGATTGATGGAAGTTCTGCGTCGCCACAACGATGGCCGATGCAGCGAACCAAATAGGTATATCGCAGGACGCATCCGAGTCGTTTGTTGAATGCCAACGAGGCTGGTCAGGATGACCAGACAAGCACAGCGGTCAAATTTCCTGTTATTCAGTTCGAGGGCCGCACCAGTGGGGAAACGACGCCCGGAAACGTCACAACGTCCTGGATCAGATCCGCCGCCTCGATCAACGTTTCCTGCGTGAGGTGCGCGTACCGCTGCGTCGTCCGCGCATGCATATGCCCAAGAAGGCCCTGTACGATGTAGAGCGACACGCCTCGATTGACAAGGAAGCTCGCAAAAGAGTGGCGCAGGTCGTGCAGGCGGACATCCGGGAGAACCGCGCGATTGCGAATACGATCCCAGGGAAAATACAACGATGCTGGCGGCCGGCCGTTAACTTCGGACGGGAAAATATATGGATTGCCGTCAATGCGCGGAGCCGCCGTCAAAAGAGCAATTGCCGACCGATTAAGTGCGATGACGCGCGCCCGCCCTGACTTCGATTTCGGCACCAGCAGCGTCTTGTTTTTCCAGTCGACATAGTCCCACTTGGCAAACGTAATTTCATTGCGCCGCGCGCCTGTCAGCAAAAGCAGCATGATTGCGCGTGCGGCAGTCTGGTTCTGGTCGGCACGAATTGCCTGCACGAGAGCCTCGGCTTCCTCTTCACTCAGGAAACGATTGCGTTGCACGTCCGGGCCGGCACTCAATCCCGCTGCCGGATTTTCGGCGCCGCCGGGCGTCTTCCATTTACGCGCCAGGTTATAGATATACCGCAGGATCACGATGACGCGGTTGATCGTGCCGGAGGCATAGCCGTCCGCGCGCATCGAATTGATCAGTTCGGAAATCGCATCGGTCTTGATCTCATCGAGCGCGAGCGCGCCGAGTTTCGGAAGAATGTGGATGCGCAACACCGTTTCATCAGTCTGCCAGCTGTTCTTGTAAGTGCGCACATAAGGCAGATATCGCTCGTGCACGAACCGGCCCAGCTGGGGCACCGCCCGCATTTCGCGGCGCTTCTGTTGCGGATCCGCGCCGAGCAGCGCTTCTGCAACGACCTGTTTTCCCTTGCGGCGTGCCTGATCCAAAGTGAGGACTTCGGCTGGTCCGATCTTGTACTGCCGCTCGCGGCCACGCTCGTCCGTGTAACGTTGATAATAGGTTTTGCCGCCGGACTGCCGGACTTCCAGCAGAAACCCACGCTGCGACACGTCGAAATAGTCGACCTTCTTCGGGGCCGGAACACAGACCGCCCGTCGCACAAAGCCGGCGGACAAAGAAACAATTGGCATTTACGCGACTGCCCAATGCCTCGCTTTCGGCCCCACGAAAGCGGCGAGTTGTACGTTTGTGGCGGTTACAACTTCAGAGCCGTTTCGATGTTTGCGTAAAGCACAACTACTGGCAAGAAAAATCTTAATTTATGATCTTTTGAGATTAGCATGTTACCTACCTGCTTGTTACTGTTATTGCTTATCTTCTGGGCGTTATCTTCACACATGGTTTTGGATGCTATGCCGGCCTGGGGACAAGCACCATCCTCTGGACGGAGGTCTTTTGCTCATTGTCCGACGCATTTTGGGCTGCCCGCACGCACAAACAAAATAGGATGTGTCGCGCTGGTGTCAGGCGCAGCAGGATTCGAACCGAAGGTCCTTTGAACTCACTCGACGTGGTTCGACAGATTGAAGCAAGCCACCAGGGTGGGCAAACGGATCAATGCTTTTTCAATCGCAGTTTTACGTGCTCGTCTTTCTGCCAGCCGCCGCGGCGATCTACTACAGCGTGGCCAACTGGACGATCGGCAGGCAATGGGTCCTCATTGGACTGTCGTTGATATTTTATGGCTGGTGGGACGTCCGTTTCGTCGCATTGCCGGTTGCACAAATTGCAGCGACATGGCTGCTGGCACGTGTTCACGAGCGATTGCAGAGCCGCATACCGCTCATCATTGGCGTGGCGCTAAACCTGCTTTCGCTGGGGACATTCAAGTATCTGGATTTCCTGCTGGCCTCGATCGAGGCAGCGAGCGGAATGACACTACCTCGGGCTCACATCATCCTGCCTATTGGCATCAGCTTCTTTTCATTTCAGCTCATTTCATACCTGGTCGATCGTATGCGGGGAAATGCCCCCATCTATCCATTTCGTTCATTCGCATTGTTCGTGCTGCTCTATCCGCACCTCATCGCCGGCCCAATCGTTCGTCACAACGAGTTGGTGCCCCAATTCGCCGCTGATCCGCGCCGGGACGGATTGTGGGCTCGTATCGGAATTGGCCTTGTCATTTTCACCGTAGGATTTGCCAAGAAAGTTCTTCTTGCTGATCGGCTCGCTACTATAACCGACCCGTTGTTTTCTCAAGCGACAACGCGCGCGCTCGACTTCGGTGAGGCATGGACCGCCGCCCTGGCTTTTTCATTTCAGCTCTTTCTTGATTTTTCTGCTTATACCGAAATGGCAATCGGCTCGGCGCTCATTTTCGGCTTGATTCTGCCTGAGAATTTTCGTCGGCCGTATCTTGCCACCAACATCCGGGATTTCTGGGGCCGCTGGCACATTTCACTGTCGAATTTCTTGCGCGACTACCTCTACATTCCCCTGGGCGGCAACCGGCACGGGGCGCTGGTCTACGTCTGCGCCACGATGGCGACGATGAGCCTCTGCGGCTTGTGGCATGGCGCCGGATGGACGTTCGTATTTTGGGGCTTATGGCATGGCATCGGTCTCATTGTGTGCCGTGGCTGGCAGCAACTTAAACGACCGCTTCCAGGAGCCGCAGGATGGGTACTGACCATGCTGTTCGTTCTCGTCGGCTGGGTGCTCTTTCGCGCCGCGAATTTCAGCACTGCCGGTTCCATCCTGATATCGCTGAGTGGTGCCGGTGGCATAAGTGGCGCGTTGCAAGAAATCCCTCTTCTCATCGGCGCCGCGTTTGCTTGTGCGCTCATTCCATCCGCACATGAAATTATGAACAGACTCACCATGCCACGTCCCGAGTTTGCATTCGGCGCAGCCGCTCTTGCCGTCTACTGCATTCTTGAGGCCGGTAGAGGACCGCCGCTTAACTTCATTTATTTTCAGTTCTGAAGGAAAGGCAAAGTGCGTTTCAAGATGCAAGTAGCTGCGGCGGATAGCACACGCGCCTGGCGTCGTTTCGTAAAACTGTTCGTCGCAACACTCGTGACGTCCCTGGCCGTCATTTATTTTCTGGTCCTGGTCCTGGACCCTTACGACAGCGGCAGAATGACAAATTTGGCCGTTTCCGGCGTCGTCGACGAGAATCCGAGAACGGCCAACGCGAGTCGTGGGCGCGATCCGGGCTTTAATTCCGTGGTGATCGGAAATTCCCGCGGGCAACTGCTCGATCCGAAGAGGCTGTCGGACGCCACGGGGCTCAGCTTCGTCCAACTCACGGTTCCGGGCGTCGGGGCGCAAGAGCAACTCACGCTGCTACGTTGGTTCATCCAACATCATCGGCAGATCGGAGCGGTACTTTTGGTTGCCGATCCGGTCTGGTGCACACAGAAACTCGGGCCCCCGGCAAGTCCATTCCCGTTTTGGCTCTATAGCGAAAGCCCTTTTGAGTACTCGCTCAACATGCTTGATACAAAAGCGCTTGACCTCGCCTGGCGACGAACGTTGCTTTGGCTTGGATTGCGAAAAAGAAGTCGTCCCGACGGCTATTGGGATTATGAAGCCGGTCGAACCTGGGCCTTCCGGCCGGAGACCCCGATCAATTTCACTCCTGCGGCAACGCAAGTAACCAGTCCAAAAGTTTCGTTTCCGGCGGTGACGTTGCTGCAAACGACGCTTGCCAGTCTCGATAGCGACGTGCCGCTTGCCATCGTGGTGCCGCCGGTTTTTTTCACCGAATTACCCGCGCGCAGCGACTCCAACGCGGATCTCATTGCGCAGTGCAAGGGGGCACTGGAAGAGGTCGCCATCCGGCGCAAGCGCGGGGTATTTCTGAACTTCGAGGTGGACGGAGAAATTGCGCGAAATCCAAAGAATTTCATGGATGAGGTGCATTACAGAGCGCCCATAGCGCGGATCATTGAAGCGGATGTGGCGTCGGCTTTGTCTGCCGCCAAATGACCGTGGCCTGAAGTCAAGTCGAACAAAAAAGCGTAGCGGCCTCCCTTTGATAGCTCAGGAGACGTGCTTCGCAATGCGATAGGTCGTTTAGAGAGGTTGGGAAGAGATCCAATCTGACAATGCAAAAAACCATTGATCTTGTTGGTCGGGGCAGCAGGATTCGAACCTGCGACCTTCTGGTCCCAAACCAGACGCGCTACCAGACTGCGCTATGCCCCGCCGGGCGCCCGCGTTCGATACACTCTTCAACATAACCCGGCAAGCAAGCCTCAGCGGACGCTGAAAATCGGTGACGCAACCCGATCGCCGGGCGCAATCCCGAGCTTGCGCGTTGTTCCGCCGATAACTTCCAGCACCGCGCGGACCGGCCCCCCCGATGGAATGAGCCGCGTCGAAAGCGGTTCCGTATTTTCTGCAATGCGCAGGATGCGCCCGTCGCCACGGATAAAGATCATGTCGAGAGGGATATAGGTGTTCTGCATCCAGAAGCTGACGTCCTGCTCACGGTGGAAGTCAAACAACATCCCCTGCCCTTCGGGCAGGGCCTTTCGGTACATAAGACCTTTCGCCCTTTCGGCGTCGTCGTCCGCGAGTTCGACCGCGAAAACGTGAACGCCCGTCTTGGTTGCGATCTCAAGCGTTTGCTGTCCGGCCGGGCGTACCGGACCGGCCGCAACCAACAGGCCGAAAAGAGCGAGAGTAGTCCAGCCAAGAGCGCGCATAAGCTCGCCTTTACGCGGCCCAAGCCCAAGCAGCAATCGGAAAATCGATGAGTCTAGTGGGATGCAAGTCCCAGCGGCCCGCCGTCAGGCCGGACTTCGGCTGCCATCAGGCCTTTCGGCCCCGGCCCAAACCGGACCAGCACCGTCTGGCCCGGGCGCAATTCGGCGATGCCATAGCGGCGCAGGGTTTCCATATGCACAAAGATGTCCGGAGTCCCCTCGCCGCGGGTCAAAAACCCGAAACCACGCAGGCGGTTAAACCACTTGACCTGAGCTCGCTCGAGCCCGCTGGTCGGGGTGACCGTCACATGGGTCCGTGGCGGCGGCATTTGCGCCGGATGTACTGCGGTACTCTCGTCCATCGATACCACGCGGAAGGCCTGCAGGCCTTTTGGACGCTGCAGCACCTCGCAGATGACGCGCGCGCCTTCATAGGCTGTTTGGAAGCCGTCACGTCTCAGGCAAGTCACGTGAAGGAGGATGTCCGGCATCCCGTTGTCGGGCACGATGAAACCAAAACCCTTGGCCACATCGAACCACTTGATGACGCCGGTCAACTCTATGAGATTAGTCGCCGTTTCGTCGACGAGTTCTCTGACCGTCCCTGGTCGGAGATTGGTCCCAGACATTTTTGATTCGATCCCGTCCGACGACATGACGCCGCACGCTGCCGCCTTGCTGGCGCCTCTTGATGGGCGCTTCGACGAATCTTGTGTAATCGAAGATAACACCGGCTCTTGAACGGCAAAGGGGCAAATTGGGCTTGCACACAGCTCTATACACAGAGCATGCGCACCGAATCAGTGGGCGATGAAAGGGCTGAGCGCGTCGCCGATGTCGTTCCGTACGACCAGATCGGCGAGATCATCGAACTCGGTCGGTTCGCGATTGATGATCACGAGAGCCGCGCCGTTCCGTTTGGCCATCAGCGGAAAACCGGCCGCCGGCCACACGACCAGCGACGAACCAACTGCCAAAAAAAGGTCGCAGCTCCTGGCCAATTCCTCGGCTCGTTGCATTGCGTCAGGTGGCATTGCCTGCCCGAACGAAACAGTCGCGGTTTTGATGTAGCCCCCGCAGGTGCAGTCGGGGACATGTTGGGCCGCTTCAAATTTTTCCCTGATCCAGGACAATTCGTAGCGCCTGGCGCAGTCGAGGCAGACGGCATAGGTCGTATTGCCATGGAGTTCGACCACATCGGAGGCTGCGATTCCTGAATTCTGGTGCAGATTGTCGATATTTTGCGTGATCAGTGCAGGACTTTTTCCGGCGCGATAGAAGCTCGCGAGGGCCTGATGACCGCGGCCGGGCCGGGCCTTGGCGAAACTCTCCTCCATTGCAAAGCGCCGGCGCCACGCTTCATCACGCATGTCCTGACTCGCCACAAAGGCGTCGAACGGTATCGGCTGGTTCTTGGTCCACAGTCCCCCGGGCGAACGAAAATCGGGGATCCCGCATTCGGTCGAGATTCCGGCCCCGGTAAACGGGACAATCACCGATGCGTTCTCGAACAGGTTACCCAGGCGCGAAATTGCGGTGGGAAGATCAGCGGCAATCATTTCTGTATAGTAGGCCCAGTCTGTTGGACAGTAGTGAGGTTTAGCCTATGCGATATTTGCACACCATGCTGCGCGTTCGTGATCTCGATGCGGCGCTCGATTTCTATTGTAACAAGCTCGGCCTGGAGGAAACCCGCCGCCGGGTCGATGAAAAGAACCGCTACACGCTGGTTTTCCTGGCCGGTTCGGACGACGAAAGACTGGTCGAGGAGAGCAAGAGGTCAGGCCGGCCCGGTCCGGAGGTGGAACTCACATATAACTGGGACACCGAGGACTACGGCGAGGCGCGCTATTTTGGCCATCTCGCTTATGAAGTCGACGACATCTATGCCACCTGCGAACGGCTCATGAAGGCCGGGGTCACGATCAATCGCCCTCCGCGCGACGGCGTCATGGCTTTCGTGCGCTCACCTGACAAACATTCCATCGAGATCCTGCAGAAAGGTGCCGCCAAGCCACCACAGGAGCCGTGGAAATCGATGCCAAATACCGGAAAGTGGTAGTCGTCACTCGCTTGCCGCTGCCGCCGAAGCATTTTATACCCCCGGAACGATTTCGATTTCGCGCGCTGTCCGGACCGCTAACCGGTATCCACGTGCCTGGTCAGCTTGCGTGCGCCCTTCGTCTAGAGGCCTAGGACACCGCCCTTTCACGGCGGTAACAGGGGTTCGAATCCCCTAGGGCGCGCCAATTTTCCCCTATTCATACCTGCCATGCGAAGTTGCCGCGCATTTCACGCGCTTTTTAACATACAAATTACGCGCCGGATGATTCCTTAGTGGGTATAAAGTTCGCTGTCCTGCGGCGGGCTCTTCAGGGAACGTCAGGCAATGATCAATGGCAAGAACGTGGTATCAGCGCTCCGACGCGACGTGACCTTCGTTTGGCATGCCGTTATCGCGGTCGTGTTCATCGGTTTCGCGACGCTTGCGGTGGCCGCGGCGTTCCTTGATCTCATGGCGATCCGACATTAGCCGCCGGCGGCGGATATTGATGCCGCTGCCCGTTGAAATCCTCCACGACAAAATGCGCTACACCGTTTGATTGCATGCACTCGATGTAGTTCGGGGCAATCGGCGATTTGCCGTGGCCACCTGGAATGTCGAGTACGTAGGTCGGCTGACACAGGCCTGACAGACGTCCGCGAAGATAGCGCATCAGCCGCTGCCCAGTAGCGATCCCGGTTCGCAAATGGCTGGTGCCGGGCGCCAGGTCAGCGTGGTGCAGATAGTACGGTTTGATCCGGCACTCGATCAGCGCACGCATCAGTTGACCCATGACATCTGGCGTGTCGTTGACGCCAGCCAGTAACACCGTTTGCGAAAGCAACGGAATGCCGGCATCTGCCATGCGCGAGCATGCCGCGCGCGCGTCAGCCGTCAGTTCGCGCGGATGATTGATGTGGATAGCCACGTAGGTCGGTTTCCCCCTGATCTTCATCGCCCGCACCAGTGCAGGCGTAACGCGCCTAGGATCAGCGACCGGCACGCGTGTGTGAATACGCACGACTTTGACATGATCAATATCTGCAAGGGCGTTCATGACGGAACGCAACCGACGCGCAGACAGAACCAGCGGGTCGCCGCCGGTGAGAATCACCTCCCAGATTTCAGGATGTGTCCGGATGTATTCGATCGCGCGCACCAGCGCCTGCGGCGACAGCGCATTCGGTTTTCCCGGACCAACCATTTCGCGGCGGAAACAAAACCGGCAATAGACCGCACAGATATGGGTCAGCTTGAGAAGCACACGGTCTGGATAGCGATGAACAATGCCGTCCACCGGGCTATATTCATCGTCGCCGATCGGATCATTGAGCTCCTCGGGGCGATGGAGCAGTTCCGCCGCATCGGGAACGATCTGGCGGGCAATCGGATCCTGCGGATCGACCCGGTTGATCAATTGCGCCAATGCATCCGGCACGGCCACCGCATAGCGCGCGGCTACAGCGGTCAGCGCCGACTGACGATCCGGCGGCGCCAGACCGTGCTCACAGAGTTGCGCCGGCGTGCGTAACGTCGTCATGATCTATTCCTTGTTCCAATTCACCTACGGTTCGACAACAGGCGTCCAGATCACCTGATCGATATGTTGTGCGCCCGTCGCCAGCATCACCAGCCGATCTAACCCGAGGGCAATTCCACTGGCCTGAGGCATTCGGCCCAGTGCGTCCATAAAATCCTCATCCACCGGATAGCCCTCGCGATGGATGCGTTGCTTCTCGGCCATCGCAGCCTCGAAGCGTGCGCGTTGTTCGGTAACGTCCGTGAGTTCACCAAAGGCGTTGGCGACCTCGACCCCGCATATGTAAAGCTCGAAACGTTCGGCGACCTTGTCGCTGCCCGGCTTTGGCCGCGCCAATGCGGCCAGCGGAAGCGGGTATTCATATAATATAGTTGCGCGGTCAATCCCCAGTTGAGGATCCACGCGCTCGGCCAAAATGCGGCTGAAGACGTCGCCCCAGGTATCGTCTTGCGCAATGGCAACGCCGGCCTTGATCGCCTCAGCCGCCAGCGCCGTTCGTTCGCCCCTGCTCCTGTTCACCGTGGCCAACAAATCAACTCCAGCGTAGCGCGCAAACGCATCAGCGACCGTCAGGCGTTCCGGCGCCGCGTAGGGATCGACCGTCTTGTCTTGAAAGCGGAATTGCCTGGTGTCAGCGGCGCGTGCGGTCTCCGCCAGAATTTCTGCGCAATCATCCATGAGCGCCTCATAGGTTTCATTCGCTCGATACCATTCCAGCATGGTGAATTCGGGATGATGCAGGGCGCCGCGTTCCCGGTTGCGGAACACCCGCGCAAAATCGACGACGCGCGTCTCGCCCGCCGCAAGGAGCTTCTTGCACGCGAATTCGGGCGAGGTATGCAGATATAATGGCCGGCGTTTTCCGTCCGGACCGATCAGGTCGGTAGCGAATGCATGAAGGTGCGTCTCGTTGCCGGGCGAAACCTGAAGGGCTGCCGTTTCGACTTCCACAAAATCCCGCTTCGCGAACCAGACCCGCAGGGCCGCCGCGATGCGGGCTCGCGCCAGCAGATACGGCCTGCGGGCGGCATAGGCACCGGCGCTCCAAAATGGCGGACTTTTCGGCACGTTTACCTCGATCGGACAGCCAGCGAGAAATGCTGGCATCGGGCGAGAAGATCGCTATGGTGCGGCCCGAAACGTCCCCCCATCGCACTCAAGTCAAGGATTCCTATCGTGAAGGTCATCGCTTCATCGCTCCGCAAGGGGAATATCGTCGATCTCGACGGTAAGCTCTACGTCGTCCTTAACGCGGAAAATTTTCATCCCGGCAAGGGTACTCCCACGACCCAGGTCGATATGCGCCGCATTTCTGACGGCGTGAAGACCCAGATGCGCTACAAGACCACCGACCAAGTCGAGCGTGCCCATGTCGAAGACCACGAATTCAGCTATCTCTATCAGGATGGCGACGGGCTTCACTTCATGAACCAGGAGACTTTCGACCAGGTGCAAGTGCCTTCCGACGTGGTGGGGGATTACGAGAAATATCTCCAGGAGGGCATGGTGGTGAATCTCGCCTTGCACGAAGGTGTCGCGGTCTCCATCGATATTCCGCAGAAGGTGACGCTCGAGATCGTGGACACCGAGCCGGCGATGAAAGGACAGACAGCGTCGGGCTCGTTCAAGCCGGCCATGCTGTCGAACGGCGTCCGCACCATGGTGCCGACCCACATTGTCACCGGCACCCGCGTGGTGGTGAGCACGGCCGACGGCTCCTACGTCGAGCGCGCCAAGGACTGATCCACGTATCCTAGCGAAAGCGGGGCGGCAATGAGCGGAGTGGGCGTCTACACCCTCACACTCGCCCGCACTTCCTTCGGAAAAAGATCGTCGGGGGTCAACCTCTTTGCCGTTACGCCCTGCGCGTGCGCGAAGCGGCAGAATGCGTCCAGCGTCTTGCGGTTGTCTTCCAGTCCGTATGGAAAGGGGTTGTCGCCGAAATTTTTGCTCCATTCGCCGGCGACCGCGGCAGCCCAGGGCACCGGAATGCGTGACGCCGTCAAATCCCGGATTCGCTCCAGACTTCGCCGTTTGGCCTCGTCGAAAGCCTTGAACAGGTTCATCGCCGTCCAGGGATAACGTTCAAAGACCGCGCGGCGCATCGCAATCACGTGCATGATGGGATAGATGCCGGTCGCAGCGTAGTAGCGCGTCTCCTCGGCGCGATAATCCGGATAAAGCCGTGCAATCTTTCCCCCGCCCTTTTCGTACGCATCCGGAACCCGGGCCGAGATTGCTGCATCGACTTCGTCCGAAAGCAGCATCGCCGAGATGCTGGTGTCTCGCCGCTGCTCATACTGGATGCCATCGGGCAGCTTGAATTCGACCTTCTCCTCGCGGCCGGCCTCATTCATGCCCGCCTGCACCCAATGAATCTTGCGCAAATCCACACCCGCTGTTTCCGACAGGAACCCGCGCGCATAGATTCCGGCGGTTTGCGCCCATTCCGGAATGCCCACGCGCTTTCCTTCCAAATCCCTGGCGGTAGAGATGCCACGGTCGGTGCGCACGTAAAATGCCGAGTGCCGGAATACGCGTGACGGAAAGACGGGGATCCCTACAAAGGGCGAATTGCCTTGCGAAGCGTAGCCGATGAATTTGCCGAAGGACATTTCCGAAATGTCCCACTCGCGATTCTTGATAAACCTGTAGAAAATCTCCTCGACCGGAAGCACGAAAGCCGTGAGCACAGTGCCCTCAGCCCGTACGACGCCATTCACGAGATCGCGCACGTGATCATAGTCAGTCGTTGCAAGGGTCAAGTGCAGACGCGCTGTACCACCACTTTCGATGATCTCGGTTTCGCGATCGGCACTCGAGGCCGCCGTCAAATTGGCTTCACGCACCGTCATGATTTCGTGGACCTCCAGAATCTCCGAGAGCATCCGAGCGGACGCTGCGCCGCACCCTACACCAGGATACGACCCTTGTATGCCGTGGTTCGATGCTCTTAACTTAGCCTCACGATATTTTCGACCCTTCGCTGGCGGGGCAGAACGAGGGAAGCCGGATTGAAACGCGCCTTTCTTGTCGCCCTTGCTTTGCTCATCTCCGGTGGCGCCCCGGCGGAGGAGATGAAGGCTCCGCACATTTCTGTGGCAACGGTCGACTGGGATGCTGCCGCGGCGAGCCTTCCTGACCAGGCGGCGGGCTCATCGGCGGAGGCCTTTGCCAAACTCAATATGGCCGCCGAAGTGGTTTTTCCCAACATCGCCAACAGTACGGTCCCGGTTCTTCTTCCCTTCGATACCGATGGTCTCGTTAAGGATCTGGCTGCCAACCCGGCGCAGCCGCCGGATAAAACGGCGCAAAGCGCTGCTCGCTTCATGCGATCGGGATTTCAGGCGACGAAATTCTTCCTCACCGGGCCTGCCGGCTACGACTCGGCATTCTCGCTGGCGCTCGCCGGCGTTCCGGATCTTTCGGACATTCGTTACGCGGAGCCAGTCTACGTCCTGTTTTCGGGCTTCGGCATGACCTACCAGCTTGATGGCCCGGCCCTTCCCGGAGGCGAACTGGTAAAGGTCCTGCAAAACGATTTCCCGGGACTTCGCCGCTATCTGCATGAGTCCTACATCCGCTATAGTTTCGAACGTTACGGCGTAACTTATGTTGCCGCCATTTACTGCCTCGACACTCGTCCGCGCTCAAAAATCCT
>DASYSQ010000213.1:0-3645 GCA_036003145.1 Pseudolabrys sp.
ATTGCTCTTCACGCTCCATCGAAATTCTGCGTGCACTCTAACTGCACGTGGTGCTGTTTTTGTGAATGCACTTGAAACCGCTGGGTCCGCTCGCAAGGCAGTGCAGCGCGCCCGTTGCGTTTTGGCCCCCCGTGCATTGTGCGAGCGTGCAAGCCGCCGGATACCTCTGTAGCGCATTGCTTTTAATGCATTTTATCGAACTTGCCCGGCATGGTATGGAACTTGAGGGTAATCAATTGGCAGCCTCTGGCGGGCTGTCCCTGAAACCCAAGTAGGACCGCCATGACAAATCCAGCCGCCGCATTGAACGAGCTGATCGAAATCACGCGGGATGGCCAGACGTTTTATACCGACGCTGTCTGCCGCGTCACGAATCCGCATTTGAAAGCTGTTTTTCGCGCGCTCATCGACGTCAAGACGAAGATGATCAGCGCCCTTTCCGAACACGTGCGCGCACGCGGCATGGAGCCATCCGCGCAGGGCACATTCGCCGGAGGGTTCCAGAAGCTTTACGCCGAGGTGCGCGCGAAACTGTCGGCTCACACCGACACGACGTTCGTCGCCGAGCTCGAAGCAGCCGAGGACCGCCTGCTCTGCGCCTTCGAGCAGGCTGCTGCCGATGCCGACGATCCGGAGTTGCGCACGATCATTACGCGCTATCTGCCGAAGGTTCGCCTTTGCCACGATGAAATGCGCAACCTGAAATTCGCGCTGGCGGCATAGCGGATCTGCTGGTCTTCAGCCCGAGACAAGAATTCCTTCTTCCAACCAGAAAGCCGCATACGAACAAGCCAAGCGCACGGCGTCGAACACCCAAAAGCACGCGGCTGAAGTGCTGCGCGATGGCGCGCATGAACGGGTACGAATCCGCTTCTCGCGCCGTTGCTTGTTTATCGGATGTTCACCAAAGCAATACCCGGAACCGCCATTCTTGGCCGCCGGACTGCGGCCATGAAAGGCTCTGTTGCAACGCACGCCCATCCCGCCGGCAAGTGCCGGCATGGCGCGTCGTTGCGAGTTCGATGAGCTTTCGCCACCTATACGCACCGTACCCCTACCAAGGAAAAGACAACCAAGCATGGCCAGCCGAAACACGCCGATCCCATCCGGGAAAGAACGTCGCGCACCTTTGGTGATGGCCGTCGACGACGAATCGATCAACGTAAAACTCATGAGCGCCCTGCTGACCGAGCGTGGCTACGATGTACTGCCCGCACTGAGCGGCGAAGAGGCGCTGGCGCGCAGCGTGGCGCGCCGACCCGACTTGGCAATCTTCGACTTGAAAATGCCGGGCATGGACGGCGTTGCACTGTGCCGGCGCTTCCGCGAGATTCCCGAACTGGCGGCTATTCCTGTCATCTTCGTGACGGGCACTGCAGACGAGGAAGATCTCGTGCGCTGCTTCGAGGCCGGCGCGGTCGATTTTCTCAGCAAGCCGATTGTTCCGGCGGAGTTGCTGCAGCGTGTGCGAACGCATCTGGAGCTGAAGTTTTCGCGTGACCGCCTGGTCCTCAAGGCACGCGACTGCGACACGCTGACGGCAATGGTCGCGCACGATTTGAAGAGTCCGCTCGCGTCGATTCGCTTCAGCGTGCAGATGCTCGCCGAGGAGCCGGCGCTGCGCGAAGAGCGGCTGCAGGATCTGCTCGCGTCCCTGGTCGACTCGACTGACCGCACGCTGGCATTCATCGACGACTTTCTCAATCGCAATGCCGCTGCCAGTACGGTCTCGCTGGATGCCTTCAGGCCGTTTGCGCTGCGCGACCTGCTTTCATCCCTCGTGCAGATTTACAACCACTACGGAAGCGAAAAGAAGATTCGGGTCGAGTTTGCACCTGCCGAACCGCTCGAAGCTTTCGGAGATCCGCTGGCAGTCGAGCACGTGATCGAAAACCTGCTGAGCAATGCGATCAAATTCGCGCCGCCCGGCAGTCGCGTCCGCGTCGTGCTGGAACCGGGCAATCCGGGCACGGCACGGGTACGCGTGCTCGATCGTGGCCCCGGCATCAACGAGGCCGATCGCAAGCAACTCTTCCAGCGTTACGTGCGCCTGAGCGCGCGGCCGACTTCTGGCGAATCATCCACCGGCCTTGGCTTGTCTATCGCCAAGCAACTCGTCGAAGCGATGCACGGCAGCCTCGTCTACGAGCCGCGCCCGGGCGGCGGATCGGTCTTCGTATTCGAGATGCCGACGCGGCCGGTCAGCTGAATACCGTCGCGGATCGAGCGACGGATTGGCGCGTGATGCGAAAGTTGAGCGCCTCCGCCCGCATGCTTCTCCCGACAGGTCGCGCGGCTTTCTCGACGGCAGTGTCGCGTTTTGCACGGCGAGCCCATGAAACGGTGGTGATTTGCATCGGCGGGTACGCCTGATCGGGCGGGTACTCCTGATCGGTTACGCAAAACGCGGTCCGCAACACGCGGCCGCCGCATCAACGCTTGCTTCGCAGTCACATGGCACAGGCTTTGCCCTGTTTCGCCTCAGGTCGTCGCGCGACGAGCGCCCAATGTGTCCCGTTTCACGCAACCAAGGAGGCTAATCCCCATGCCGGCTCCCAAGCAATTCCTGAACGACATCGAGGAAATTCGCAAGCGTGCCCGCCAAAACATCGAAAAAGGCGCGGTCACCGACGGTTACAAGGCGGATCGAAAGACCGTGCTCGAACTGCTCAACGCCGCGCTCGCCACCGAGATCGTCTGCGTGCTGCGCTATAAGCGCCACTACTTCATGGCATCCGGCATACATGCCAAGAGCATTGCAGCGGAGTTCCTTGAGCACGCCGTGGAAGAACAATCGCATGCGGACAAAATCGCCAGGCGCATCGTGCAACTCGGCGGCGCGCCGGACTTTTCGCCGGAAGGACTGGCGTCGCGCAGTCATTCCGAATACGTGGAGGGCAAGGAGCTTGTCGAGATGATCGAAGAAGACCTCGTGGCGGAGCGAATTGCGATCGACACCTATCGCGGAATTATCCAGTACCTCGGCAATGATGACCCGACCACGCGGCACATGATGGAAGGCATTCTCGCATCGGAGGAAGAGCACGCGGAAGACTTGAGCTCGCTGCTCGAGGAACTCGGCAAGAAAGGCGAACCTGCGCGTGTCCCGTTGCGGAAGCTGGCCAGCAGCTGACTAGGGACTGCCACGGCCTGCTTGCAAATTGCATTTGCCGATAGCGGCAGCGGGCAATTTGCGCGGGCCGGAAAACGCGCCGTGCGTGTAACTGGTTGAAACTATTATCCGTGGCATCTGGCACGCAACTTGTTCTATCTGCGATGCGTCTCCAACCAAACGAGGTGTTGTCTATGAAACGTCAACTATGCGCAATGGCATTCGGGCTGGCCCTGGCATGCGGCGGCCTTGCAACTGCATACGCCGCTAACACGGATACGAGTGCGAAGTCGTCTCAGCAGCCGGTTACCGACACGTGGATCACGACCAAGGTCAAGAGCGAATTGGCCACGACCGATGGAATCAAGTCGGGCGACATCAGCGTTACGACGAAGAACGGCTTGGTCACCCTGTCGGGCACCGTAAGCAGCAAGGCTCAGGTGCAGAAATCGATAGCCGTTGCCAAGGCGGTCAAGGGCGTGCGGAACGTCGATTCTTCGGCCCTGTCCTCGCGCGATTGATCGCGTAGAGCC
>DASYSQ010000214.1:0-26014 GCA_036003145.1 Pseudolabrys sp.
TCGTGCATCGCATGACTCATGTCGCGACCCTGATCGGGACCGCAGACGCGGTTTCCACTGCGGTGGAAACCGCGCGCGCCGCATTGCCAGGCGCGGGCCCGGCACAGAGGCTCGGGCCCGGCGCATCCGATATTCCCTTTAACGTGGAAACCGCCGTAGACCAACGCTCGCTTGCCGAACGCCTGCGTGGAACGACAAGCGGCATCGACATCGTCGTGCAACCCGCTGCCGCCCGGCGAAAGAAACTGTTTCTGGCTGACATGGATTCCACCATGATCGGACAGGAATGCATCGATGAGCTCGCCGACTATGTCGGGCTGAAAGCCCATGTCGCCGCGATCACCGAACGCGCCATGCGGGGTGACATCGCATTCGAGCCGGCGTTACGCGAGCGGGTCGCGTTGCTCGAAGGCTTGCCCATTTCTGTCATCGAAGAGGTTTTACGCGACCGCATCAGGTTGGCTCCGGGCGGGAAAACCCTGGTGGCGACCATGCGTGCGAACGGCGCCGTCACTTGCATGGTGTCGGGCGGCTTCACACTGTTCACAGACCGTATTGCTGCCATGATCGGTTTCGACAAAAGCCGCGCCAACAGGCTTACGCTGGTGGACGGGCACAAGCTCGCCGGCAAAGTCGCCGACCCTGTTTTTGGACGCGATGGCAAGCGTGCGGTGCTCATCGAGCTGCGCCAGGACCTCGGCCTCGCAAAAAATGACACGATGGCGATCGGCGACGGGGCCAATGATCTCGACATGATCCTCGAAGCCGGTTTGGGCGTGGCATACCACGCCAAACCGAAGATTGCGGCCACCGCCCCCGCACGCATCGATCACGGCGATCTCACCGCGCTGCTCTACGTTCAGGGATATCGCCGGGAGGAATTTGTCGAGGCGTGATCAACAGAAATGGCCGGGAAAACCCGGCCATGACGCATATTGCAAGTCGCCGTTACTGCAAGCTCAAGGCGACAAAACTCGGGTCTCCATCGGGCGTCACCACCAACAGGACGGCCGCCTTCTTGCCGTCCTTCTTGAGCTTGTCGACGCGCTGCTGAAGCTCGGTCGCGTTCGCCACCGGCTGCTGCTGGACCTCGGCGATCACCATGCCAGGCGCGAGCCGCTTCTCGGCCGCGGGCGAATTCGCGTCCACTCCGGTGATCAGGACACCCTTCACCTTGTCCTTGATGTTGTGCTTCTTGCGCAATTCGTCAGTGAGGTTGGCAAGATCAAGCCCGAGCGCTTTCTTCACGACGGGCTTTACGTCCGGCACCGCGTCCTTCTTGGTATTGAGCGCGGCCTGCTTCTCGTCCTCCAGCCGGCCAAGCTTGACTGTCTTTTTTTCTTCCTTGCCGTTGCGGATGACAATCACCTCGACATCCTTGCCCACCGGCGTATCCGCGACGATCTTGGGGAGATCGCGCATTTCCTTCACGTCCTTGCCGTCAAATCTGACGATGACATCGCCAGGTTCGATGCCCGCGGGCTTGGCAGGCCCCTTGTCGTCTATGCCGGCCACCAGCGCGCCACGCGCCGGTTTAATGCTGAGACTCTCGGCGATTTCATCGCTGACCTGCTGGATGCGCACGCCCAGCCAGCCGCGGCGCACCTCCTTGAACTCGCGCAGCTGATCGACCACAGGCACAACTGTTTTCGACGGGACCGCGAACCCTATGCCGATCGAGCCGCCGGACGGCGAAATGATCGCAGTGTTAACACCGATCACTTCGCCATTGAGATTGAACAATGGCCCACCTGAATTCCCGCGATTGATGGCGGCGTCCGTCTGGATGTAGTTGTCATAGGGTCCCGACTGGATGTCGCGGTTGCGCGCGGAGACAATGCCGGCGGTTACCGTACCACCAAGACTGAATGGATTTCCGATCGCGATCACCCATTCGCCAAGACGCAGCTTGTCGCTATCACCAAATTTCACCGCCTTGAGCGGCTTCGTCGGCTGAACTTTGAGCAGTGCGAGGTCGGTCTTCTGATCGCGGCCGATGACCTCGGCTTTCAAAGTGCTCCCGTCGTTGAGGATGACGTTCACCTCGTCGGCATCAGCGATAACGTGATTGTTCGTCACCACCAGTCCAGTGGCATCGATAATGAAACCGGAGCCAAGCGAGTTGACGCGGCGCGGCGCTGGCGATGGCGATGGCGACGGATTTTCGCCTTGTTGCCCGCCTTGGCCACCTTGGCCACCTTGGCCGCCTTGGCCACCTTGGCCACCTTGGCCACCCCGGCGGTTCTTGAAGAATTCCTCGAAAAATTCTTCAAACGGCGACCCCGGGGGCAGCTGCGGCATGGCGCCGTTCCGCATGTCCACCGATTGCTTGGTGGAGACGTTGACGACCGCGTCTATGACCTGCTCCGCCACATCCGCTATTCCCTCGGGCCCGCGCGCGGCGGCCTGAGTGGTAAAAGCCGGCCAAGCAATGGCGGCGGCGACGAAAATAGCCAAGCCGGCACGGCCGACCGAGCTCTTCAGGCGGAAAAAGGACTCGCCCATGGGCGTCGAATCTCCTGAGGGTAAGATTTCAATGAGAGAGTGGCCCCGACTTCGAGGCGTTTCAAGGGCACCCACACCAATACCATGCGAGTCCCGGTTTCCTTTCAGCTACGAACCAGCCAGACCAAAGCAAGCCCCACAATCGCCGAACCAATCCCGATCAGGCGCAAGGACATATCCTGGGTTTGCAGCACGCTGGCCATCGCCTTTTTTGCCGCTTCCGGAAAGGCCGCGAAAATCAGGCCTTCGATGACAAAAACCAACCCGAGCGCGGCCAGGAAGTCCGACATACCGGTCGTTCGCGTTTGCTAGCGGGACGGCGTTTGGGCTGTCGGCGGCGTTGCCGAGTGTTCGCGCGACTTGCCGGACGGATCTGCGAAGTATCTGAAGAAACTTGAGTCCGGTTTGAGCACCATGCGGGTGTCATTCTGCTTGAGGCCCCGCTCGTAGGCCTGCATCGAGCGGTAGAAGGAGAAGAAGTCCGGGTCCTTGCCGAATGCTTCGGCGAAGATCTGATTCCGCGTGGCGTCGCCTTCGCCTCGAACCTGTTCCGACTTCGAAGTGGCCTCAGCGACGAGCACGGTAACCTCTCGATCGGCGCGCGAGCGGATTTCCTGGGCGCGTTGCGCGCCCTGGGCGCGAAATTCTGCTGCCTCGCGCTGGCGCTCGGTCTGCATGCGCTGATAGACGGCCTGGCTGTTTTGCTCAGGCAGGTCAGCACGCCGGATACGGACGTCGACGACCTGAATACCAAAGCTTGTCGCTTCATGGTCGACCAATTCCCGAATTCGGGCCATCAACTCGGCGCGCTGGTCGCGCACGACGTGGGTAAATGTCACCTCACCCAGAACGCGACGCAGCGCCGAATTCAGAAGAATGGACAGCTGGGAATTGGCTCCGGCGATCGAGCCCAGCGTCTGATAGAAGCGCAACGGATCCCGGATGCGGTAGCGCGCAAACGCGTCCACCACGAGGCGCTTCTGATCGGAAGCGATCACTTCCTGCGAGGGCGCCTCCAGATCGAGAATGCGTTTATCAATATACACAACCGAGTCGATGAACGGTGCCTTTGCATGCAGTCCCGGTTCAGTGATCGGTGGCAGTGGGCTGCCCAGACGCAGCACTAGCGCCTGCTGCGTCTGATTGACAGTGAACAAAGATGAGTAGGCGATGATCAGCGCCGCGACAAAAAGAACTGCAATGATGCCACCCAGGAAATTCAACCTCATGGCCGACCTCCTGGCTGCTGCGACTGATTGCGTGGCTGCGGCTGGCGAGAGAGTTCAGTGAGCGGCAGGTAAGGCACTACGCCGCTCCCGCCCACGCCGGAATCCAGAATGATCTTATCGGTGCCCCCGAAAATATGTTCCATGGTTTCGAGGTACATGCGCTCGCGCGTCACGGCGGGCGCCTTTTTGTATTGCTCATAAATCTGGAGAAAGCGCGACGTCTGACCGGTGGCTTCCGCCACGGTCTGCTGACGATAGGCTTCCGCGGCCTGCGTGATCTGCGCCACGCGCCCGCGCGCCTCGGGCAGCACGCGGTTGGCATAGGTTTGCGACTCATTGACCGCGCGCTCGAGATCGGCGCGCGCAGCCTGGACGTCACGAAAAGCATCAATCACCTGTGCGGGCGGATCGACTTTTTGCAACTGCACCTGCTGTATGATGATGCCGGCGCCGTAGTGATCGAGTGTCCTCTGCATCAGGTCCTGCACCGCGGTCTCGGTGGTCTGCCGCGCACCCGTGAGAATCGGTTGGATTTCGGAACGGCCGATCACCTCGCGCATGGCGCTTTCCGCCACCGCCTTCACGGTGCCTTCCGGATTCTGGATATTGAAAAGGAATTGGCCGACACCGTCCGGTTTTACTTTCCACAGCACAGAGAAATCGACGTCAACGATGTTCTCGTCGCCGGTGAGCATCAGACTTTCTTCCGGGACATCACGCACGGTGGTGCCGCCACGGCGAACGTCGTCGACTACGCGCATACCGATATCGATCTTGTTGACGCGCAGCGCCTTGGGCGTAAGCACGGTCTCGACCGGATACGGCAGGTGGTAATTCAGACCGGGTTGCACCACGCGAACTTGTTCGCCGAAGCGCAGAACAACGCCCAGTTCGTCCGGTTCAACCCGGAAGAAGCCGGAAAATCCCCAGAGCGCAAGCGCACCAAGGGCCAGGAGAGCAAAACCGCGCCCGCCGAGGTTGCCGCCGGGCAGCACGCGCCGCAACTTGTCCTGACCGCGACGGAGGATCTCTTCCAGATCCGGCGGAGTTGGTCCCGGCGATTGTGGCCCGGAGCCCCATGGCCCTTTGCCACCCGAGCCCCACGGCCCACCGCCGCCCTGATTGGTCCACGGCATTTGATAATGTCTCCCGCGCCGGCTGTTTGCCCGGCTGACCTTAGTTGGGACGGGTTATAGGGGACGCCAAGGCCGGTTACAACGCGCCCTCATGCCGCGTTTTTATTGAATTTTCAGCGCTTTATATATGTTACCAGGGAGAAGTCGGCGTCATCGTCCGCCCCGGCGTAGTGTTCCTCACGCGATATTTCCTGCCAGACCTCCGGATCGATCAGCGGAAACAGCGCATCGCCCTCGGGTGAAGTGTGCACATGGGTAATTTCGAGCCGGTCGGCCATATCCATCGTTGCCGCAAAGATATCGCCGCCGCCGATCACCATAATCTCATCAACCCCGCGCCTGGCCGCATCGGAGCGGGCGTAGCTGAGCGCGGCGTCCAGACTCGTGGCCAACACCGCTCCGCGCGCGATCAAGCTCAGGTCCCGCGTCAGCACGATATTGGTGCGGTCGGGCAGCAATTTCCCGATGGACTCGTGGGTTTTCCGTCCCATGACCACCGGGCGGTTCAGCGTCACCTTTTTGAAGTGCTGAAGATCGGACTTCAGGCGCCATGGCAACTGGCCGTCACGCCCAATGATCGCATTGTCCCCAATCGCCGCAACAAGAACAATTTTCATGACGCCGTCCTGTCGTATGTCGGACAGAAACGTCCCCATACACGAGGCGAGCTCTCGTTCGAGAAATCAAAAAGCAGGTAGAGGAAAACACACGGCATTGTTTTGCGATCTCGCGATCAATGCATAGGACGATTGTTCTGATATTTTACTAACGGCTGCCCCTGAGAACGAACATGTCTGCGCAAATTCGAACTGGCGGCCCTTAGTTCCCACTTAAAATGAGGTTAGTTGTATGCATACAAACAGCGACAACAAGACCATCACTTGTTGGCGACAGGCTACACGGCCACCGCGGCCTTTATATGCGGATGAGGGTCGTAGTTTTCGACCGTGAAGTCTTCGTACCGAAATGCGAAAATGTCTTTCACCGCCGGATTGAGCCGCATCACCGGCGGGCGTCGCGGCGCGCGCGACAACTGCAGCCGCGCCTGTTCAAGGTGATTGAGATAGAGATGGGCATCGCCGAAGGTGTGGACGAAGTCTCCGGGCTTGTACCCCGTCACCTGCGCCACCATCATCGTGAGCAGTGCATAAGAGGCGATGTTGAACGGCACGCCGAGAAACACATCGGCCGAGCGCTGATAAAGCTGGCATGACAGCTTGCCGTCGGCAACATAGAACTGAAACAAACAATGGCATGGGGGGAGTGCCATTTTATCGACATCAGCCGGGTTCCAGGCAGTAACAATCAGGCGGCGGGAATCCGGATTGCGTTTGATCATTGCGACGACGTTGCCGATCTGATCGATGGTCTCGCCATCCCGCGTCGGCCACGAGCGCCATTGCTGACCATAGACCGGACCCAAATCCCCACGCTCGTCAGCCCACTCGTCCCAAATGCGCACGCCATGTTCCTGGAGATATTTGATGTTGGTATCTCCGGCCAGGAACCAGAGCAGCTCATACACGATCGATTTCAGGTGGAGCTTTTTCGTTGTGAGCAGAGGGAATCCCTCATCCAGGGCAAAGCGCATTTGATGCCCGAACACCGACAACGTACCCGTGCCGGTGCGGTCGCGCTTTTCTGCGCCCCGGCTTAGGATAAGTTCCATCAGTTCGAGATATTGGCGCATCGGTCGTTTATTTCTTTCGCGACTCGAAGATGGGGAAGTTTACATCTGACGGCAACCGCTGGCAGGCCCTTATCAACGGTCGAATGCCCGCCAATTTTCGTCTGTCCGGCGCCGGGACCTGTTACCATCGCTTTGCCGCAGTTGGGGATCGCTATGCACTTCGACCATATCTTCGTCGCCCGTATCTTGTTCTCGCTGGTGACCATCGGTTGGGCCGTCCTCACCGTCGTCGCCGACTTCAACAAGACCCATGCCACCAATCCGGCCTGGACGCCGCACGCGCGTTTTCACGTCGTCTGGCAGATTTCGAGCTACGTTGGCTTCGGCCTGCTTGCCTTCGCGCTGACCTGGTGGCCAGGCCCGCTGGCTGTGGAACGGCTGTATCTCGTCGCGCTCATGAGCGCGATCGTCTACGCCGCATTCTTCGGCGCGCTGATCGCCATGCCCCTTTATGGCGGTGCCGCCTATGACAAAAACGGGTACGAGCCCTTCAATGCGCCCATCCCCATCATTGCGAAAAAGTGGGACGCCAATGTCACCATTTTCTCGATCCAGCTGGTCTTTCTGGCGGGCGGATTGCTCGCGGTGACCGGAGTATTCATCCGCTAATTGAAATGAAAAGCCGGGCGGCGGGCAAAGCCTGCACACCCGGCGCTATTTAGGACTACTCGACGAAGACTTCCTCGCGCCGTTTGCGGATCATCGGCAGTGCCGCAATCACCAACAACCCGGCTGCAACCGCGATCAGCCCGGCCGAGATCGGCCGGGTCAGGAATACGGTGGCGTCACCGCGCGCTATGAGCATCGCGCGGCGCAAATTCTCTTCCATGAGCGGACCTAGCACGAACGCGAGCACCAGCGGTGCAGGCTCGAAATCGTGCTTGTTCAACCAATAGCCAAACAGACCAAAGATCGCGGCGATGACCACGTCGGTCGGCGAGTTATTGATGGAGTAGATGCCGATGCAGCAGAAGACGATGATGGACGGGTAAAGAAGCCGGTACGGCACTCGCAGCAGGCTCACCCAAACTCCAACCAGCGGCAGATTGATGACCACCAGCATCAGGTTGCCGAGCCACATCGATGCGATCATGCCCCAGAACAGCTCGGGCTGTTTGGTCATCACCTGCGGACCAGGCACGATGCCATGAATGGTCATCGCGCCGACCATAAGCGCCATGACCGCGTTCGGCGGAATGCCAAGCGTGAGCAGCGGAATGAATGATGTCTGCGCCGCCGCGTTGTTGGCGCTTTCCGGCGCCGCCACACCTTGAATGGCGCCGCGGCCAAAGCGTTCCGGATTCTTGGAGATGCGCTTTTCAAAGGTATAGGCGGCGAATGAGGCCACCACGGCCCCGCCGCCAGGCAGGATGCCCAGCAGCGAACCAAGAATGGTGCCGCGCGCGATCGCGCCGGAGGAATCAATCAGATCCTGCCGCGTCGGCATCAGGCCGGAAATTTTACCCTTCACGATGTCGCGGCTCTCTTGCGACATTTCCAGATTGCGGATGATCTCGGCGAAGCCAAACAATCCCATCGCCACATTGGTGAAACCGATGCCGTCGGAGAGTTCCGCGATGTCGAAGGTCATACGTCCGGCACCGGTTTCCAGATCAGAGCCCACCATCGACAACAAAAGGCCGGTGACGACCATGGCAATGGACTTGAGCACCGAACCTTTGGCCAGCACCACCGCGAAAATCAGGCCGAGCAACATCAGGGAAAAATATTCCGCCGGACCAAACAGCAGCGCGATGGAGGTGAGCGGCACACCGAGCGCAGCCACCAGCACGGTCGAAACGCAGCCGGCGAAAAACGAGCCGATGGCGGCAATTGAGAGCGCCGCGCCCGCGCGGCCCTGCCGCGCCATCTGGTGGCCGTCGAGGCAGGTTATGACCGAGGTGGCTTCACCCGGAATATTGACCAGCACCGAGGTCGTCGAGCCGCCATATTGCGCGCCGTAATAAATTCCGGCGAGCATGATCAGCGCGCCGACCGGCGGCAGGCCGAATGTGATCGGAAGCAGCATAGCGACCGTCGCGACGGTGCCAATGCCTGGCAGCACACCGACCAGCGTGCCGACCAGTGCGCCGAGCAGACAGAAGCCGATGTTGTAAGGACTCGCCGCGACCGAGAAGCCGAGCGCGAGGTTTGCAAGAAGTTCACTCATGATTGCGCTTCCTGCTCAGATCCAGGGCCAAAGCTGGAATGGTAGCTGCAGCAAATAGACGAACAAGCCGACGCAGAAGGCCGTCATCACCACAGCAGCAATCAAGCTTTCCACCCAGCGCATTTCGGTCGAGCCGAAGATGGAGATCAAAAAGGCAGCAAAGGTCGACGGCACCAGACCGAGAGGCGGAATGGTCACCGGCCCTATGCTGAGGCCGCGGATCATGCCGGCAAAGGCGAGAATCGCCAGGAGTACCCATGCGGGACCGCGGACCGCGTAGCGTTCAATCGGAGGGCCGTCGACAAGAAAGCCCGAGAGCGCCACCAGCGCTCCAACGATCGCAAGCAATCCAGCGAACAGACGAGGCGCAGTGCCCGGCCCAAAAGCAAAGCCATGCGTTCCCGGAAGATCGCCCGAGGTCAAAATAGCGATAATCGCCAAACCGATTAGAGCAAGCCCGCCGTAAAAATCACGCGGACCGCGCACCTTAAAGCGAAACCCACCCCCGCGCGGGGGGGTCCTGACCCCCTCGGACATCCTGTTCCTCCCTACACTCTCTACATTCTTACTTCTTGGTTCTTGGCTTGCCGCGTAGATCCCACGAATGATCCCTAGCACACGTGACGCCCCGGTCGGAAGCGCCGATGTTGGGGGGTTCCGCTACAGCCAGCCGCTGAGGCCCATGAGGCCACCAACGGCGAAAATCCAGAGCGGATTGATGCGCGTGGCAAAGCCGACCAGCGCTGTGGTGCCTGTAATTATGGCAGCGTAGATATTGTGATCCGCGCTGCGCGCCAGAACAAAAGCGCTGGCGGCAATCAGTCCGAGCGATACTGGAACAAGCCCCGATTGGATGGCAATGCGCCAGCGCGCCTCCTTGAAACGATCCCATGTGCGCGCGACGAGAAAAGCGAGAAGGCACGTGGGCCCACACATCGCCGCCGTCGCCACGGCGGCGCCGGCAAGCCCGGCGACGTGATAGCCGATTAACGTAACGATGATGATGTTTGGTCCAGGTGAAATCTGCGCAATCGCGAAACTGTCGGCAAATTGCCGCTCGGTCATCCACTGCATCACCTCAACCGCAATGCGATGCATTTCTGGAATCGCCGCATTGGCTCCGCCAACCGCGAACAGCGACAGCAACGCGAAATACCCGAATAGTGAAAGCAGTGGGTTGTCGTTCATCGTTTCATCCATGCCAGCGCAATGCTGACCGGTGCGAGGCCGGCAAATACCCACGGCAGTGGCCACTGCATGATTGCAACGCCGATGAATGCGGCGATGGCAATCAACGGCGCCCAATCCCAACGTTTGAGGAACAAAGGCGCCGCCATCTTCGCAACAACGGCTATCAACAAGCCGGTAGCAGCGGCGGCAATGCCCGTCAGAATGCGACTGAGCATTTCCACGTCGCCAAAGCGCGCGTAAAGAAATGCCAGCACTGTGACGATGATCAGCGGTGGCCCCATCAGGCCAGCGAGTGCAACCGCCGCGCCTGGTGCACCGCCGAAGCGCGAACCGAACACGACGGAGAAGTTGACGACGTTGGGCCCGGGCAGAAACTGCGAAAGTGCGAAGGCTTCGTTGAACTCATCCGCCGTCATCCAGTGTTTTTGATCGACAATCATCCGGCGGGCCCACGGCAGCGCACCGCCGAAACCGGAAATGGACACGATGACGAAGGCGCGGAACAGTTCAGGCAGAGATGGGAGCGTCGTAACCGGAAACGGGGTGCCCGCAGGCGATCTGGTGGAATCGGACATGCGCCGTAGGGTTACATCGCGCCGAAGGCTGCGACTAGTCGGCAGCGCGCAAACCACCCTTGCGCCGCGACCGTCGGCCGTCGATGATTGGCTGCTCACACGACGTCCCGGAGACACCCCGTGCAGCGGCGGGAATTCATTACCCTACTGGGCATCGCCGCAATCTGGTCGGTGGTTTGGCCTCTGACCGCGCAAGGGCAAACCGGCTATCCGGATCGTCCGATTACATTGATCGTTCCTTACGCGCCCGGCGGCGGCAACGACGTCATGGCACGCGCAGTTGCCGAACCCATGGGCAAGGTACTCGGTCAGCCGCTGGTGATCGAAAACCGCGGTGGTGGCGGCGGCTCGATCGGCACGCGCCAGGTCGCCAGGGCGCCCGCCGATGGCTACACCCTCGGGCTCGGGGGCACTGGCACGCTGGCTATCGATCCGACGCTCTATCCGAATGTGGGCTATGACCCGCGCAGGGATTTCGCGCCGGTGGGCCTGATCGCCACCAGTCCTCTCATTATCCTGGTCAACGAGGGAGTTGCCGCCCGTAACGTGCCTGAACTGATCGCACTGGCCAGGACGCAGCCTGGCAAACTCAATTATGCCTCAGCTGGCAGCGGCAGCGGCATTCATCTCGGCACGGTGCTGTTCGCAGAAACGGCGGGCATCGATCTCACGCATATTCCCTACAAGGGTACGGGGCCCGCGCTCACCGATCTGCTCGGCGGACATGTACAGATTTATTTCTCGTCACTGCCTCCCGCGATTGGGCTCGTAAAAGAAGGCAGGCTGCGCGCGCTCGGCGTCACCAGTTTGACGCGCTCCCCTTCGCTTCCCGATGTGCCGACAGTGGCCGAGCAAGGGGTGTCCGGCTTCGAAGCCGTGCTGCACTACGGGATCGTCGCGCCCGCGGGCACGCCGCGACCGATCATCGAAAAGCTCAACGCTGCGCTGCGCGCGGCGCTGAGCGACTCCGCAGTCAACAATCATCTCGCAACGGAGGGCGCCGAGCCACTCCCCACGAGCCCCGAGGAATACGCCGCCGACATTGATCGCGAGGAAGCCAAGTGGTCGGCGCTGGTGAAAAAGTCCGGCGCCGCGGCAAAGTAGCGAGAGCCTAGCTCGGGTTCATACCGAGCTCTGCGAAAATCTCCGCATTGTGCTGGCCCAGCGCGGGCGGCGGTGTATCGATGCGCGGGCCGCCATGCGCAAATGTAAAAGCTGCGACCGGAACGCCGAAGCCGCCGTCAATGCCGTTGCCGGTCTCGTGGTGATGAATAATGCCGCGGGACTTGATCTGTGGATCGGCCACCGCCTCACCCATCGTGCGTACGCGCGCCGCAGGCACGTGGCGGGACTGCAGGAAGACCTCCCATTCGTCGGCGGTGCGCGCAAGCATGATCTCGCTCAGCACTGCCGCTTCGCGCTCGCGGTCGGCTTCACGCTGTTCGTTTGATGTCTTGATCATGTCGGGACGCTCGAGCAACGTCCAAAGCCTTCGCTGCTGGCGCAAATTGCTCGCACCAAGCATCACCAGCCCGTCCCTGGTCTGGTAAGCGCTGTTGGTCGCATGCGGATTTCTGTTTCCGCTCGGCTTTGGATGCACGCCGTTGCGCAAATATCCAGCGAGATGTGAACTCATGAGGATCAGCGCGACATCAAGCATAGCCATGTCGATGTGCTGGCCCTTTCCAGTGCGCTCACGCTGGTACAAAGCCGCCGATAGTGCGAAGGCGCCGGTCATGCCGGTCGCGTAATCGACCGCCGGTGATCCAAACTTGATTGGATTGGCCTCAGGTGTCCCTGTCATTGCCATGATACCGGACGTTGCCTGGATCACATGGTCGTAAGCGGTCTGCCCGGAGCGCGGACCTTTCTGCCCGAATGCCGAGAACGAAGCATAGATCAGTCGTTGATTGATCGTGGCGAGTGCCTCGTAACCCAGGCCGAGCGCCTCGAACGCTCCCGGCCGGTAGTTCTCCACGAACACGTCGGCCGTCGCGACCAGTTTTTTCAAAATGCCGCGATCCTTTTCCTGTTTAAGATCGAGCGTAATCGAGCGCTTATTCGAGGCCTGCGTCAGGAACGCCGTGCCCATGTGTCGGCGGTTGAGTTCCTTGTCGGTGCCCGCGCCGCGACTCTGGTCGGGATCGGCCGGATGCTCGACCTTGATCACGTCGGCACCGAGCAGGGCCAGTTGATAGGCCGCGAACGGCCCCGCCAGAACATGGGTGACGTCGATCACCCGGATCCCTTCGAACGGCCGCATGCATTCCTCCCGCGTCAAGGCGGGCAGCATACGCCATTCAACGCAGCATCGGCTCAAGTCCTTTCGCTTTAAGCAGTACGGCCACCGCCGGTGTGGTGAAGGCATCGATCAACGATGTGGCCACGTCCTTCGCTTTGCACGCGGCGCTAACGCCTGCGGAAAACACGGTGTACAGCTGCAGCTCATCCGGCAGCGGCCCGCCAAAGTCCACGCCTTCGACGGGCAGAAGCTCCGGTATTTGCTGTACGGCTATTTCGGCCTCGCCGCGTGCCACCAGTTCTGCGATGCGGCCGCTGCCACCCAAAACGACCTTGCCGCGCATGGCTTCGGCAATCCCGAGCCGCGTGAGCAGCATGTCGAAATACAATCCGCTGGTGCCCTCTTTCGAGCGCGCGACCGATTTGGCTGCGAGGAGCGCACGTTTGAACGCGTTCACGGTCGCCACATCGGGCTTGGCCGCGCCTTTGCGCACCGCGATCCCGAGGCCCGAGCGGGCGATATCGGTACAGCTTTCGTGGACAATCTTCCGCTGCTTTGCCAGTGCGTCGATGACCGCCCGCGTGACGATCGCCACATCGAACACTGCGCCGTCTTCGATCTTGTGCTTGAGCGCATTGGCCGGGTCATAGCGAATGGCGAGCCGCACTCCGCTTGCGCGCTCGAACGCTGGCCCAAGCTCGCGTAACACTTCCTGGACGGCGTGCGTGCTGAAGACTTTAATATCGGCCATGTGTGCACCACAGACATCGATTCTTTACCATGGCGTGGCACAACCTCGAGCGGATTGACCGCCGGAAACGCGCCCGTGGCCGTACGCCCTGTTTTGATCGCTCAGATCTCCGACCTGCACATTACGCCGCCCGGCACCTTCGCCTACGGTTGCGTCGATACCGCCGCTGCGCTTACGGCGGCGATCGACACGCTCAATCGCTTCTCGCCGCGGGCCGACCTGGTCGTCATCTCCGGTGACATCGCCCATGCAGCGCTGCCGGAAGAATATCAGCATGCAACCAAATTGCTGCGCGCGTTACAGATACCGTTCGCGGCAATCCCTGGAAATCACGACCGCCGGTCAGTCCTTCGCGAGGCCTTTCCCGACCCCGCTTATGGCGCGGCCGACAGCGCACTCAATTCAACGCGCCGCGTCGGCGAGCTCGATATTCTGCTGATCGATTCAACGGTGCCAGACGCCGTGCATGGCGAACTCGATACGGCAACGCTGGAGTGGCTCGAAAAGACACTCGCCGCCTCGTCGACGCGGCCCGCGCTCTTGTTTTTGCATCACCCGCCCTTCGATACAGGCATCGTATCCTCTGATGAAATGCGGCTGCTTAACGCGGATGCGCTGGCGGCAATCCTCAAAAGGTACCCGCGCGCGCTGCTGGTGGCGGCGGGCCATATCCACCGCGCCGTCCAAACGGTGTTCGCGGGCATTTCTGCAACCATCTGCCCGGCCGGCGAACAGGCGGTCACGCTTGAATTCGAACTGCGTTGGCCGGAAGTCTTCAGGATCGAGCCGCCCGCTTTCCACCTGCACGCCTGGCTCCCAGGCGAGGGATTCGGGCGCGTGGTCACCCATGTTGTACCGATCGGCGAATTTCCGGGGCCCTACCCTTACGGTCAGCCCACGACAGCGGCCCCCCAGCCATAAGCGCCTGTTTTTACGGCCAATCGGCCGCTCTTTCTTCGGTAACCTTCAACGCCTATATTCGGTCTGCCGGGGCAACCCGGCTATGGCGATAAACGGCCGTCGTAATAAACCCATCGGACCCGGGGGCAGTACCCGGCGCCTCCACCAAAGCCCGGCGAGCACAGGTTTCGGCGGGGGCGAAATAGGATCGACGAGGGCGTAAAGGGCGGACTTTTGCTCGGCATGGTTCCGCCGTTATCGGGCCATTTCATAGTTGCAAACGACAACTATGCTCCGGTTGCTCAGGCCGCGTAAGCGGTTTGAAATACCGATCTGAAGCCCTGACGGGTTAAGCTCCGTCAGGCGGGGTCCGGAGGCACCTGGCAACAGAAGCCTCCACTTTCCCGTACGTCCCAGCGTATCCAATTGTGACGGCGTGCTATGCGTGGCCGCCCGGGGATAGCGCAAAGTGCGTGCGACGCGGTAGCATTGCGCGATTCACTAAAGATCCGACCCGTCATGACCGACCAGATCCGCTACGATCTTCTGACCCAGCAAGCCTTGCGGGGCGTCGTGCACAGTGTGCTGACGGATACCGCCAAGAAGGGCCTGCCTGGCGACCATCATTTTTACATTTCGTTCGATACACATGCTGAGGGCGTGCGCATGTCGGACCGCCTGCGCGCGCAATATCCCGACGAAATGACGATCATCCTTCAGCATCAATTCTGGGATTTGAAGGTAGGCGAAGAAGAATTTGAAGTCGGGCTCTCGTTTGGCGGCGTCCCCGAGAAACTCACCGTGCCATTCGAAGCCATCAATGGCTTTTTTGACCCGTCAGTCCAGTTCGGTCTGCAATTCGAAGAGGTCATCGAGGGTGAGGAGCGTCCGGCGCCCGCAAATGTGCAGGAGCCCCTCGCGGCGACCAACAAGAAAAAACGATTGCCGGCGGCTCCAGCCGCAGCCCCTGCCACAACCGGGACTGAAACATCGGCTCGCCCACCTGCGCCGGCGGCCAAGCGCGAGAAATCGGAGAAGCCGGCCGCGGGCGGCGGTGAAGTGGTTCGACTTGATCGCTTTCGCAAGAAATAATTGTGCTCCTTCTGCCCGTTGACGACCAAGCTTGTTTCTGACGTCACGCGGCGTAGCTTGATCTGAACCCTCGGGTCTTGGCGGCGTCGGACAAATTCCATGGCCAAAGCGCGTAAAAAATCTGCCAGGACCCGCATCGAAAGCGACGCCTTCGGGCCATTGGAGATTCCTGCCGACAGACTCTGGGGCGCTCAAACCGAGCGCTCGCTCCACAATTTCCGCATCGGAACCGAGCGTATGCCGATCGAGATCGTGCGCGCACTCGGTGTGATCAAGCGCGCGGCGGCCGAGGTTAACCGGACGCTCGGATCGCTCGATCGCAGGCGCGCGGTCGCCATCGCGGCGGTTGCGCAGGATATCGCCGACGGCAAACTGGATGGACACTTTCCGCTGCTCATATGGCAGACCGGATCCGGCACGCAGACCAACATGAATGTCAATGAAGTGATTGCGAATGCCGCCAATCTCAAGCTCGGCGGCGCACTCGGCGCGAAGGCACCAGTTCATCCGAACGATCATGTCAATATGAGCCAGTCGTCGAACGATTCGATCCCGACGGCCATGCACATTGCGGCAGCGATCGAGATCGAGCGCCACCTCAAACCAGCATTGTCAAACCTCTACAAGGCACTCAACCGGAAGGCCAAACAGTTTGCCAGGATCATCAAGATCGGCCGCACCCACTCCATGGACGCAACCCCGATCACATTGGGGCAGGAATTTTCCGGCTATGCCGCGCAAGTGAAGTCCGCTCTCGCGCGGCTCGCATCGGCGCAGCGAGAACTTTACCCTGTCGCGCAAGGTGGTACCGCAGTCGGGACGGGCATCAATTCAAAACCACAATTTGCGAAAGCCGTTGCTCGCCGAATTGCGAAGATGACGACGCTGCCATTTGTGAGCGCGCCCAACAAATTCGAACACATGGCCGCTCATGACGCCTACGTGTTCGTGCACGGCGCCATCAATGCGGCCGCTACCGCGCTGTTCAAGATTGCAAACGATATCCGTCTGCTTGGTTCAGGCCCGCGCTCCGGCCTTGGCGAACTGGTTCTGCCGAGCAACGAGCTCGGTTCTTCGATCATGCCCGGCAAGACGAACCCGACGCAGAGCGAGGCTTTGACGATGGTTTGCTGCCAGGTGTTCGGCAACCAAACCACCATCTCGATCGCCGGCAGTCAGGGCCATTTCGAACTGAACGTCTACAAGCCGGTGCTCGCCTATTGCATGCTGCAATCAATCCGGCTGCTCGGCGACGCCGTGAATTCGTTCACCGAGAATTGCGTCGATGGTATCCGCGCAAACGAACCGCGTATTCGCGAACTCATGCAGCGTTCGCTGATGTTGGTGACGGCGCTCGCTCCGAAAATTGGCTACGACAAGGCCGCACAGGTCGCGAAAGCGGCGCACGCCAACGGCACGACTCTTCGGGAAGAAGCCATTCGGCTTGGCTTTGTGAACGGTCCGGAATTTGACCGTCTGGTCCGGCCAGAAAAAATGATCCGCCCCCGCTAGACCGGCAGGCTGGATATCCGCGCACGGTAAAATGGTAAGTATTTTCCGGGGTTCGGGCACGGGTTCCGCAATGAAACCAAGTCCCTGACGTCGCTGTATTCTTCAGGTTGTAATGTAATCGCGGTAATGGTTTGTACGTATCCAGCTACTATTCTACGGCAGCAACACGTCAAATTGCACGACATGAAAAACGTACCCTAGAGTTTCATGGGGGGTCATTTCATGTGTTCGACAGTATAGACGCCTCAATGTTTAAATATACATTTGGAAGTTCCATGGTACCGCGCAAATTACATTCTATGTTTCTACTCATATTCGATATCGATCATTTATTCGATTTTTGTAATCAACCAACCGTGTATTGAACTACAGCCGCAACTCACTGCACATATCGTCGGCAAGCTTGTGAACTCCGCCGGAAAGGCATCTTTCCGCCAACGTGTCGGCGCATTTGGCAGCGATGCTTGCATGTACGTGAGCGCCGAACTGCAACGTAACCCGTTACCATCGAGGGGCGACGGAATGGCTGAAGTGTTCAATCTTCGGACCGTTCGAAAGCGGGACAAACGGCGGCGGCATGAACAACATGCCCAAGCCAATCGCCTTGCCTTTGGTGAACTCAAAAAAGTTCGCGAGATTGATGCCGCGCGCCAAGCCAAAGCCGGCCGCGACCTCGATCGGCACCGGGTCGAAATAGGGGACCATCAATGAAATCTCCGGTCGTCAAACGTTCGATCGTAATTGCGGGCCATAAGACAAGTGTGAGCCTTGAAGACGCCTTCTGGAGAGGGCTGAAAGAAATTGCGAACGGACGGGAACTGACTTTGTCAGATCTCGTGGCTTCGATCGACACCGATCGTCGTCACGGCAACCTGTCGTCCGCGATCCGCCTTTTTGTTCTCGACCACTATCGGTTGCAGAACGGCGAAGACCGTATTCCGCAGAGCGATCCTCGCGAAATACAAAGTCCGCGAGTCGTCCATTCAGTTCTGCGAGCGGACTGATGCAGCAGGCTGCCCCGCGCTGCGGGGTGCGGGCGCTGGCCTGACATCAATCGGTGCTGGCAGGGCGGGTGCTTGCCGGGTATTCGGCATGCCCCGCCCGCGAGGCTGGGTCGGCACGTTCTCAATGGCGCGCAATCGCTTCGTCTGATTTTCCACGGCCCGCAATGTCAGCCATCCCGTGAGCGCCGATACATCGACGCTGCGCGCAGGTGCCGTCAGTGGCCCCTTCAGCGCCATGAAGATGTTCGGACGCGCGCCGGCTGCCTCGGCTGAGCCCGACAATATGAGCCGGGCATCGACTGATCCGTCGGTCAGGTCGAGCGTACCGGCAATCGACAACGCCGCGTCTTTGCTCTCGGCTGACACGTCGCCGAGACGGAGCTGGCCGGCGCTGACCTGGACGGTGGACTCCACACGCTTCAGGGACAATTGGCCGCCGTCCAGGGATTTGCCCACCAGGACGGAAATGCGGCCTGTGTCGATCGGCAAGCCCTGATCGACGGCACGCGTAACGACCTCGAAGCTGCGCGAATCGAGGCCGGCTATTTGGCCGTTGGAGAGCAGGATTTTACCGGCACCTTTGAGCGAGCCGACAAGAGCAATCGGGCTCAAGCCTGTCCCCTCCGTCTCAGCCGTCAAGTCGAGCGAACCGGTGACCGGTGGCCGCGCGGCCGTGGACAACAACGTCGCAACGTCCGCACGCGCGAGCGAAATCCGGGCGTGTGTAGTCAAGCCGTTCTCGCCGGTGCGGAATGCAATTCCGCCGGACAAACGCCCTCCCGCGAGAGCCCCGGCAACGTCTTCCAGAGCCAGTTCATCCTTGCCGAAGCGCAATGTCGCGTTGAGATCGCGCGCGACGAACTGGCCCAGCACACGCGCGCGCGCGAACTTGAGCGCGACCTTGCCGGAAAATTTGCCGAGCAAGCCATTCACGAAGGGCTCGCTCGACCAGCTCCATGCAGCACCTGTAGCGGCGGTTTGCGGTTGCAGACCGATCCCGCGGGCAAGCAATACCGGGACATCGGCTGCGTCCGATTCGATGCGGCCATCAATCCGGCGCGGTGAAGAATCGCCGACAGCAATGCGGCCGTGAATGCCGGACCCTGCGAGCTTCGCATCAATGTCCTCGAACGTTATCCCCTCGCCCGCAATTGTGACGCGCGACGTCATCTGCAATGGCAGGGAGCTGCCCGCTGCAGGTCCCGTCAATATCGGTCGCAGATCAGCGCTCGTCACCCGCAAAGTCGCTGCGGCCCTGATGCCTTCCCCTTCAGAAAGCCGTCCGCTCCCGCCCGCTTGCGCGGACAGACCATCCGCGGATAGCCGCGCCTCAAATGTCATGTCGCTGGTGAGTGGTCCCCCGGCCTGCACTTTGAGCTGCCCGGGGCCGTTTCGAACCGCCACGAGCCAATCGAGATTCATGAACTTGATCAGCGCACTGCCCTGTGGCGCATCGACCGTTCCATCCAGGCGGACATTCGCGACGGACTGCTTGCTCCAATCGCCATTCACGTTTACGCGCGCATCCATATGCAAATCGTCGAGATCGCCTGTGACCGCCAATTGCGCAGCGCTGACAGGCGATTTGTCATCGCCAGTGGCGTCAAGCGTCGCGCGCAATTTTGCGCGCCCAACACGATCGAGCAGCCTCATGACACGCTCCGCGCTTTTCGGCGCGAATTTCCCAGCCGTGGCGAGGATTGTGGCTGTTTGTTTTGTCTCGAGATCGAGGGAAAGCGTCCCGCGCGGTGCGTGCCCGTTGGTCTCGACGCGCCCGCTTGCGGCGAAACGCGAGCCGGCAAAATCACCGATCGACAGTCGGTCGAGCTGCAAGCCGCTTGCATCAACCTTGAGCCGCATCCGCGCGTCGCGCGCTTCGATGCCGGCGAATGTGGCGCGTTCGATATCGGCCGCGAGGCTTATTTCGCCAGGCCGCTCCATCGCCGAGCCGGCGAGGAGTGCCTTGCCAAAAGCAACAGCGGCGTCGATGTCGAATTGAGGCGCCTTGATTTCGGCATCGAGCCTGGCCGGCCGTGTGCCTGACCGGAACAAATAGGCCATGCGGCCGGTCAAAGGCTTGCGATCAATTTCTGCCTTGAGGCCTTCGACCGCAATCCTGTCGCTGGCGAGGGTCACATCGCCACGCAGGCTCATTGGCCGCAGCTCGCCCTGCGAGGTCTCGCTGCGTCCCTCCAGCCAGGCGGCCAGCACCTTTGGATCCGAGGCATCGATCTCGGCAGGCCCGGTGAAGGCTACTCCGTCTGCCCCGACATCAAGCCGGCCGCTCAGGCGTACTTGCGTCATGCCGGGCGCGCGAAACTCAAACCGGTCGAGTTTCCAGCCGTCGGCACTGCTGCTGATATCACCGCGCACATTCTGGACGCTGTTTCCGCCGAACGTAACCTGATCGATGCCGACGCCGATCTGGATCGGCAGTGAGGTTCGAAAAGCGGCTGACCCCAATTCGGCAAGCCTGCGAATGGCGGCGGCAGGTGGCTGGCGCACGGCATCGGTGTCAGAGATGGCGCGATCGAGATCAATCTGACGGCCGGACAGGACGCTGTCGAGGTGCGGCTGTGCTCCAAACCTGAAAGCGGCGACGCCACCAAGCTTGAAGCCCTGTTCGTCCGAACCGTACTGGAACTCGACGTTCTCCATCAGCGCCGACTGGCCGCTTGCTTTTACCTTTCCGCTTACCCGCCAGGGCTGCGTCAGTGTCTGTGCTGTCTGTCCTGCGCCGCGTGTGCCAATGCCGACGGGGCGCGACAGACTCAAGACGCCGTCGAAGCGTGGCTCGCCGGCGGCCAGGGCCAATGCGCCATCGGCTTCGATACTGAGCGCACGATCCACGGGATCGACATTGAGGTGGAGTTTGAACGAGCCCTCCTCGCTCAGCCGGCCGAGAGCAATGCGATATGGATAAAGCTGTCCGGCGATGGTGACCGCGCCCTCGCCTTTCACAGGCCCGACAAGTGAACGTGCTTCACCGTTGAACCGAACCCGGTCCAGGGTGACGCTTGCACCGTTGGCAGCGTTGGTGAGGGTAACCGTCCCATCTTCGATGCTGAGGCGGTCCACTGATAATTCATCCGGTTTGAAAGCGACCGTGAAGCCCGGCGCGCGAACGCGGCCGAAGGTGTCCAGTCCGAGGCTGATTTGCGGCCCGGCAAGATGCAACTCAGCGGCGCGCCATTCGCCGCGCATCAATGAACCGAGCGCGAATTCGACACCGAGCGTGCGGGCCCGGATCGTGTCGGGACCGTCACCGATTGCGATGCCATGTAATATGAGCCGTGGCGAGGGCAGCAGACGCGGCTCGATGCCACCGGTCACCCGCACATTGACGCCGATGAGCCGGCTCGCTTCTGCCTCGAACAGCGCACGGTGGTTGCCCCAGTCGATCAGCAACGGTCCCACCAGCGCCGTCACAAGCGCCAGAATGATCGCAATCGCCAATCCAAGCAGGGTGGTTTGCAAACGAGCTCCGGCGCCGAATCCTCATCCGGCGCGCGCCTCAGCCACTCATCGTCAATCTAAGGCATTTCTAGCGAATTATGGCGGCAAATCTATGTCGCGACCATTAAGACAGCGCGACGATCTTCCCGGGATTCATGATGTTTTGCGGATCGATCGCCCGCTTGATCGAGGCCATGACGGCCAGCGCCGCGGCACCGTGCTCGGCCACCAGATATTTCATCTTCCCCTGCCCCACTCCATGCTCGCCGGTGCAGGTTCCATCCATTGCAAGCGCCCGCTCCACCAGCCGTTCGGACAGCGCCTTCGCCCGCTTCACTTCGTCCGCATCGTCCATGTCGATCAGCAGCGTAAGATGAAAATTACCGTCGCCGACATGGCCTACGATCGGCGCCAGGATGCGGCTTTCTTCGATGTCGCGCTGCGTTTCAGTCACGCATTCGGCCAGCCGCGAGATCGGAACGCAAACGTCGGTGGGGACCATTGCCGCGCCCGGGCGGAGGGCGAAATTCGACAGCGCCGCATGGTGGCGCGCCTCCCACAGCCGCGTGCGCTCTTCCGGCCGCGTCGTCCACGTAAAGGGGCCGCCGCCGAAGTCGGCGGCGATTTCACCAAACCGTTTCGATTGCTCGGCGACCGAAGCTTCCGTGCCATGAAACTCAAGGAACAGCATCGGCGTCTCCGGCAGACCGAGATTGGAGTGCAGATTGCACGCCCGCACCTGCAACGCGTCGAGCAATTCAATACGGGCCACCGGGATGCCGGACTGGATCGTATGGATGGCGGTATTGCAGCACGCCTCCACGGAAGGAAACGGACAAGTGCCGCCGGAAATCGCTTCCGGAATTCCCGAGAGCTTCAACGTCAATTGCGTGATGATCCCGAGCGTGCCTTCCGAACCGACCATGAGTCGTGTGAGGTCATAGCCGGCTGACGTCTTCTTGGCCCGCCGCGCAGTGTCGATCACCTCCCCGTTCGCCAGTACCACCTTGAGCGCCAGGACGTTGTCCTTCATCGTGCCATAGCGCACTGCATTGGTGCCGGAACACCGTGTGGCTGCCATTCCGCCGAGGGAAGCATCAGCGCCGGGATCGATGGGAAAGAATAGGCCGCTGTCGCGCAGCTGCTCGTTGAGCGCCTTCCGCGTGATGCCGGGCTCGACGATGCAGTCGAGATCCTCGGCGTGCACCGTCAGAACCTTGTTCATGTCGCGGAAATCGATCGACACGCCGCCCACCGGCGCGTTGACGTGGCCTTCGAGCGAGGTGCCGACTCCAAAGGGAATAATGGCCACGCCATTCGCCGCACAAATGCGGACGATCTGTTGCACGTCTTCGGTGCGTTGCGGATAGACGACAGCGTCGGGCGGCTGGTTGGCGATCCAGGTAACGGTGTTGCCGTGCTGCTCGCGCACAGCCTGCGATGTCACCAGGCGGTTGCCGAAGGCCGCGGTCAGCTCGGCAATCGCTTTTCTGATCGCCGCCGGATTTCTGGCTTTTTGTTCGGCAGCAATTTCCGCCACGGCCATACGACTGTCCTCTGCGTGTTCCTCGGACAGAGGTTAGCAGAGGATCCGTAGAGGGTGAAACGGGGCCGGCGGTGACAGGGTTGCGGGGACAACCGCCGTGATTGGCTCACCGTCGCGCGCCGGCCGCGCCTCAGTCAGACACGTGGGTTACGACTTCCCGAGGAACGGGACGATCATCGCCACCCGCTGCCGGTAGCGGCGATATTCGTCACCAAACACCGCCATCAGGTCATGCTCCTCGAGCGCGATACCGACAAAGATGTAGGCCGTCGTCACCGCGGCAAAGAGCAGATGCCCGGCCGTCATGACGGGGGTTGCCCAGAAGAAGATGATAAAGCCGAGATAGATCGGGTGACGCACCACGTTGTAGAACAGCGGCGTCCTGAAGTGCATGGCCGGCATCGGCTTGCCGACGAGATTGTTGGCGACCTGATGCAGGCCGAACAACTCGAAGTGATTGATCAGGAACGTGCTGATAAAAACGAGGACCCAGCCGAACAAGCCGATTCCCAGGAGCAAGTCGGCGGCCAGCGGGTTGCTCACCTGCCACACCACGGCCGGGATCGGTTGCCACTGCCAGAACAGCAGCAGCAGCGCCAGGCTGGAGAACAGGACAAACGTGCTGCGCTCGATCGTCTGCGGCACGAACTGTGTCCACCATTTCTTGAACTGCGGCCGCGCCATCACGCTGTGCTGGACTGCGAACAGCCCCATCAGCAGCAGATTGACGATGATCGCCTGCATCGGCGGTCCGGCGGGACCGGAATCGATCGTCTTCGGCACGATCAATCCGGTTACGAAGCCTATGGAGTAGACAATCGAGACAGCAAACAAGAGGTACGCCACAAGGCCATACAGAAGTGCGATTAGTTTACCCATGACACTCTCCATTTGCGGGTTCAATGTGATTGAGGTGAAAGCGGGTCAGCTGCTTTTCTGTAGAACGCATAGTCGGCTGTGTACGGCACACTCAGAAATGTGCCGGCCGAGTCGCACGCCGTCTCATTGGCGACACCACCGCGGGTGTTGAGCCTTTGAATCGTTGAGATGTGGCTGAGCAGTCCGGCGCCACGCCATGGCGTCGCGTCAAGTTTCAAAAGCGCAATGTCGTTTGGGCTTTCGCCCGGCGATTGACCAGTAACCTTTCCACGCACCGCACTGCCATCGGTCATTTCCCAGTTTGGGCCAGCGTAGTGCCGCCCTACCGTTTTTCCGGCCATGAACAGCGTCGCAATCGGTTCGCGAAATTGCCAGTTCAGTCTGCCGTCGGAATTCTCCTTGCACTCGTAGACCTGTGCGCCGACCGCATGAACGGTCGCGATCAGGACTTCGCCGCGCGCGGCAATCGCTTCAGGGACCTCAGCGACGGCCGGCATCGGAAACATCAGGCGCAAGGCGAAAAAATAAGCGACGACAATCGCCGCACCCCCAATGAAGGGTCGAACGGCACGCGCGATGCTTCGGAAGAATTCCGTTCTCGTCTGCTCTCGCAACATAAGCGCATCTCGGCGGTAGCCATCGATGTCGACAGTCCCGTTGCTTCGCCGCCGGACAGGATCGATTTGCATTGCGCACTCCATTCGGTTTCGGCCGCATGGATGCGCCTTATGGGCATCAAAGACTTTGAGCCACGCTTGATTTGTCCTTGAGGAAGTCTTGATTTCGCTTTAGAGCGCTCGGCCGGTACAATCGCGGCCGGCGCGCGCGGGGCGTCAACGTGTTGTTTTTATTCGAGAATTTCGCGCTCGACTGCGGGCGTCGTGAATTGCGCTTGGCCGGCACCATTGTCCCGGTCGAGCCGCAGGTTTTCGACATTCTGGTTTATCTCATCGAGAATCGCGATCGCGTCGTCAGCAAGGATGATCTGATTGCATCGGTCTGGGGCGGCCGCATCGTCTCGGAATCGACCCTGACCAGCCGCATCAACGCAGTGCGCAGGGCCGTCGGCGACAGCGGCCACAAACAGGAATTTGTGCGCACGTTTGCCAGAAAAGGCGTGCGCTGGATCGCTCCCGTGAAACCCGGGAAACCGGAGGCCGAGGCGGAAGGCCAGATCAACAATCCGCTTGCGTTGCCTCAAAAACCGTCCATTGCCGTCCTTCCCTTCAGGAATATGAGTGGCGATCCTGACCACGATTCTTTTGTCGACGGCGTGACGGAAGAGATCATTACCGCCTTGTCGCGAGTACGTTGGTTCTTCGTCATCGCGCGCGGGTCGGCTTTCGCATACAAAAGCAGAGACATAGATCCGAATGAAATCGCTCGCGAACTCGGTGTTCGCTATATCCTGACGGGCAGTGTCAGGCGCGCCGACGATCGTATCCGCGTTGCGGCGCAGCTCATCGACGCCAATAGCCGCAGCAATGTCTGGGCACGAAGTTACGACCGCGCACTCTCCGATATTTTCGCGGTGCAGGATGAAATCACGCAGACGATCGTCGGCGGTATCGAACCGGAACTGGGCCGGGCAGAACGGGAAAGAGCGCGGATCAAGCAACGGGACAGCATCGACGCATGGAGCATCTACCAGCGCGGCATGTTTCACGTCTATCGATACACACAAGCCGATTTGGCGCAGGCGCGCAAACTATTCGAGGACGCGATCGCTATCGATGCGGATCTTGGGCCGGCCTATTCCGCCATCGCTGAAGCCTACTATTACGAAGTGGTCTATGGATTTGCCGACTCGCCTGGCGATAACCGTCAGCGCGCCATCGAAGTCGCGCAGAAAGCTGTCGCACTGGACCGGGACGATGCCGGCGCGCATTGCACCCTGGGCCGAATCCGCTATCTCTGTCGCGAATACGCCGCAGCGATTTCCGAACTTGAACTTGCATTGGATCTCAACCCGAGTCTGGCGCTTGCACATTACGGCCTCGGAGCCGCATTCGTATTCTCCGGAAGACCGTATGACGCATTCCCTCACCTGGAATCGGCCATTCGGCTCAGCCCCCAGGATCCGAACATGGGTTCGTATCTCGTGCGCATCGCGGAAGCGAAATATCTTATTGGCGA
>DASYSQ010000215.1:0-2784 GCA_036003145.1 Pseudolabrys sp.
GCGCAGGTAAGCCGCCCAGTCATGGCTGCCGCGGCCGGCGTCGTGATGCTCGTATTGCTCCGCGGTCTTGGCACAGACTTCGGGTGGAATTTCGATCAATGGGTTACCGGTGGCTTCCATCATCAGCTGGATGTGCGCAGCCTCGAGCAGATGCGACATCAGCACAAAAGCCTCCCGTGCGGTCTTGCCGACCGTCAGCAAGCCGTGGTTCTGCATAATCATCGCGCGGTTCTGGCCGAGATCCTTGTTGATCCGCTCGCGCTCGCCGAAATCCTCGGTGATGCCTTCGTACGCGTGGCAACCGATGCGCTTGTAGAAGCGGATCGCGGGCTGTGAAAGCATGCGCAGGCCGCTCTTGAGTCCCGCGAAGGCCATGCCGATTTCGGTGTGAACGTGGATCGCGCAATTCACATCGGCCCGTGCGGCCAGTACGCCACCGTGCAGCGTGAAACCGGGACGATTGACGCCTGACTTCTCGTCCAAGTCCTCGTCCATCGATACCTTGGCAAGATTGGACGCAGTCACTTCCGTGTAGAGCAGGTCGTGCTGCTTCATCAGGAACATACGCGGCTCGCCCGGGACCCGCATGGACGAATGGTTGTAGATGACGTCATCCCAACCGTAATGCGCGGTCAGCCGGTAGACGGCAGCAAGATCAACACGGGCTTGCCATTCTGCCGGCGAAATTTCACCCCGTGAACTTTTGGGAACGCTGGCGAGCTTGTTCATCGGCGTAGTCCTCCGTGAATGCGGCGGGACTCTATCACACCGCGCCCGCTTGGCCAGATCGCGTTGCCTCAGTATAGAGAGGGCCGCAACGAGCGAGAGAAAATGAGCACGCCAATCAAGATCCGTATGGGTGGCTATGGGCCGCCGAGCACCGGGTTCAGCAAGTCACTGACATTCATCGGCGACAAACTCGAGGCGCAGTTCGGCAAGGACGTCGCTATCGAATACGTCTTCAACATCATGGATCACGGCCACAAGGCCGAGGACATTCTCACGTTGGTTGAGGATGGCTCGATGACGCTCGGTTACCAGTCATCAAGCTATTTGACCGATCGCGTGCCCGAATTGGGCTTTGTCGATCTGCCATTCCTGTTCAGCAACAACGCGCAGGCACGCGGCGCGATGGATGGCGAACTCGGCGAATTCCTCATCCGCAAGACGGAAGAACGCATCAACTATCGGATCCTCGGCTGGTTCGAAAACGGATTTCGCCACATCTCCAATCGCCTGCGGCCGATCCATCTGCCCGCCGACATGAAGGGGATGAAAATCCGTGTGCTGCCGAGCGAAATACACAAACGCACATTCGAATTGCTCGGCGCCGTGGCGATGCGCATGGATCTCACCGACGCCATTGCCATGATCAAGGCCGGCACCCTGGATGCGCAGGAAAATCCGCTCGCCAATACGGTGACCTATGGCGTGCACAGGTTCCACAAGTTTCACACCCTGAGCAATCACTTCTACATTTCACGGCCGATCTTTTTTCACCGGCCGTCGTTCGAGGCCTGGCCGGATGATCTCAGGCGCGCGATGCAGGCGGCCGTGAAAGAGGCGGTGGCCTATCAGCGCAAGCTCGCAGTCGAGGAACACGAGCAGTCATATAAGGCCATCGAGGCCGAAGGTTGCGAGATCAACGCACTGACGCCGAAGGAACACGAGGCTTTCGTCGCCGCCGTGCAGCCGCTGCTCGCGGAAGCGCGCAAAACCTACGGCGATGCGATGTTCAGGATGGTCCCGAAGGCGTGACGGATAGCGAATTAAGCTCATCGAAAGCTTAACGCACTCTTTGTAATTCGAAGATTTACGCCGCTGAAACGACTCCGCGGTAAAGAGCTGCGGTATTTCCGGCGCGGCGGCATCTCCGAATGAAGCAGAATCGTCCCATCGCACTTGCGCTTCGCGGCGTCAGCAAACGCTTTGACCGTCCGGCGGTCGACGCGCTCGATCTCACCGTCTATGGCGGAGAGTTCTATGCCCTGGTCGGCCCGAACGGCGCCGGCAAGACGACGACCTTGCGTATGGTCGTGGGTTTGCTGCGGCCGGATGCGGGCTCGATCTGCATCGGGGGCATCGACGCGCTCGCCGATTCCGTCGCCGCCAAGCAAATGACCGCCTGGTTGTCGGACGAGCCGATGATCTACGAAAAGCTCACGCCTTACGAATATCTCGAATTCGTCGCCGGACTTTGGCGCATCGAGCCGGCCGCGGCAGAGGCGCGGGCGCGCGAGTTGATCGGCTGGCTTGGGCTCGAGCCGCACGCGCACGAGCGCTGCGAAGGATTTTCCAAGGGTATGCGGCAGAAGGTGGCGCTGGCCGGCGCGCTGGTGCACGACCCGAAACTCATCATTCTTGACGAACCGTTGACCGGGCTCGATGCCGGCACGGCCCGCCAGGTCAAGAACGTGCTGCGCGAACGCGTCCGTGCTGGCGGTACAGTCATCATGACAACGCACATCCTCGAAGTGGCCGAACGCATGGCTGACCGCATTGGTGTGATTGCAGGTGGGCGGTTGATCGCAGAGGGCACGCTGGACGATCTGCGCCAGCAGACCGGCGAGACTGCCACAAGCCTTGAGGACACGTTCCTCGCGCTGGTCGCCGAACAGGTGGCCGCCGCGTGAGTGAGCCGGCCTCACTGACCTGGCTGGCGAGCCACGAATTCCGCCTCGGCTGGCGCGATTGGGTTTCGCTGGTGACTGCGGGGGGGCGTACCCGTGCGCGCAACGCGATCATCGGGCTGATCGCCTTTGCGGCCTTCATGCATGTGTTCGC
>DASYSQ010000216.1:0-2195 GCA_036003145.1 Pseudolabrys sp.
CCCCCGACACCGTGTCACTTGGCATTCGCCAGCGCCTCGATCCGCTCTGGACAGTCATGGCAACGGCGGAATGGTCGAACTGGAGCCGCATCGGCACCTCGTTGTGGACGACGCCAAGCGGGACTGCAACAATCAACACTATCCCGGTTGCATTTCCGTTCCAGTATAAAGACGGATGGTTCTTCTCGGGCGGCGCTGAGTACAAGTGGACCGATCGGCTGACCGTGCGCGGCGGCATCGGTTACGAAATTTCGCCCGTTGTTGATCAGGTCCGCATGCCGCTCGTCCCCGACAATGACCGATACTGGGCGTCGGTCGGCGCAACCTGGCAGGTCTTCAAAGGTCTGCACTTCGATCTTGCCTATTCGCACATCTGGGTGAGGGATCCCTCGATCAATATTTCGGCGGGCTCAGGCAATCCATGGTTTGTCCCGGGAGCCACGGCACCCTATGTCGGCAGCGCAAATGCCCACGTTGACATTTTGTCGGGGGCGCTCGTCTTCCGCTGGGATGAACCGGCGGCGGCGCCGGCAACAAGGCTGATAACGAAATAATCTGCGAGGATGCGGTGGGGCGCAAGGCCGGCATCGCTGCCGGCCTTGGCATTTTCAAAGTGCGCCGTTGAACGTACCGCCGTCGATCAGGAGATTCTGGCCGGTAATGTAGCCGGCGTGCGCCGAACACAGGAACGCGCAGGCGGCGCCGAACTCATCCGGATTGCCGAAGCGTTTGGCTGGAATGGTAGCGATGCGGTCGGCAGCAACCTGATCAACGCTCTTGCTCTTCTGTTCAGCGGTCTTGCTCAAGGTTCCGCGTAGACGGTCCGTATCGAAAGCGCCGGGCAATATATTGTTGATGGTCACGTTCTTGTCCGCCACCGTACGCGCGACGCCGGCGAGGAAAGCAGTCAAACCGGCACGCGCGCCTGACGACAGATCAAGACCGGCGAGCGGCATCTTCACCGAGCTGGAGGTGATATTGACGATGCGCCCGAATTTGCGCTGGCACATCGGGTCGATCACTTTCTGGATCAACTCGACTGCCACCACCATGTTGGCGATGACGCCGTCGATCATCTGCGCGCGTGTGAGCTCACGGAAATTTCGCATCGGCGGGCCGCCATTATTGTTGATCAGAATATCCGGCTCCGGACAGGCAGCGAGCAGGGCCTTCTGACCCTCTGCGGTCGCAACATCGGCGACGACCGGGATCACCTTGACGCTCACGAGACTCGAAAGCTCGGCGGCGGTCGCTTCCAGCTTTTTGGCGTCGCGTCCGTTGATCACGACCTCGCAGCCGGCCTCCGCCAGGGCGCGCGCGCAGGCTTTGCCAAGCCCGCGGCTCGACGCGCAAACAATGGCCTTGCGGCCTGCAATTCCGAGATTCATGGGGTCCTCATGAGTGCGACGGTACGGGAGTTTTAGAGGCCGGACGGGGGGCGGGGTCAAGAGGCCACACAATCAGCCGATGCACGCGCGCGACTGCTTCCTTTGCAGGGGAGGGCAAACCGTAGACAGAGCGTCGCTTGGGTGTCGCATAGGCTTGTTACGTCCCGTCGCGAAAGGCCGAAACGATTCGCGAGGTAACATGCAGCGCGACCCCGACCGCCAGGTGATGGAAAAAGCTTACGCCCGCTGGGCTCCTGTCTATGACGTGCTGTGCGGGCCGGTCTTCGTCAATGGGCGGCGCGCCGCCGCGAGAGCGGCGCGGGAGGTGGGCGGACAAATTCTCGAAATCGGCGTCGGCACCGGCCTGTCATTCGGCGATTACGACGCAGCTACGGAAATTACCGGCATCGACATATCCGAACCCATGATTGCCCGTGCGCGTGAGCGGGCCAAAAGTGGCCGCTATCCATTCGTCCGGGAGCTGACGGTGATGGATGCACATGCGCTGGCCTTTTCCGATGCAACGTTTAACTGCGTGGTCGGCCAGTTCGTGATCACGCTGGTGGAGGACCCGGAACGCGTCCTGTCGGAATGTGCGCGGGTCCTGCGGCCGGGCGGTCAGATCATTCTTGTCAATCATCTTTACTCCGAACGCGGTTTTGCCGCCGCAGTCGAACGGTTGCTGGCGCAAAAGGCACGTACGCTCGGCCTACGGCCAGAATTTCCGTTTCAGCGCCTTGCGGCCTGGGCGCAAGCGCATGGCGGCGCCGAACTGATCGAGCGGCGCAAGGTCAGGCCATTCGGCGT
>DASYSQ010000217.1:0-63136 GCA_036003145.1 Pseudolabrys sp.
AAAAACCGCGGTCTATATCGGCAGCACCACGATATTGATCATCGTCATCATCACTGCTTTTGCCGTGCTCTTCACTCGCCTGCTTCGAAACTACCAGGCGCTCGTTCAGGCCCGCGCCGAACGAAACCGGGCCGAGCAGCTGCGCCAGCAAAGTCTGCGCTTCGACGTCGCCTTGAACAACATGTCGCACGGCCTGGTGATGTTCGATGTATCGTCAAGGATCGTCGTGTGCAATTCGCGATTTATCGAAATGTACGACGTGTCGCGGGATGTCGTGAAACCAGGGTTACCGCTGCTGGATCTGCTCAAGCACCGGAAGGAATGCGGATCATTCGCCGGCGACCCGGTTGAGTATCACGCCCTGATCCTGAACCAGATTTCCAGGCAAAAGCTGACGCAGCAAAACGTTCCGACCCCTGCCGGCCGCATCATAAAAATCGTGAACCAGCCGATGCCGGAGGGCGGCTGGGTCGCCACCCACGAGGACATTACAGACAAGGTCGAGGCGGAAAACGCGATACGCAAGCAGGACCAGCAGATTCACGCGGCTCTGGAAAATATTTCACAGGGCCTCTGCATGTTCGATGCATCGAAGCGCCTCATCATCTGCAACAAGCAATATGCCGATACCTACGGTTTGAGCGAGGATCTGACCAAGCCCGGCACGCCGTTTCAGGCAATCCTGGAATACACCGTAACCAAGGGAATGCTCCCGAACGACTGCACAGCATTCCTCAAGGTCCGGCTCAATGACGTCTCCGCCAATGCGCCGTATCAGACCATCAATCGCCTGCGCGACGGCCGATACATCGCGGTGGTGCACCGACCGCTGGCCAACGGCGGGTGGGTTGCGACTCACGAGGACGTCACGGAAGCAAAGCGCCGCGAAGAGTCGTTCCGTTTGCTCTTCGAAGGAAGCCCCGTTCCAATGTGGGTCATCGACAAGGAGACCTTGCGCTTCCTTGCGGTGAACGAGGCGGCGATTGCGCTGTACGGTTACAGCCGCATGCAATTCATGTCGATGACGCTGGCCGAGTTGCGACCGCCTGAGGATCGCGAGCGGTTCACGGCATTTATCCATAGCCTTGCGGACGATCAATTCGTCGAGAATATCGGGCAACATACCAAGGCAGACGGGACGCAAGTCGACGTCGCTGTGCACTCAAAAGCGCTGACGTATGAAGGGCGCGATGCACGCCTGACCGTCGTTCACGACATTACAAAAACCAAACATGCCGAGGGCGAATTACGCCGGACAAAGATATTCCTCAATGCGGTCATCGAGCACGTGCCGGTTCCGATCATCGTCAGGGATCTGGATGAATCCGGGTCGGATACGCGGGGCAATCGCTTTACATTGTTCAATCGGGCCTATGAAGAACTCACGGGCGCGTCCCGCGAGGATCTGATTGGAAAAACGGCGTACGATATATTCCCGGAATGGCGCGCCGATATGATCGTACGATCGGACAACGAAACATTGGACGCCGACCGGATCGTCTGCACGCCGGAACATGAAATACCCACGATCTCCAAGGGGCCTCGCCGCATAACCGCAAAAAAGACCGCCATCAGGGACGAAGACGGCCGGGCAAAATATATCCTGACCGTTCTTGACGACGTGACCGAGCGCCGGCGGGCGGAGCAAGACATCTGGTATCTGGCTCACAACGATTCCCTGACCGGCCTCCCCAACCGGGCTTCACTTCTCGATTATCTCGCCGTGACCCTCGGCAAGGCCGCCAATGGCGGCCAGCAATTTGCCGTCATGTGTCTCGACCTCGACCGGTTCAAGGAGGCGAACGACGTCTACGGCCATCTGGTGGGCGACGGCCTGCTCCGCGAGGCTGCCCGGCGGCTGCATGTAGCCACCGAAGGCGCATATCTCGCGCGCATCGGGGGTGACGAGTTCATCGCGGTTGCGACAAGTGACGACCCGCAAGAAGCAGCCAAGGCTCTTGGCGAGCGCATGCTTGCCGCCTTCAAGGACAATTTTGAAATCGATGGCCACCAGTTGCAGGTTGGCCTGAGCGTCGGCGTCGCCGTCTTCCCAGCCGATGGCGCCGATGTCAAAGCCTTGATCGCGAATGCCGACGCCGCGCTGTATCAGGCGAAATCAGAAGTGCGCGGGACATTGCGCTTTTTCGAGGCGAAACTCGGTTCCCGCCTGCGCGAGCGGCGCGAATTGCAGACGGACCTGCAGGCCGCGCTCGAACAAGGCGATCTCCTGCTGCACTACCAGCCGCAGAAAACGATCGGCTTGGGTAAAGTCATCGGGTTTGAAGCACTTGCGCGCTGGGAGTGCGCGAAGCGCGGAATGGTGCCGCCTGACATGTTTATTCCGATCGCCGAGCAAAGCAGTTTCATCATTACCCTCGGCGAACGAATCCTGCGCGAAGCCTGCAAGGAAGCGGCATCGTGGCCAAAACCGCTCAAGGTTGCCGTCAATATTTCGCCGATTCAATTCCATCACGGCGACTTGCCCAGCCTTGTGCATTCCATCCTGCTCGATACCGGCCTGAAGCCGGACCGGCTCGAACTGGAAATCACCGAAGGTGTCCTGATCGACGATTTTTCCCGCGCAGTCTCGATCCTGCGCAAGCTCAAGACGCTCGGCATCCACATCGCGCTCGATGATTTCGGATCCGGATATTCCTCACTCTCCTACCTGCACGCGTTCCCGTTCGAAAAAATCAAGATCGACCGGGTGTTTATCGGCGACCTGGAACACAATCATCATTCCATGGCAATCGTTCGCGCCATTATCACCCTCGGACACAGCCTGAACATTCCGGTGCTTGCCGAAGGGGTCGAGACCGAAACTCAGCTGGCATTCCTGAAACAGGAAGGCTGCGACGAGGTGCAGGGATATCTCACCGGACGGCCCTTCCCGATTGAAAATTACGCCGAGCTGGTTGGCCGCGCGGCGCGGCAGATCCGGAATAAAGCTCTGGCGGTGTAGCGACCGCGGCTTCAGGCGCAGGCCGTCGTGGCCCCGCGCGCAGCCTCAGCGCGAGGTCAGCAGGTCGATCTTCGTATTGGCCAGAATCAACCGCTTGGCCAGCAGAACGGCAAGGTTGCGGATGACGCGCTCGCCGACCTGCGGATGTTTCTCGCGAAATCCGGCATAGGCATCGAGCGGAAGTTCGAGACACTCGACGAGCGTGTCCGCCCACACGTCGGCGGACCTGCGGTCTTCGAGCAGCGCCATTTCACCAAACACCATTCCTGCGACAAGCGTTGCCAGACGCACCCCGTACGGCAACTTCACACTGACCATGCCGCTCTGCAGAAAAAACAACGACAACGCCGGCTCGTCGGCGCCGACGATGCGTTGTCCGGTCTGATAGGTTCGCGGCTTCATGTGCGCGGCTAGCGCTTCAATCTCGCCATCGGTCAGACCCTCGAGCAATTGCTGTTCGGGCAATGTGGTCGGATCGTGCAGGCGGCCATATCCGCCATACAGGTAAATGATCTGATCTTCAGCCCACTCGATCGCCTCGTCGAGGACTGCAAACTTGCGGACCCTTGACGGAGGTTCGAGCAGGGGATCGATCTCGGCGTCGAGCAGCGAGTGCAATTGTATCCCGCACAGGATCACCGTCGTATTGACCATCGCAAGGTTGGATATGCTTTCGGCAAGAAGCCGGCCGGCTGCTTTTGTGATCATCGGCACACGATGAAAATCAAGGATCACAAACTGACACTGCGCCTGGTGCGCAAGCCGACGCGATAGATATTCGACGGCCCCGAACGTGAGCGCTCCAGTCAGCTCGTAGACGTGACAGGTCTTGTGATGGGCGTCGAGAAGTTGCTGTTCGTGGGGCTGACGATTGCGGCGGGAAGAAACGCCGCCAATGTCGTAATCGGCAATGATGCCGTTTCTGACGTCGCCGCTCCGGTTGAACAGATGCAAATCGAAATGCGATGACAGGGCCTCGCATACTTTCAGGCCGCGCACGCTGTTGCCGTGACTGTCGAGCAGCGGCGAATAGGTCCCCAGGCCAAGTTGCGAAGGAAGCGCAGCGACAATGCCGCCCCCGACACCGCTTTTGGCCGGTATGCCGACCCGATAGATCCACTCCCCCGCATAGTCATACATGCCCGAGCTTGTCATCACGGACAAAGTCCGCGCGACGGCATAGGGGCTCACGACCTGATCTCCGCTGAGCGGATTTCGGCCGCGGTTGGCAAGGGTCGCCGCCATGACGGCACTATCCCGTGCGGTCACTAAAACCGAGCATTGGCGGAAATAGACATCCAGGATAGCGTCGACGTCGCCCTTTATGACGGCATAATTGCGCAAAAGATAAGCAATCGCCCGATTGCGATCACCCGTTGCGCGTTCCGAAGCGAATACCGCCTCGTCCACGTCGAGCGCTCGACCGGCAAACCGGCCCAGCGTTTCGAGGATTTGATCGAATGCACCATCGCCCTGTGCATCGTAGATCAGGCCCGAACAGGCGATGGCGCCCGCATTGACCATCGGATTGAAGGGCCGATTATCCGTCCGGAGCCGGATCGAATTGAAAGCCTCGCCGCTCGGCTCGACGCCGATGACGCTTTCGACCCGTTCTGCGCCGATTGTCTCCAGGGCAAGCGCAAAGACAAAGGCCTTCGAGATCGACTGTATCGTGAATGGAACGGCACTATCGCCAATCTCATAAACATGGCCGTCCGTTGTCGCGACGCTGACGCCAAAATCAGCCGGATCGGCCTTGGCGAGCTCCGGAATATAGTCGGCGATCGTCCCGGTGCTGTCGCCCGCAATTTCAGCGTGGCAACGCTCCAGAAACCGGAACAGCGGGGGCCGGACGCCCTCATCCCCGCGTAAACTCGAGCCAGTCGGTACCCTTGCGTCCATCCTGCGGCCTCCCCAAACCGCACACGAAGCAAACCCCGTGCCGTTCTAGGGGCGACCGGACGTCGCGGGCTCCGAAGCAGGTGCCGTCTCGAGAAGCGTTGCAAGCACGCGCGGATCATCCGCGATCCGAACAATCATCGGCTCCTCCCGGCCCCGGATTGCGACTTCCGTCCGACTGAGAGGATCCGCCGCAACGCCTGCAGTGATGAAGATCTCGTCGGAGATGATGGCCTTGCAATTGAGCGACTTCGTCATGTCTTGCAGCCGCGCCGCCACATTGACGGGATCACCCAGGGCAGTGAATACGGTGTGATCCTGAAAGCCGATGTCGCCGATGATCACCTCACCGCCATGAATACCGAGGCCATACTGGATCGGCTCGGGCAGATCGGATGCGAGCTGGCGGTTCATGTATTCCACGTTGGCCGCAACATTGGCGGCGGCGCGTATGGCCTGGCGGCACGCCGTCTTTGGGTCAACGTCGATGCCGAACAGCGCAAGAACGCCATCGCCGACAAACTGGTTTGGCTGGCCGCCGGCGTCGAGCGCCGCCTGCGAGCACGCGCCCAGGAAACGATTGATGAGAAATACAACGTCGAACGGCAGCCGCGCCTCGGCGAGTCTGGTCGAGCCGCGCATATCCACGAACATGCTGACGATGTAGCGTTCCTTGCCGATATTCATGCGGCGGCCCTGGCGCAGAAGATCGGCATTCATGTTCGGCGGCAGAATCGGAATGACGGCCACGTCCGTTTGCGGCCGGAGCTGGCAAGCAAGCCGGATCGCCGGGTTTGCGGCAACGCCGATACGGTCCAGCACAAAGGCCTCCCGTCCCGAGGGCGGCGGAAGTGCACTGCGATCGCTGATCACGCGCACACGGCAGGTCGAACAGCGTGCACGGCCTCCGCAGACGCTCGCGTGCGGAATCTTGAAACGCAGACTGGCTTCAAGGATGCTCAGGCCCTTCGGCACGCGCACCTGCCGATCCGGGTAGGAAATCGTCACAAGGCCGCGCCGGCGCTCGCGCATCGTGCGTGCGCCACGCGCCGCGAACACCAGGACAATCGCGGCCGCATACCCGATCGGAAAATAAAAGAGCGTGATGCTATCGATAACCCTGCGCTGCGCGGGGGGAGCGCCCCGCAGGTTTGCCTTGCGCCAGTCAGGATCCTGACCGAGCTCCGCAACCTCACGTCCGGCGTGATGCGCGCCGATCATCGCAAGCGGCGGCATCAGCACTGCAATGGCGAGGAAAATGGGCGCAGCCCAACTGAAAAAGGATTTCAGCCGCAGCCAGAAATAGAGCCCGATGCAGGCGTGCGTCCATGCGACCGTCAACAATATGAACTGCACCGCAATCATATGCGGTCTCGCCACCCAATAGGCGTACAGGGGCCCTGCATAGAGTGGCGGCGGGAGTCCATAGAGTGCCCCGCTGAGCCGCACGGCGCCGAAATGACTGGCAAGCCAGAGCGGAATGCTCAGACCGAGCACGAGCTGCGTGATTTCAATGGCTGTGTAGCGAAAATGCCGCCGCTGATAGAGCGCCCACAGGCCGAGCGAGAAATGGATCACGGCTGCAGTGTAGAGCGTGTAGTTGACGATCGGGATTCGCCACCACCAGACGTGGTACCGCAGCCACGATTCCATCGTCTCATAGGAGATGTTGCCGAGTGCATGATTGAAGAAATGCGAAAAGATGTAGGTGAACATCACGAGGCCCGTTGCGAGCCGCACCTGCCGCACGCCAATGCTGCGCAGCAATACAGAGAGCTTTAGATTGCGATCTATGCGCGGCGCGCGAACGTCAACGTAGGCGGGTGCCTGTGCCGTCACTGTGAACCATCATTTGAATGCCAGAGCGGCTTCAACAATCGTACGAAAATCAGCCTCGGCAATTACATTAAAGTGCCGCAACGCGAATAATACGGATCAAGGGGCGCCGATTGCAACGGCACAATACTCAGGATGCTGGCTTGGGTCGCGGCTTCTCATTTGCGTTCAGGCGATGCATCCGGCTGCTTCCCAAAGGCGCATATTTGCAATTGCACAGGCCGCGCGTGCATTCAGCGAGGGGCAAACGGGGAACAATGTTGCCCATGTATTCGATGCCCTGTTGCGATCGCGCCGCTTCGCAGGCGTGCGCTCCGGGCGAAATGCGCACGCTGCGCAACAAGCCCAGCCTGTGCGCGTTCCGGAACGCTCGCAGCGAGCGTGCAATCTGCGACGGAGCCTTGTGCATCGATCCCGCTTTCGCGCGGGACTAATATCAGTTCGTGCGAAGATGTTGCGGTAAAAGCTGCATAAAGCTTGATTGCAGGGCTAATTATTAGCGCTAATAGCGGACATCATTGTCCGCGTGCGGCCGGAGTTCACGCCGCCGTAATTACCTCAATTAACGTTGGTGCTCAGCGGCGCCAACGGATTGAGGTCGGTCGCCGGATGATAGCTCACCAGGTTGACGGTCCATGCGCCAAATAGAACGAAAGACGCAGTCACAGAGATGATGGCCGTACGGATCATGACGGTGCTCCCGTTATTTTTGCCCAGGGGTTGCCCCGGTGCTGCCGGGGTATCGCGATCTCGGCACAGGTAAACTAGGCGGGCGTTCGCACGGTTCCTGTGATTGGGGTCACAAAAGCGCGCGCTTTTTTCAGGTCGAGCCGGGAACCAAAAAAAAGCGGCCCGCTAGGGCCGCTTGGAGTTTGGAGGTTAGTCCAGAAATTCGTGGCCTGCCCCCGGGGCAGGGACAGGCCAAAAGACGGTCAGGTGCTGGGGACAACGCTGACCGTCAGGCTACCGGTGGCAAAGGGGACGACCACCGGAGGCGCCGAAATCGCAGTGCCAGTCGGGGTATGAACAGTCCGGGCCAGACCCGTCACCACCGAGGCGCCCGCAAGGAACGTGGTGGCAATGGCGAGGATGATGGTCTTGCGCATAGCGGTCTGCCCTTCAATGACGTGGAAGCAACGTGCTCCCTACACTCACGACACTAGGACGGTCGGCTCCCCGCCGGTGTGACCGCCATCACAGAAAAACGCTTTTCCTCGAATTTCTGAAAAACGCCGGTATTTGAGGGTCAAAACGCCTTGTTGGCGGCGCGCAGCCGGCGGGCCATCATGCTCATAATATCGAGTGCGAAGGTTGGCGCCCGGCTCACGAGGGCGAGGAAATCCTTCTTCGAAATGGGGACCAGGGCGACGTCGGTTTTCGCGATCGCCGTGGCGCTGCGGGGCGCCGATTCAATCAGCGTCATTTCGCCGAAAATGTCGTTGGCCTCAAGCGTGGCGAGCAGACGGTTGCCGAGCTGAATCTCGACCTGCCCGCTCCGGATGACGTAAAGCTCCTTGGCCGTCTCGCCTTCCTTGAAAATCGTTTCGCCCGGCTTGAGGTACCACACCGGAATGCCGGACTCGGCGAGAAAACTGAAGCCGACGACGTCATCCGACATGGGCTTGACCCCTGCCCTGCACGCGACACCCCCGCCCGATTGCATCGTATCGCATGTCGAAACGCAATGAGGCCGCTGAAAAACCTAGAGTTTCAATTCCTTTTCGAGCTTCGCCTTGCTCTCGATGCAGTAATAGCCCGAAAGCCGCGTGAGCAGTTTCAAACGCATCCATTCGTTGAGAATACGACTGACGTTTTCACGCGCGATGCCAGCCATGGCGGCAACGTCGCTCTGGCTCAGTTTCTGCCGGATGACGACGCGACCGCCGCCGACTTCGTTGCCGAAGGCCTTTGCCAGATCAAGCAATGCGCGCGCGACACGACCTTTCACCGGCAAAAACGTACCGGCCGCGACAACCTGGTCGGTATCGCGCAGACGCGTGGCGAGCAGACTAAGGAGATGCTTGTAGATCTCGGGATTTTTTACGGCGAGCGTCTCGAATGAAGCCCGGCTGATAAAACTGAGTTTGCAATCGCGTAGCGCCGAGACCGAGGCCGACCGCGGACGGCCATCGATCATCGCCATGTCGCCGACGATGGCGCCCGGACCCAAAATGGCAAGAATCCGCTCGGCACCGGTGGGCGACTCCATGCTGACCTTGAGCAGGCCTTCTTCCAGCCGGTAGCAGCCATCACCGGGATCGCCGGCAAGAAACAGGATGGCGTCGGCCGCCAGCTTGACGGGCTTGGCATTGGCGAGAAGGTCAGCCGACAGCCGCCCTGGCAAGTCAGATAACAAATCAGGAGTACGCAACGAGGAAGCCATTGCACGCCCGTCGCGGAAAAGCCCGCGGGTTGGTCCACCAGACTTTTTAGCAGAAATCCTCTGGAAATACTCTGCGACGATTCCCGGCCACCGAGACAGCTTTTTGCAAGCTATTGATCTGACTTGAAAATGACCTGACTGGTCGGCGTCGGCGCAAGGCAATTTACCGCTGCGACAGTTGCAGTTTTTCGCCCTTGCGGGTTCCGGGGCTAGTCGCGCCGGTAGAGGCCAGTGAAGGTGACCATGGAACCGCCACACTGCTGGTTGTCCTCGACCAGCAGCCAGATACCGACGCGCTGCATGCGCACCATGCATTGCCCGTCTTCAGCGTTATCGAATGGAATGCTGCCATCTTCGACGAAGGCGATCATTCCTTGCTGCGGCTCGACCTCGGCGCCGAGCACACCGCTGTGAACATTTTGCGCGGCGGGATAGGTGTGCTCGCCTTCAATGCTCAGCTTGCCACCGTCACTGCGCGAGATCGACATCGTGCCGCCAGGATGAGACCATGAACCGATCCAGTCCGACGCACCATGCATTGCCCGTCTTCAGCAGATTTCCTTGTCGGCAGGACATGCGGCGTCATCGTCCGAACCCTTGATAAAATTGACGTGGGGTCGCGCGGACACCCGAGAAACGACGAGCGGGCGTTTGACCTCAAAGTTGACGCCGCGGCACGCTTTCGGATCGGACTCGGCACGCGCCAGGTGGGACAGGCCGCAGGTTAAGCCCGCAAATACAAGAGGGATCGAGCATTCTCTGAACGTCTGGTCGATCGACACCGCGCGCCCAATCAACAGCCCGATGGCTTCCATCGCGAAACTCCCGGCAATTTCGTGTATCCTGCCGGACGCCAATCCGCGCTGCAGAAGGGCTGGCGTATTCTGCAACAAGCTTTTAGCATAATTGGATTCGACACCGGGGCTGGGAGGGGGACTATGAAAAGGCTGGCAGTCCTGGCGGCGGCGCTAAGTTTGACGCTCGCCTCATGCGTCGGGGTCTATGGCCCAAAGGGCAACGACATCGGGGGCATCATCCCATGGTCGCCGGAAGCCGAGGCAAACGCACTCGATATCGCCCAGAACAGTTGCGCCCGCTTCAATAAATACGCGTTGATCACGAGCATTCACCGCGTCTATGGCGACTACATCGCATATGAGTGCTGGTGGAGACCGCCGCCTCGAATGCGCCGGCACATCAACTAGGAAACGTCCGGCCTTGCTGCCCGACCGTCAGCGGACATTCAGCCGTCTGGCTGCTATCCTTTATCAATGATGAGACGCTACGCCATTTTGGTCAGCGCAGGCATTGTTTGCGCGTTTCTCACGACGACCGCGGTCGCTCTCGATCTCAATTCCTTCCGTGCGCAGCACGGCCTGCGTCCGCTTTCCGCGAGCGGAGCGCTCGCCGGCGCCGCATCCAGCCATGCGCACAACCTCGCCGCGCGCCAGCGGCTTGACCACACCGGCTTCCGCCAGCGTGTCTCGGTGGCCAACGGCACAGCCGCAGAAAACGTCGCGTTCGGTTGCGCGACGGAAGACTGTGTCATCCGCATGTGGTCAAGATCGTCCCGTCACCGCGCTAATATGCTGCGCCGGGACGTGACGCTCTACGGGCTTGCCTCGGCTGATGGCGGCAACGGCCGGCGATACTGGGTTCTCGAGTTGGGGAACTGAGGCGCGGGTCTTTGACGCGCCGGCGACATTAAAGAAATCGAACCTGCGTCCCGGCCATGAACGGGATTGCCACCATCAGCACGATCCCGATCCCGAAGCCGATCAAGCGCGCATGCATGGTCAGCATCGTGGCGGGAGAGTTACGCGCGAACAAGTAACTACCGCCATCGAACAGGCCGACCGCGATCAAAACCCAGAAGTACGGTTTAACGGCAAAGTCCTGCACATGCGGAGCGGCAACCAGAATCGCACCGACTGCGGCGCCGGCCAGTGCCATATAGACAAAAAAGATCTTGTTGAGGGTCATACACGCGCGGTCGTTTGATACAGAATTCTAGCAGAATTTTCGCCGCGCGATACGGCATAGAGAAAAGAGAAAATGCAGCCTATTTCTTTTCCAGCATCAGTTGGCCCTTTTGCCCTATCACGCGTTGCGCCGCGTGAGCGAAGCGCGCGAGCAGCCACGGCAGCGTGACCTCAAGGCGCACGCCCGCCTCATAGACATCGATGATGCCGGACGCGTGCTGGCCCAGCGCCGCAACGCCGAAGGTCAGACGGTCGCCGGTCCAGACCGCTTCCTCCAGTGACAGAAGCCAGGCGAATTCGGTTTTGGCGCGGTCAAGCCCCTCTTTGATACGACGCAGCGCCTCGTCCTTGCCGAGGCGATGGGGAATGACAACGACGAGCGGTTCTGACATTGCGGTATGATCTCCAGATGCTGGCAGGCATGTGGGGACGACCGCCCCGCGGCGAAAGGCCTTGTAGATGGCAGGCGTTGTCGCCCAATGGCCAGGACGGGCCCGGCCATTTATGCAAACCCGCGAATTGTTCTCTCAGACCTTCTGCAGCTTCCCGCTCGGGCTGGCCTGATCAACGGCGGTCGGAAGATGCTGTGCCAGCAGCTTCAACGCTTCATCGATCGGAACTCCAAAATGTTGGGCGATCTGCTTAACCTGATCGCTTCCGAGTGCGGCGCGGAGTTGCTCGGGCGTTATCTTCGCATTGGGACCATTGCTCAACCAGGATTTGACCTGGTCACCCAGCCCGGCCTGCTGAAGCTGGTCGACAATGCCTTGCAAGTCACCAAGGTTGGTTTTGGCCAATAGTGCCGAAATCAATGCCGGTGCCTGGGCAGCCACTGCCGAACTCAACGCGTCCTTCAGCGAACCACCGAACTGATCCCAAAGTCCCATAAAAACTCCCTTGCGGCCGCCACGGGGTGGCGGTCCGCCAATGCGTCACCGCTTAAAAAGTCAGGGATGTTTCTCATTCTTGGAGGCGCGCATTCCCTGGCCTGTCGCATCAGTCTCGCACATATACGCGCCCGTTTTCGTGTTGCCGTAATCCTTGTAGCCGGTGAAGTGATAGATCTTCGAATTTGTATTGGCCCAGACGACGGTGCCGGTCAGGCATCGCATTCTGGCCTGGCCTTCCGTCGTATATTGGTTCGCACCCGTCGGTGTCGTCGTGGCCGGTCGAGCAGCTGTGGTGGCCGGCGGCGGTGCAGACGGAGCTGGTGCAGGTGTCGTCGTTCTTGTCGGCGCAGGTGCGGGAGCCTGAGCAGGCGCCGCAACCGTACCGCCGGTACGGCACTGCGCGACGTAAGCTTTTTCCGTTATGCCCCTCGCCTGATTGGCGTCCTTGTTGGCGCGCCATTCCGCCTGGCAAGCCCTGACTGTCTTTTGCCCACCGGCCGCCGGTGGAGGCGCCGCCGGGGCCATCGTGGTTGTTGTTGGCGCGGCAGCACGGCACTGCGTGACGTAGGCTTTTTCCGTTATTCCCTTGGCCTGATTGGCGTCCTTGTTGGCGCGCCATTCTGCCTGGCAAGCCCTGACCGTCTTTTGCTGAGCAACTGCAGGCAAAGACAGAAGGAATACGCCAACAATGGCCGAACTCACGACTACGATGCTACGCATCTTCAGCTCCTGCCCGTTGAAGTGACTAGGCGTCCTTTTCGCACTTGGTCATGAAGCTGTTTTTCGCAGCGCCGGCGAGCGGCTTGCCGTCCTTGCCGACGGCTTTGGTCTCACAAGCGTCCTGCTTGCATTTCTTGACGAAGCTGTTCTTGGCAGCGCCGGAAAGCGCCTTGCCATCCTTGGCTACTGCCTTGGTTTCGCATGACTGGGCCAACGCCGAGCCGACAGCAAACGAGGAAATCAGAGCAGCAAGGAGAATTCGCTTCATTCGTTCCCTCCAATAAGAGTGACGTCGAAATGGGATTAGGACGTCAACTGACAGCGAATACTTGTCCTCATGCGACACATGGTCAATTAGAATCTTGCGGCTCAAGGCTGAGGCAGTCCGACAACGGTTATTTTCCGGGCGTATCGAAAATCGCCGAGCACGCATTCACCGTCATCGATTCCGCAGGCCGCACATGTGGAATTTATTGTTGCGGTGTCAGAACACCTCCCGCGAATCGCGCCTCCGGGAACGGCTTCAGGCCGCAGAAAGCCGGGCGGCAGCCCTTCGCCCAGAAAATGACCGGCGCAGAACGCGCGCACGTTGGTACACTCGACATCATGCGGTCGCGCTTGAGACGACCGTCACGCAAGGGAGATGTCATTCATGTCGCTCGTAAAATTTGCTGCCGCTGCGACCGTATTCGCCGGAGCTCTCGCTCAAACCGCTGGCGCCCAGATTCTTGAGCACAAGGACATATCGGCCGAAATAGCCGTTGCCATTGCGACAACCGCGATCGCCACCTGCAAGGCGAATGGCTATGCGGTGTCTTCGACCGTCGTCGGCCGCAACGGCGAGATCATTGTCCAGATCCGGGGCGACAACACCGGTCCGCACACCGTCGAGAACAGCTTCCGCAAAGCCTATACCGCCCGCACCTTCCGCGTACCGTCGGGCGAGATCGTCACCCGCTTGAAGAACGACCCGTCGCTCGCCCTCATCCACCTTACCAATGTGATCGCCAATCAGGGCGCACTGCCAATCAAGATCGGCGATCAGGTCATCGGCGCGGCTGGTGCTTCCGGCGCGCCAGGTGGTGAGAAAGATGAAGCGTGCGTCAAAGCCGGTATCGATAAGGTTGCCGATCAACTGAAATAGCTGCGACGGCCTTCATTCTGGTCCGGCGCATGAAATCAGCCGAAGCCGGAAGCCTCCGGCTTCGGCGGGACAGGAACTGAAATTCGTCGACCGCATTGGTCGCGGCAGGGCGGGCATCCGAAACCACGCGAGGGTCGCATCAGCGCTGTAGGTATTCTTTGCTGCCTTCTCGCCGTCATGAACATTGCGTGATCCGCCCTATTCGATCGACACGCGCGTGCTAGGCTGATCGCCAGGGTCGGGCTGGAGTAAGTCGTATGCGTCTCCACAGGCTTGCACTCTTCTTCTTCACCGCTGCGCTCGCCGCGCTCACGCTCGCTCAGCCGGCGCACGCAAACATCATGATCATCATCGACAAGTCCGCGCAGAAGATGACCGTCACGGTCAATGGCGAGCACCGTTACACGTGGCCAGTGTCGACCGGCCGCTCGGGCTACGACACCCCGTCGGGCGACTTCCAGCCTTTCCGGATGGAAAAGGACCACTTTTCGCGGGAGTGGGATGATGCGCCGATGCCGAACTCGATCTTCTTCACCAAGATCGGCCACGCGATCCATGGCACGTTCGAGGCGCGCAATCTGGGCCGCCCGGCCTCCCACGGCTGTGTCCGGCTGTCGACGCAAAACGCAGCCACGCTTTATGCGCTCGTCAAGCAAGAAGGCGTGTTCAATACACGCGTGAAGCTTACGGGCGAGGCGCCGAAATTTGACAACGGCGACGATGCGGTCGCGCGCCGCGGCAATGGTCGCGGCTACACGACCGATGACGATGATGCGGCTTACGCCCAAGCGCAGCAGCGCAATTATCAGATGCGCGCACGCGACCCATACAACACGCGCCAATATTATTATCAGGAGCAACCCTATTATCGTTCCTACGGCCGCAGCCTCTTCTATCCGTACGGTTGGTGAGGCAACCATCTCGGGGGTGAGCCGGAAGACAGCGATGATCCGAAAACTCGCCGGCGGCAAATATCGACTCTATTCGCGCAGGAAAAATCCGCGCACCGGCAAGCGCCGCAATCTCGGCACTTTCTCCACCAAAAAAGCGGCGCAGCAGCACGAGCGCCAGGTCCAGTATTTCAAGCGCCATTGAAAGGCGGCGCTACTCTCCGTGATGCGCAACGCCGAGCGCTTCCTCTCCCCGATCGAGGATAAGCGGCACAATCAGATCCTCTTCGTCATCGAGGTGCCGGATCAGCCCCTTCAGGAGCACTCCGCTCGCATCTGCGTAATCGTCGCTGCGACGGCGCAGTCTATCGGCATCCCCTTGCAATGCCTGCAACAGCGCATTCGCAGTTTCTGCCGTGCGAGCCATGTCGCCATGGATGTGGTGATGATCGCCCTCCAGAACGTCGAATCCGCGCGCCAGACGCGCATCGGCGGCCCGGAAGATCGGGAAATAGTGCAGGTCCTCGATCTGATGATGAACGTTGAGCTGATCCAACATGAACTGCAGCCGCGGCACAAACTGACGCGCGAACTCGGCTGGTGGAAGCTGCCCTGCCCGGAAGTTCATCGTGATGCCTTCAATCGCCGCAGACAACTCCCGGAACATCGCATGGCGCGACAGCCAGAAGCGCGCCATGGCGCCCAGGTTCGGATGGGCGTCCCATTGCTCGCGCGGATAACGGGTGAGCATCACGCGCAGATCCTCCGGCCAGCCGCTTCGGCGGGCCAGCGCAAGAGCTTCAATTTCGGTGGAATGCGGCCTTTCGATCGTCACAGGCGCCTACATAGCCATTGCGCGCATGAATGCGAAGGGCAAACTTGCGGAACATGAATGCGCCCACCACCGTCGCTCGCCTCGCCTGCGCCGAACCGATTGCCCGCCGGATCGCGACCTTTCTCGGCGAAAGCCTCGACACCGAGGACACCGTTTGTGCGGCATTTGAAGGCGATGACGGGCGATGGCAGGTCGCGATCCATTTCCGCACCGCCCCCGACGAGGCCGGACTGCGCGGACTCGTCAGGCTTGTGGCCGGCGAAAAGGCGGCGGAGGCACTCAGTATCGAACCGGTCGCCGCAGCCAACTGGGTTGCGCAGAGCCTTGCCGGCCTCAAACCGGTGCGCGCGGGCCGCTTTGTTGTTCACGGCGCGCACGATCGCACGCACGTGCGGGCCAACGATATCGGCATCGAAATTGAGGCCGCCCTCGCCTTCGGAACCGGTCATCATGGCACGACCCACGGCTGCCTCCTTGCGCTTGCCGATCTGGCCAAGGGATGGCGCGCACAGCGTGTGCTGGATGTCGGCACCGGGACTGGCGTGCTGGCAATAGCAGCGGCTCGACTGATGCGGACGCGCGTCGTCGCTGGCGACGTTGACGCGGTCGCGGTGGACGCGGCGCGAAGCAATGCCAGGCTTAACCGCGTTGCATCGCTGATCACCTTCGCGGTCGGTGCCGGCACCCGGGCACCGGCAATCGCCGCGGGTGCCCGCTACGATCTGATCTTCGCCAATATCCTGCTCGGTCCGTTGACGCGGCTCGCAGTGCCACTGCGCAAGCTCGCCGGCCCCCGCGCACGCATCGTGCTCTCGGGCCTTCTTCCCAGCCATGCCAATGCTGTTGTCGCGATCTACCGCAATCAGGGTTTTGTGCTCGAACGGCGCATTCTGCTGGGGGACTGGGTTACACTGGTCATGCACCGCCAAAACAAAACCGCCCCGGGCGGGGAGCCGGGGCGGCTTCGCTGGTGAAGCGGCTGCTTCCAGCCGCCAGCGCGCAACTATTCAATGTCCGTCTTGGCTAGCCGATTGCCGCTTTCATCGAACTGGCGCGGCAGCAAATGCGCGTGGCGCGCGATCTCACGATGAACGGCTTGGAGGCGCGACTCCACCAGGGCGTCCATGAATCGGGCAAAAAAGCTTTTGCGGGGTGCGGCAAGCACGCGCTCGGCGGCCTTGGCGGCAGGAACGCGGGTAACGCCATAAGTAACAGCAACCATTGTATGTCTCCTTCTCAAAATCAAAGCATCGGCAAACGTCACAAGCTTTCGCTTCCGATTGTTGCAATGCAATATAGACTGAGGAACCTTCGCCAGCTATTCGCAACAATGCATAGATGCCAAGTAAATCAGGCATAAGCCTATTAATCACTCATCAAGATCGATCACATTCTTGCGATCGATTGGTGCGATGCACAAAATCGAGCAAACGCGTGATTTTTTAGCACCGTCGCGGCAAAAATTTTTACGAAGCTCACGCAATGTTGCTTAACGCATGCGGCGCGCCTTTGTGCATGCCTGCATTGCTACACCTGTGCGGGGCGTTAGAGTGCCGCCCATGTTCGAGGCCCGCTTTCAGTCATTTGATGATTCGAGCGAACGTGCGCAAAGCGCCGCGCGGGTTGCCGAATTGCGAGCCGAACTTGGGCGGCGCGGACTCGACGGTTTTATGGTGCCGCGCGCCGACCGCCAGCAGAATGAATATCTGCACGCAAGCGAAGAAAGGCTGGCCTGGCTCACCGGGTTCACCGGGTCAGCCGGCGCGGCGGCGGTACTAAGTGATCGCGCGGCACTTTTTGTCGACGGCCGCTATACGGTGCAGGCAAGCAGCCAGGTCGACAGCAATATTTTTTCGCTGGAGCACATGGTGGAGCATCCGGCCGAACAATGGCTTGAGCAGAATCTCAAAGATGGCGCCAAGCTCGGCTATGACCCCTGGCTGCATACCAGCGAACAGGCAGAGAAGCTGAAAAAAGCCTGCGGCAGCGCGGATGCCGAATTGGTGGCGGTCGACAGCAATCCCATCGACGCAATCTGGCGCGATCGCCCGCAGCCGCCGTCCGGGGTCGTCAGTCTGCGAGAGCCCAAGCTTGCCGGCGAAACCGGACCCGACAAGCTCAAGCGCATCCGCGCAGAGCTAAAGAAACTCCGCGCCGATGCACTTCTGGTCTCCGATCCCCAAAATGTCGCCTGGGCGTTCAACATCCGCGGGGCAGACATCGCACATACGCCCTTGGTGCTTGCCTTTGCATTGATCCCCGGCGAAGGCCGGCCGTCGCTTTATGTCAGCGCCGCCAAGCTTACCAACAATGTGCACCACGCCCTGGAGGAATTCGCCGACATACGCGCGGCGGACGACCTCACAGGCGATCTCGGCAAGCTCGGAGAAAAAACCGTACGCCTTGATCAGGCGAGCGCGGCAGATGCATTCACCCGCATGCTTGCCGGAGCCGGCAGCAAGCCGCAACGCGGTCCCGATCCGATAACGTTGTTGAAGGCGACGAAGAATCACGCCGAGATCGTCGGCAGCCGTGCCGCCCACAAGCGCGATGGCGTGGCGGTCGTGCAGTTTCTCGCCTGGCTCGACAGGGAAGCACCGTCCGGCAAACTCACCGAAATCAACGCAGTGGAAGCACTTGAAACCTTCCGCCGCGAGACCGGAGCGCTCAAGGACATATCGTTCCCGACGATCGCCGGGGCGGGACCGAATGGTGCGATCGTGCACTATCGCGTCACGCGTACGTCCAACCGGCGCATCGGCAGGAACGAATTATTTCTGATCGATTCCGGCGCGCAATACGAAGACGGTACTACCGATATCACCCGAACCATCATCGTCGGCGAACCAAGCGAGCAAATGCGCGACCGCTTCACCCGCGTGCTCAAGGGCCATATTGCGATCGCGACAGCCGTCTTTCCGGAGAACACCAGCGGTGCCCAGCTCGACCCGCTTGCACGTACGGCGCTTTGGCAGGCTGGTCTCGATTTCGACCACGGGACGGGGCACGGTGTCGGGAGTTATCTGTCAGTGCATGAGGGGCCGGCCCGCATATCAAAACTCGGTACCGTGGCCCTGCGCCGCGGCATGATTCTCTCGAATGAGCCCGGTTACTACAAAACCGCTTCCTACGGAATCCGCATCGAAAATCTGGTGCTGGTGATTGCCGCGCCGGAACCGGTCGGTGCCGAAAAACCACTCAATGCGTTCGAAACTTTGACGCTCGCTCCGATTGACCGGCGGCTGATCGACAGCCAGATGCTGACGTCCAAAGAGCGCGCCTGGCTCGATAGCTACCACAAACGCGTGCACGAGATACTCGGCCCGCTCGTCGATGGTCCGACCCGCAAGTGGCTGGAACAGGCGACAAAGCCGCTGTAAGGCCGATTTTGGGTCCGCTCTACTGGATGAGTTTTAGCCACTCATCCTCGGTCAACACCGTCACGCCGAGCTTTTTCGCATCGGCAAGCTTCGAGCCGGCTCCGGGGCCGGCGACCACATAATCGGTTTTTTTCGACACTGAACCAGCGGCCTTGGCGCCCAGACGCTCGGCTTGCGCCTTCGCCTCCTCGCGCGTCATCTTTTCCAGCGCGCCCGTGAATACGACTGTCTTGCCGGCAATGACCGTGTCTTTCTTTGGCTTTTCGGCGTCAAGGATTTTCACTTCCCTGGTCAGACGCTCGACAATGCCGCGGTTGTGGCTTTCGCCGAAATAGGCAGTAACAGCCTTGATCACGGTATCGCCGATCTGATCGAGTGCATCCATCTCGGCGATCGTCTCTTCGTCGCCCTTGGCGACCTTCACGCCCGCATCATGGAACGCCTTCCATGAGCCGTAGCCGCGGGCAAGGGCCAGCGCCGTCGTTTCACCCACATGGCGGATGCCGAGGGCATAGATGAATCGATCGAGCGAAATCTCGCGCCGGTGCTCGATGGCTTCGAACAGATTGCGTACCGATGTTTCGCCGTAGCCTTCTTCGTTCTCCAGCTTGATCTTCTTGTTGCGCGCCTCGAGCGTAAAAATGTCCGCCGGTTCCTTGATCCATTCCTTCCCGAAGAACAGCTCGATCTGCTTTTCGCCCAGACCTTCGATATCGAAGGCGCGACGCGAGCAGAACAGCTTCAGATGCTCGATCTTCTGGAACGGGCAAGCAAACTCTCCGGTGCAGCGGGCCCGCGCACCCTCCTCGCCGGTCGCCGTCTCCTCGCGCACGATGTCGGTGTGCAGGTAACAGGGGCATTTCTTCGGGAAATGGTACGGCTTGGCATCCTTCGGACGCTTGTCGATGACCACATCGACGACTTGCGGAATGACGTCGCCCGCACGCTGAACGATGACGGTATCGCCGATGCGGATGTCGCGGCCGTCGCGCAATTGCTCGCCATCGCCGCCAATGCCCTTGATGTAGTCCTCGTTGTGCAGCGTGACATTCTGCACGATGACGCCGCCAACGCCGACAGGGTCGAGCTTGCCAACCGGCGTAAGCGCGCCGGTGCGCCCGACCTGGATCTCAATGTCCTTAAGCACAGTCACGGCGCGTTCGGCCGGAAATTTATGCGCAATCGCCCAGCGCGGCGTTCGGGAGATGAAGCCAAGCCGCTCCTGCCAGTCAATGCGATCGACCTTGTAGACGACGCCGTCGATGTCATAGTCAAGTTTGGCCCGCTTCTCCTCGATCTCGCGATGAAAGGCGATGAGCTCCTCGGTCGAACGACACAGTCTGGTGAGCGGATTGGTCTTGAAGCCACAGGATTCGAACCACTTGATCATGGCGGATTGCGTCTCGACCGGCATTTCGCTCATCTCGCCCCAGGCATAAGCGAAAAAACCGAGCGGACGCGAAGCGGTGATCGCCGGATCTTTTTGACGCAGCGAACCGGCGGCGGAATTGCGCGGATTTGCGAAGATGGTATCGCCCGCCGCTTTCTGCCGCTCATTGAGCGCGAGGAAGGCCTGCTTGGTCATATAGATCTCGCCGCGCACCTCACACACTGCCGGCACGCCCTTGCCCTTCAATTTATGCGGCACATCCTTGAGCGTGCGTATGTTGGCCGTGACGTCTTCGCCTTCGGCGCCGTCACCGCGCGTGGCAGCAGTGAGGAGTTCTCCGTCCTGATAACGCAGCGACATTGAGAGGCCGTCAATCTTTGGTTCTGCGCTGAAGGCGAGCTTTTCGTCTTCGCCCAGTTTCAGAAAGCGCCGGATGCGGGCGGTGAAATCGACGACATCGCTCTCGGCGAACGCATTGTCGAGAGAAAGCATCGGCACCGCATGCCGGACCTTCTTGAACTTTCCCGTCGGTGCCGCGCCCACACGTCGCGACGGTGAATCGGACCGGATCAGTTCAGGGAAGCGTGCCTCGATCGCGGCATTGCGGCGGCGCAAGGCGTCGTATTCGGCATCCGTTACTGTCGGGGCGTCTTGTTGATAATAGCGCTTGTCGTGCGCCGTAAGTTCAGAGGCCAGCCGTTTCAGCTCGGCCTTGGCCTGCGCCACGGTGAGGTCGACGGGTTTGATCTTCGACGCGTCGTGACTTGCCATGCATGCACTATATCAACTCGCTGCCTTGATCAGCCGTTCGGCCGCGGCGCGGGCTTCATTGGTGATTTCTGCGCCGGCCAGCATGCGGGCGATTTCCTCCCGCCGGCGCTCTGATGCCAGTTCGGTAACGCGCGTGGCCACCCGTTTTCCCTTTTCCAGCGTATCTTTCGCAATGAGATAATGGCGGTCGGCGCGCGCCGCCACCTGGGGCGCATGCGTCACGGCCAGCACCTGTGCGCCGCTCGCCAGCTTTGCAAGACGCATGCCGATGGCATCTGCGACGGCGCCGCCAACGCCCGTGTCGATCTCGTCGAAAACGAGCGTCGGTGCCGAGCCGCGATCGGCCAGCACCACCTTCAACGCCAGCAGGAACCGCGCCAGTTCACCGCCCGAAGCGACCCTCATCATCGGGCCCGGTCGCGTGCCAGGATTGGTCTGGACCCAGAATTCCGCCCGGTCGATGCCGTCCGGTCCTGCGGTGGCCGGATCGCTGTCGATCTGCGTCGAAAACTTCGCCCGCTCCAGCTTGAGCGGCTTGAGTTCGCCGTTGACCGCCTTATCGAGAGCCGCGGCGGCCTTGTGGCGCGCCCGCGACAGCGTCTGCGCCGCATTGCGATAGTTGGCCTCTGCCTGCTCGGCTGTTGCCTCAAGGGCCTTGAGTTTGCCCTCGCCGGCATCGATCAGCGCGATGTCGCCATTGTACTTGCGTGCCAGCGCCGCAAGTTCATCGACCGGAACATTGTATTTGCGGCCGGCAGCGCGCAGGGCGAACAGTCGTTCCTCGATGCGCTCCAGATCGGCCGGGTCAAAATCGGCGGTGCGCAAAGCTGTTTCCAGATGGCCCCGGACCTCGTCCAGCGCCGTCAGGGCGAGGTCCAGTGCCTTCACCGTTGGCTCGACCAGGCCCGGTGCCTGGGTTGCCCGCCGTTCGAGCCGGCGGATGACTCCGGACAGCGCGGGCACGCTGGAACTGGTCCCGGCGACCACCTCGTGAGCCTCACGCAAGTCCTCTGCAACCTTTTCCGCCTGCATCATTGCGGTGCGCCGTTCGGCAAGCGCGGTTTCTTCGCCGGCCTGTGGCGCGAGCTTGTTGAGCTCTTCCACGGCGTGGCGCAGCCAATCGCCCTCGCGCTTGGCCCGCTCCACCTCGGCGCGGTGGGCATCGGCCGCAGCCCGCGCTTCGCGCCGCGCTTCCCATAGCGTCCCGACCTTTGCCGTCTGATCCTCGAGACCTCCGAAGGCGTCAAGGAGCCGGCGATGAGTGGCTGCATCGACCAATGCACGCTCATCGTGCTGGCCATGGATCTCGACCAGAGCACTGCCAACCTGCTTGAGCACCTGCACGCTGACCGGTTGATCGTTGACAAAAGCCCGTGTGCGACCATCGGCCAGCTGCACACGGCGAAGGATCAGTTCGTCCTCCACGGGAATATCATCAGCCGCCAGAAGCGCGCGGGCGGGGTGATCGCGTGCGACGTCGAACACAGCCGTCACCTGGCCCTGTTCCATGCCATGCCGGACCAGCGCCTGGTCGCCGCGTCCGCCCAAAGCCAGGGCGAAAGCGTCAAGCAGGATCGACTTGCCGGCACCTGTTTCGCCCGTGAGCACCGCGAGCCCTTCGGCGAAATCAATGTCGAGCCGGTCGATCAGGACGATATCGCGAATCGAAAGTCGGGAGAGCATGGCGCGCCAAATCCACATGACCGTCATGCCCGGCCTTGTGCCGGGCATCCACGTCTTGCCGAATCTGCATAATCAAAGACGTGGATGGCCGGGACAAGCCCGGCCATGATGATGTGGGTAACTCGACGTTCGAATTGAAGAACTCGGCTGACCCAATCCTGTCAGCCCAGGCCGATGCCTTTGAACGCCTTGCTGATCCATGAGCCCTGGTTCTCCTTTGGCTCAAGACCGCCGGTCTTCACCAGTCCATAAGCATGCTTGTACCAGGTGCTGTCGGGGAAGTTGTGCCCCAGAACGGCCGCCGCTGTCTGCGCCTCGTCAACGATGCCGAGCGCCATGTAGGACTCAGTCAGCCGCATCAGAGCCTCTTCGACATGGCGCGTCGTCTGATACTTCGTAACGACAACTTTGAAGCGGTTGATAGCGCCAGTGTAATCCTTCTTTTTCAAATAGTAGCGGCCGATCTCCATTTCCTTGCCGGCAAGCTGGTCACGGGCAACGTCTATCTTCTGCTTGGCACTGGTGGCGTATTCGCTGCCCGGATATTTCCGGATGACTTCATCAAGCGCGGCAAGGGCCTTCTCGGTGCGCGCCTGATCGCGCGTGGTGTCAGGGATTTCGTCGAAATATGACGAACCGATCAGAAATTGGGCGTACGCAGCATCGGCGCCACCGGGGTGCAGCGTGATGTAGCGCTTGGCCGAGTTTACGCAGTCATCGTACTCGCCAGCCTGATAATAGGCGTAAGAGGTCATAATGAGGGATTTGCGCGCCCACTCCGAGTACGGATGTTGACGGTCGACTTCCTCGAATTTCTTGACCGCTTCCTTGGGATCCTTCTTTTGGTTGAGGAGATAGAGTCCCTCATTGTAGAGCCTGTCGGCGGGCGAATCCGGAGGCGTGTCATCCTTCTTGCTGAAAAAATCGAAGCTGCTGCAGGCGCCGAGGGTACCCGCTAGCAGCGCGATCGTCAGGGTGCGCGCAATACGCGTCCAGGGTCCCGGTTTTGACCGCACAGTCATGACTTTGAACACATCCACGCGAAGTTGCTCCCCGAAGGCGGCTTCGCAAAGGCCACTAAAACTGCGCAAACTGTCCGCGCCGGTCTATCGGAAAATTGCCAATATCGCTATGCGACTAAGCCGACATTCGGCCCGGATTAAGGCGAAGGTTAAGGCAAAATCCCGAGATTTTCAGGACACTTCCGGGCCATAGGCCGGCGCCACCAGACCGGTGACAACATCCGCATGACCGCGCGAGCGCCGCGCCGGCTCGACGGCCTCAACCACCCGCCAGGCCTTCGGATCGGCCATCAGTGCGGACAGAACGGCATGATTAAGCTTGTGGCCGCCGCGGACGGTTTTGTACGCGGCGAGCAGTGGCTGGCCCGCGAGCGCGAGATCGCCAATGGCGTCCAGCACCTTGTGACGGACGAATTCGTCTGCAAAGCGCAAGCCTTCCGGATTGAGTACGCGATCTTCACTCACGACGAGCGTGTTTTCGAATGAGGCGCCGAGCGCATAGCCCGCGCTCCACAACTTGGCGACGTCGCGCATGAAACCAAAAGTACGGGCGCGCGCGATTTCGCGGCGGAACGTCTCCGGCCCTACATCGAGTGAAAGGGCCTGCCGGCCGATCAGCGGATGATCGAAGTCGATTTCGGCCTCGACCCGGAATCCATGCTGGTATGGCCGCAGTTCGCCACAGGCGCCGTCCTTGACCACAGATACCGGCTTGAGCACCTCGATGTAGCGCCGCGGTAATGCGCGCGTTGTGAGGCCAGCCTGATCGATCGCATCAACGAAAGCGGCGGCGCTTCCGTCCATAATTGGAACTTCCGGGCCATCAATTTCGACGACGGCGTTGTCGACGTAAAGGCCACGCAGGGCAGCCAGCAGATGTTCCGCGGTCGAACACAGCGGACCCTTGGCATCGCCGAGAACGGTGGCAAATTCGGTGGCGGTAACCGCACGCACATCAGCGCGGATTTCGCGTTCGACAGAGCCGTCCCTCGCGATACGTTGAAAGACGATGCCGCTGTCGTCGTCAGCTGGATGAAGTGTGAGCGTGACCGGCAGGCCCGAATGCACGCCGATGCCGGAAACGGCGACCTGGTGGCGTAGCGTTGTTTGCTTGGCGCCCTTCATCTACCCCAACTTCCGCCGGCTACCTAAGCGCCTGCGGCCCCGTCCCTCTGGTCCCTCGCGGGACCACATTTTTGCCGTTAGTCCAAACCGCCCTTGCAGCCCGAGCGGCAATCCCCAGAGACTCGAAATGTGCTTTCGCCCACGAAACTTAGCTATTACGCAGGTCGCCTCCAACTCACGCTTTCTTACCGACTGTTACCCTTTTTCGCCGCAATTTGCCGGCCGCCGCTCGGTTCCCGTGCCACAATTCGCCCGCCAGGAGTCCCGCCGCCGGCTGGACCTGCTTACCTTCCCCAGGCCCGAACAAGTCTAAAATCATAATATATTTCAATTAGTTATATCGCGCTCCGCCAGACAGCAGACGGCCCCGCCTCCAGTCCTGGAGGCGGGGCCACTCGCTTTGGATCGGTTGTCAGTTCGCCTGACGACGGAGGAAAGCAGGGATATCGAGCTGATCCTCCTCAGCCGAATTATGCACAGGCGCGGAGCGGCCATGGGGGTCGAGACCTTGCGGAGCCGTTCGCCGTGCGTATTCCGATACAGGATCGCTCGGCCGGCCTTCCGGATGACGAGCGGTCGGGCGCTGCTGTGGACGCTCGAGTTGCGGCGCAGGCCTTGCGGGGCGTGGCACGGGAGTCATCGCTGGCGCTTCGCCCTCCGTTCGCCGGCCAAGGCCAACCGAAGCCAGCCGTTGCATCAGCGTCATGCGCCGCTTTTCGGGATGATCGTCGTCGAGTTCACCACGCTGCGCCCGAATTTCGTTTTGCGCCGGCAGCGGCAATTCATCGATTCGCGGCATGCGCGGGGTACGCGCGTAGCGTTCCGGCGCCGGCGGAATGTACGCCGCCGGCATTTGAGGCTCCGCGATTGGCGCTTCGGCTTGTGACGGCTCGAACAGTGACGGTTTGATCGGCATTGGCCGAATCGAAACGTCTTCAATCGAGGTCGGCGGCAGAATGGCCGCAGCAACCGCGGCGTGGGCGGCTGATTCAAGCGAAGGCGCAGCATGCGCGGTCACCGGTGTGCGTTCGATCCGGTCGGAGATCCGGCGGCTGTCGTTGCGTATCTTGCCGGCGAGTTCTCTCAGCGCACTCTCGGCCGGCTGGGCGTGGCGCCCCATACCGGTATTATCGATGCCGGTCGCCACCACCGAAACGCGGATGATGCCTTCCAGAGTTTCGTCAAAGGTTGCGCCGACGATAATATTGGCATCCTGGTCGACCTCTTCGCGGATGCGAGTAGCGGCTTCATCGACCTCGTAAAGCGTGAGGTCCTTGCCGCCTGTGATCGAGATGAGGAGGCCCCTGGCGCCCTTCATCGAAGCGTCGTCGATCAGCGGATTGGAGATCGCAGCCTCGGCAGCGGTGAGTGCCCTCTTTTCCCCTGACGCTTCGCCGGTGCCCATCATTGCTTTGCCCATCTCGCGCATCACGGCGCGAACGTCGGCAAAGTCGAGATTGATCAGGCCTTCCTTGACCATCAGGTCGGTGATGCAGGCCACGCCCGAATAAAGAACCTGGTCGGCCATGGCAAAGGCATCGGCGAAAGTCGTTTTCTCGTTGGCCACCCGGAACAAATTCTGGTTCGGGATGATCAGCAGGGTATCGACGACCTTTTGCAGTTCCACGATGCCGGCTTCCGCAAAGCGCATGCGGCGCTGGCCCTCGAACTGGAACGGCTTGGTGATCACGCCGACCGTGAGGATGCCGAGCTCTCGCGCGGTCTTCGCGATGATCGGCGCTGCACCGGTGCCGGTACCGCCGCCCATTCCCGCGGTGACAAAAACCATGTGCGCGCCGGTCAGGTGATCGCGGATTTCATCGATCACCTCTTCGGCGGCGGCACGCCCCACCTCGGGCTGCGAGCCGGCGCCAAGGCCCTCTGTCACCTGAGTGCCCATCTGGATGATGCGCTCGGCCTTGGACATGGTGAGCGCCTGCGCGTCTGTATTGGCGACGACGAAGTCGACGCCCTGCAAACCCGCTGTGATCATGTTGTTGACTGCATTGCCGCCGGCGCCGCCGACGCCGAATACGGTAATGCGAGGTTTCATTTCCCGAATGTCTGGGATCGTCAGATTGATGGTCATGTTTGCCTCATGAGTGCACGGGCAGCAGGACTACGTCGCGCCGAAAGCGCCAACGCAATTTGCACGCCGCCGAACTGGGCCGGTCCGCCACCGGCCGATCCGTGGTTTCGTTGATGAAGGGTCAGAAACTTTCGCGCAGCCATCGTCCGACCCGTGCCATGTAACCGCCCGTTCCTGTCATCAATTGCCGCGTTCGCCGCGGTTCGAAGTGTTCGAGATGGGCCGCCTGTGGATAGACAAGCAGACCCGCTGCAACCGCAAAGGCCGGCCCCTTCGCCGCCTCCGGCAAGCCGGCAAAGCCAAGCGGGCGGCCAATTCGTACGGGGCGCCGCATGATGCGGGCGGCGAGATCGGCGAGCCCGGCGAGTTGGCTCGCGCCGCCAGTCAGCACCACCCGCCCGCGCGGTTCTGCCGAAAACGGCGAAGCCGCCAGGCGGTCGCGCACCATTTCCAGGATCTCCTCGACACGCGGCTTGATGATCCGCACGAGCGAAGCGCGCGAAACGAACTGCGGCGGCTCTCGCTCGTCATCATCAACCGGCGGTACCGTGATCATGTCGCGCTCATCCGATCCCCCGCCCAAAACACTGCCATAAATCGCTTTGATTCGCTCAGCGTCGGCGACGCGGGTGTTGAGACCGCGAGCCACATCCATGGTCACGTGGTTGCCGCCAAGCGCGAAACCGTCGGCATGGATGAATTTGCCCCCGGAAAAGACCGCCAAACTCGTGGTTCCGGCGCCCATATCGACGGTGGCCGCCCCCAGGTCCGCCTCATCGTCGGCGAGGGCCGCGAGCCCAGCCACATAGGGGGATGACACCATCGCCTCTACGGACAAGTGGCTGCGCTCGACGGTCAGCATCAGATTCCGCACCGTCGCTACGTCCGAGGTCACCATGTGCATATCCACACCCAGACGGTGACCGAGCATGCCGCGCGGTTCGCGAATACCCGTCGCGGCATCAACGGCGAAACCGGTCGGAAGGGAATGCAGGACGGCACGCCCATCGCGTACCGAATGCCGGCTCGCCGCCGCCAGCACCCGACCGATATCGGCTTCCGTAACAGCGCGACCGGCGAGATCGATATTCGCGACGATACTTTCACTGCCCAGGCGGCCGCCGGACATCGATACGACGACCGATTCGAGCTGGACCCCCGCCATGCTTTCGGCAATGTCGATTGCCTGACGCACCACGTGTTCCGCTTCGACCAGATCGACCACGGAGCCGGCCTTCATGCCGCTCGCTGCGGTGTGGGCAAAGGCCAGGAGGCGCACGCCATGGCTGCGGCGGCGGAGAACGTCTTGCGGCGCTTGCGGCTCGAGCCGCGCGATCAGGCAAACGATTTTGCTGGTGCCGATGTCGAGGCCAGCGACGACGGCTGCGCGCCTGGGCGAAACCGGCCTCATCTTTGGAGTAAGACCGAAGCGCAGCACGGTCATGCTTCGCCTCCTTTACTCGCCTTGCCCTTCTTCGCTTTCTCGGCATCCTTGAAAATCTGCTCGCGGGCGGCGGCAGCGTTGTCAGACTGGCGGACGGTGACGCGGTCGGACAGCCTGAGATCGATCGCAACGATGTCCCGCGACAGGAGTTTGTTGCTGTGTTCGAGATCGATGAGCGTTCGTAGCGCCTTCTCGGGTTCGCGTTCCGGCAGAAGAATTTCGATGCCGCCTTTAAGGTGCAAATTCCAGCGACGCTCGGCCACCAGAACCGAGGCATCCGTCGCATGTGCTATCGCCGGATAGCGCGCGACAATTTCGAGGAAACCCTGCGCGCTCTGTTCGGCGCCCTTGCCTACGACAAGCGGCAAATTGCCGAAGCGCGGTGGTGCGGCGGTTTCGAGCACGGTGCCATCGGCGGCGATCAGCGCGACACGGCCATCCTTTTGCCAAAGCGCAAACGGCTGGCGTTCCTTGATTTCGATGCGCAGGCGATCGGGATATAATTTGAGAACAGCCGCTTCCGCGATCCAGGGATTGGTCAACAGGCGCGTACGCGCGCGCGAGGCATCAAGAAACAGAAGCGACGAACGATCGGTGATTCCGACAAGCGTGAGGATTTCGCCGCGATCAACTTCGTGTTCGCCGGCGAGAGCGACCTCGGAAATACGAAAGCCAACTCTGTTGGCGGCCGCGTCGCAGAGATCCTGCACGTTCTCTATGATCTGCGGGACGTGGCCACCCCTGACTGCGCCGTAGCTGGTACTGACGAGGAGAAGAATGGCCGCGGCTGATGAACCGGCGCCACGCGGCACCTTCAAGTTGACGAGCAGTCCACCCCAGCGACGCGCAGTCCTCACCCATCGCCATTCGTACGACCGCGACCATGACGCGAACGATGGGCGTCGTCTCGTCTTCAGCGATTGCGCAACGCGACCTCGACCTTCCATCACGTTCTACTTACCTGTTGTACCCAACATGGGCCGCAAGCTGGGGCGCGCACGCGCGACATCGCGGCAACTAGGCGCGCGGCACGCCGCCAATGCCTAGTCTTCAGGCTTATTGGTAAATGATTAGTAAAATTTGAATGATTTCAGCGTTTGTCGTTGATCCGGCTGACTTTCAGCGGTCCAGCGAAGCGTCTTCGACCATCCAGCGTACCAGTTCATCGAACGTAATCCCGGCGTGCTGCGCCATTTCCGGTACCAGGGAGGTTTCCGTCATACCCGGCTGGGTGTTTACCTCCAGGCAGCTCAGCCCTTCGATTCCGGATCGGGTATCGTCGTAGCGAAAATCCGAGCGGGTTACGCCACGGCAGCCAAGAGCCCGATGGGCGGCAAGCGCCAGGCGCTGTACTTCACCGTAGACGGCGGAGGCGATTGGCGCCGGCAACAGGTGCCTGGAACCACCGGGCGCGTATTTGGCTTCATAGTCGTAGAATTTCACGGTTGGTACGATCTCGATGACGCCCAGCACTTTTTCTCCCATCACCGCGCAGGTGAGTTCCTTGCCGGGAATATAGGGCTCGACCACGACCCGCTCGCCGAATGCCCAGTCGGGACGATTCAATTCCTGCGGCGGATGCTCGTGATCCTCTCGCACCATGAAAACGCCGACGCTGGAGCCCTCTGCCACAGGCTTGATGACGTAAGGCGGCGGAAGCAAATGGCGTTTGGCCGCCTCCTTGCGCGTCGCGATCATGCCACCCGGCACCGGCACCTGTGCCGCCTTGAGCACGATCTTGGCGATGTCCTTTTGCATTGCCAGCGCGGAGGCAAGTACGCCCGAATGACTGTAGGGAATGCCGAGAACCTCAAGCATACCCTGCAGCGTGCCGTCCTCACCCGGACGGCCGTGCAATACATTGAGGGCTGCATCAGGCTTGAGTGCACGCAGCGTCGCAGCAACGTCGCGGTCGACGTCAACGCGGCTGACGCGATAGCCGGTGCGCTCCAGCGCATCGGCGCACGCTTTGCCCGAACGCAAGGACACTTCGCGTTCGGCCGACCATCCACCCATGAGGACCGCGACGTGCTTCATGATTTCAGCGTTCCAGCCCAACCCGTTTGATCTCCCACTCCAGATCGACGCCGGAATGGGACTTCACCCGTTGCCGCACAGTTTCGCCCAACGTCTCGATGTCGGCCGCGCGGGCACCGCCAAGGTTGATAAGGAAATTGCTGTGGAGCTCGGACACCTGCGCACCACCGATGGTGAGCCCGCGACAGCCGGCTTCGTCCACCAGCTTCCAGGCGCTATGGCCCGGCGGATTTTTAAAGGTAGAGCCCCCGGTCCGATTGCGCGGCTGGCTCGCCTCGCGCTTTTTCTTGATGTCGGCCATTTCGACGGCAATTTCGCCCGCCTCGCCGGCACGCCCCTGCAAAGTCGCGCTCGTGAAAATCACATCGTCCGGTGCGCTGCAGTGGCGATACGAAAAGCCCATCTCGCTATTGCTGAAGTTACGCATGTTACCTTGCCGATCCACGCCGCGCGCCTCAACCAGAACATCCTTGGTTTCGCCACCATATGCGCCGCCGTTCATGCGCAAGGCGCCGCCGATCGTTCCGGGAATGCCGCTCAGAAACGCCAACCCGGCTACGCCGGCCGTCTGCGCCGCGCGCGCGACCATGACGTCAAGCATCGCCGTGCCAACGGTGGCACGGTGATCTTCGATCTTCACGTCATTGAAGCCGCGGCCGAGCCGGACCACCACGCCCGCCACGCCGCCGTCGCGTACGATCAGATTTGAGCCGGCGCCGATGACCGTGACGGAAATTTCCGGCGGCAAGTTGCGCAGGAAATAAGCAAGGTCGTTTTCGTCTTGAGGCATGTAGAAAGATTGCGCCGGCCCGCCAACCCGAAACCAGGTGAATTCACCAAGGGACTGATTGGCCAACAGCCGCCCACGCAATTCGGGCATCTTGGCTTTCAGATCGGGCACAATGTCGGGGAAGCTCATAGCGCTTTTAATTCCGCCGGGAGAGCGTATGCCCACTGTGTGATGGAGCCGGCACCAAGGCAGACCACATAGTCGCCAGGCCTGGCCAGCCTTTTGATGAGTGGTGCGAGCTGCTCCGGCCCCTCCAGCGGGATCGCCTGCTTGTGCCCGTGTGCGCGCAGGCCGGTCACCAGCGCATCCCGGTCGGCACCGGGAATGGGCTGCTCGCCGGCCGGATAGACGGGCGCCACGATCACCGCATCGGCATCATTGAAGCAGGTGCAGAATTGCTCGAACAGGTCATGCAACCGCGTATAACGATGCGGCTGCATCACAGCGATCACCTGACCCCCGGCGCTCTCACGCGCCGCAAGCAGGACGGCCGCGATCTCGACCGGGTGGTGGGCATAGTCGTCAATGATCATCGCACTGTTCCATTCACCGACGCGCGTAAAGCGCCGCTTGACACCGCCGAACCCGGCCAGCGCTTTGCGGATGGCATCGCTCTTGAGTCCAAGCGTGTGTGCGACTGCGACCGCCGCTGTGGCGTTCAGTGCGTTGTGCCTGCCAGGCATCGGTAAGGCGAGCTTGTCGATCGTATGCGAGGTCTTGCCCTCACGGTCACGAAAGAGAACGGAGAAGCACGACTCGCCATTCAGGTGATCCAGATCGATGAGACGCACATCGGCTTGCGGATTTTCGCCGTAAGTGATGATGCGCCGATCCTCCAGTTTGCCAACGAGTGTCTGGACGACAGGATGATCCGTACACATGACCGCGAAGCCGTAGAATGGGACGTTCTCGACAAAGGCACGGAATGCGTCCTGCACGGCCTCAAAGGTCTGGAAATGGTCCAGGTGTTCCGGATCGATGTTGGTAACAATCGCAATGTCGGCCGGCAGCTTGAGGAATGTACCATCCGATTCATCGGCCTCGACGACCATCCAGTCTCCCGCCCCAAGCCGCGCATTGGTGCCGTAGGCGTTGATGATGCCGCCATTGATTACGGTCGGATCGAGGCCACCGGCGTCGAGCAGCGATGCAACCAGGGAGGTCGTGGTGGTTTTGCCGTGTGTACCCGCAATTGCCACGCAGCTTTTCAGCCGCATCAATTCGGCGAGCATCTCGGCGCGTCGCACGACTGGCAGGCGCCGGGCGCGCGCCGCGACGAGCTCCGGGTTGTCACGTTTGATCGCGGATGAGACAACCACCACGTCAGCGCCGTCGATATTGCCGGCCTTGTGGCCGATGGCGACCTTGACCCCTTTGTCGCGCAAGCGCTTGACGTTGGCGCTTTCGGCAACGTCCGAGCCGGTCACGCTATAGCCGAGATTTGCCAGCACCTCGGCAATGCCGCTCATGCCAATCCCGCCGATGCCGACAAAATGCACGGGACCGATGTCGCGCGGCAGCTTCATAGGTTGCGCCCCTGGGCCTCTAAGCCGTCATGCCCGGCCCTGTGCCGGGCATCCACGCTTTTCTTGACTAATGCAAGACGCGGATGGCCGGAACAAGCCCGCCCATGACGAAAACCTAAATTGCGGCAACTTTAATGACTAGGTCTGCGAGCCGTTCAGCGGCGTCAATAATGCCGACGGATTTGGCCCCCTGTGCCATCTGCGCCAGCCGCGCCGGATCGCCCGAAAGCGTGGTGATCGCCGTGGCCAGCCGTCGGGGCGTGAAGTCGGTTTGCTCGATTCGAATCGCTCCCCCCGCGGCCTCCAGAACGCCGGCATTCTCGAACTGGTCCTGGTCCAGCGCATGCGGCAGCGGCACCAATATGGCAGGCCGGCCGATGGCTGAAAGCTCTGCGACCGTCGAGGCGCCGGAACGGGAAATGATCAGCTGTGCCGCGGCCATCCGCGCCGGCAGATCCGAAAAAAAAGGCGCGATCTCGGCTGAAACTCCGACGCGGGAATAGGATGCGCGCACGGCGTCCATGTCCTCGGCCCGCGCCTGCTGCACAACGCTGAGGTGAGTACCGATGCGCGCGTCGAGCAGGCCGATTGCCGCCGGCACGACTTCGGCCATCACGCGCGCGCCCTGGCTGCCGCCGAAAACAAGCACACGTAGTTTGCCGTCAGTCGGCGCGGCGTATGGCACGTTGGCAGCCGCGATAACCGGCGGGCGCAACGGATTGCCCGTGAATGTTATTTTGTTCAGCCAGTGGCGATCGAGATTCTTGAGCGCACGGAAGCCGGTTGCAATAGCAGTGACGCGAGGCGCCAGAAACCTGTTAGCGCGCCCCATGACGCTGTTCTGCTCGTGCAGGATCGTCGCAACGTCACGCCAGCTCGCCGCCAGAAGCGGCGGCACCGTCGGGTAGCCGCCAAATCCAACGACCGCCTTCGGCCTGATGCGGCCGAGTATTGCCCAGGCCTTGGCCGTGCCGAACGAGAGCAAGGTTGCGGTGCGCGCCAGCGATATCGGATCACGTCCACGCACAGTGGCGCTGGGGATGACATGCACGGCGCGTGCAGGAAATTTGAAATGCGCGGCGCGATGGTCGGTGGCGAGATCAACGGCGATGCCTCGCTTCTCGAGCACGGTGGCCAGCGCTTCTGCCGGAAACAAATGACCGCCGGTGCCGCCGGCTGCGAGCAGGACGAGCGGCGCGCCGCTCGCCGCCATCAGATCGCGCTCCCGGCCGCCGCGAGATCAGGCGCAATCATCGCCGCGCGTGGCTGCTCGCGGGTCAATGCGAGCAACATGCCCATTGCGTAAGCGATCGAGATCATCGACGAACCGCCGTAGGAGATGAACGGCAGTGTCATGCCCTTGGCCGGGATAAGATGCAAGTTCACCGCCATGTTGATCGCGGACTGGGTGGCAAAGAGAATGGTAAGCCCGGCCGCAGCAAAGCGCGTGAAAGGATCATCGTTGCGCATCGCGCGGATCAGCATGCGGATGACAATGAAGGCAAACAAGGCAACCAGCGCGAGACAGAGTGCAACTCCGAATTCCTCGGCTGCTACGGCGAACACAAAATCGGTGTGACTTTCGGGGAGAAGGCGCTTCACGGTGCCCTCGCCAGGTCCCTTGCCGAACCAGCCGCCCCGCATGAAGCTTTCGGTTGCGACGTCGATATTGAATGTGTCGCCCGAAGCAGGATCTACGAAGCGCTGAATACGGCGCGCCACATGCGGCACCGTGTAGTATGCGCTCAACAGCCCGATCCCGGCGAGGCCGGCGATCCCCGCGACCCAGACCACCCGCATGCCGGCCATGAAGAACAGCGCGCTCCACACCAGCGCGATCAGCATGGTCTGGCCGAAGTCCGGCTGTACCACCAGGAGCGCGATCACCATCAGCAACAACGCCAGCGAGAGCGTGTTCGCCGGCATGTCCGGGCGTTTCGCCGATTCACCGAACAGCCACGCGACGATGATGACGAAAGCGGGTTTAAGAAACTCCGACGGCTGGATGTTGATACCGAGCAGCACAAGCCAGCGACGCGCGCCCTTGATCTCGGGACCGAAATACGGCGTCGCCGCCACCATGATCAGGCTCACCAGGAAGATCACCAGCGACAGCCGCCGGATCTGGCGCGGATTCAGGAACGAAACGCCCAGCATCACGGCAATGGCGGGCAACAGATAAAGAACATGCCGGTTGACGAAAAAGAACGGGTCAAGGCCGAGGCGTGCCGCGACCGGCGGGCTGGCGGCGAGCGAAAGGACTACGCCTGCCAGCATCAACGCGCCGATGGCAGCGAGCGCGAGCCGATCGACTGTCCACCACCATTCGCCGAAAGGCGTGCGTTGCGCGCGCGAGAGCATCTCGAGTCCCCGTCGGGCCCAAGCTGACGCTTCGCGGTTTAGGAAACATTAACGGTCGCGGTCACGCCGGGAATCGCCAGCACGGTGTCCGTGAAGGCTTTACCGCGCACCTCGAAGTTCGGGTACTGGTCGAAGGAGGCGCAGGCTGGCGACAGCAGGACCACGGGTTCCTTCAAGCCCGAGGCGGCGGCGTCACGGGCTGCCGCATTGATTGCGGCCGGCAAGGCGCCGTTGACCTCGTAGGGCACCTTGCCGTCCAACGTCGCGGCAAACTCCCTGGCGGCTTCACCAATCAGATAGGCCTTGCGGATCCGCGGAAAGAACCGGGCCAGGCTGGTAATTCCACCGGTTTTCGGCTTGCCGCCCGCAATCCAGAAAATGTCGGGGAAGCTCGCCAGCGCCTTGGCCGCCGAATCCGCATTGGTCGCTTTCGAGTCGTTGACGAACAGCACGTTACCCTTGCGTCCAACCCCTTGCATTCGGTGCGCGAGGCCGGGAAAGCTTGCAAGCCCTTTCTGAATCGTATCCAGGTCGATGCCAAGGGTGACGCAGGCGGCTATGGCACACGCGGCGTTCTGCGCATTGTGTGTACCGCGCAACGAGCCGATGCCGGCCAGGTCCGCCACCGCACGCACCTTGCCGCCGGAAGCGTGAAAGATGCGGCTGCCTTGCGCGTAGTAACCGTCGTGCACGCGTGACTCGACAGAAACGCGGACGACATTTTTCCTGGCGCCCTCGATACGCTCAGCCGCGGCACGTGTGTAGTCGTCGTCGACGTCAATCACTGCCGCACCACTTTGCTCGATGTTTGCAGGCAGGCGCTCTTTGATGGCGGCGTAGTTCTCCATGCTGCCGTGCCGATCGAGATGGTCTTCCGAGACATTCAGCAGAATGCCGACCGTCGGCCTGAGCGAAGGCGCCAGATCGATCTGATATGAGGAAATTTCGAGGACATAGGCCCGGCCAGACCCGAACGGTTCGAGCGCCAGCGCCGGCACGCCAATATTGCCGCCCATCTGGGCGTCGATGCCCGCGCGCCTGAGCAGGTGCGCTGTGAGTGCCGTGGTCGTTGACTTGCCGTTGGTACCGGTGATGGCAACCAGAGGACACCGGGCGCCCGATGTCTCGCGTTCGCGGCAGAACAGTTCAATGTCGCCGATCACATCGACGTTGGCGTTACGCGCAAGGCTCGCCGCCCAATGAGGCTTCGGGTGCGTGAGCGGCACGCCTGGCGTCAGAACCAGGGCTGCCACTCTCGACCAGTCGATTTCGCGCAGATTTTGGGTCTTCACCCCGGCCGCTTGCGCTTGCGTGATTTTCTTCTCGTCATCGTCCCAGGCGATGACGTCGGCATTGCCCGCGGCAAGCGCGCGTGCCGCCAGCAGGCCGGAACTGCCCAGGCCGAAGATTGCGACCCGCCTGCCTGCGAACGTGGTGACCGGGATCAAGGCTCATCTCAACTTCAGCGTCGCCAGACCGGCGAGCGCCAGCACCACCGCCACGATCCAGAAGCGGATCACGATCTGGGGCTCGGTCCATCCGAGCTCTTCATAGTGGTGATGGATCGGCGCCATCTTGAACACGCGTTTGCCCGTCAACTTGAAGGAAACCACCTGGACGACCACCGATACCGCCTCGAGCACAAACAGGCCGCCGATGATGGCCAGCACAATTTCATGTTTAATGGCGACGGCGATCGTCCCCAACATTCCGCCAAGCGACAGCGAACCGGTATCGCCCATGAAAATCGACGCCGGCGGCGCGTTGAACCAGAGAAAGCCGAGGCTCGCGCCGATCACCGCCCCGCACAGGACCGCCAGCTCGCCGGTACCGGGGACATAATGAATCTGCAGGTATTCGGCAAAGACGGCATTGCCCGCGAGATAGGAGATGAGGCCGAAGCTCGCGGCGGCGATCATCACAGGGACAATCGCCAGACCGTCGAGCCCGTCTGTCAGATTGACGGCATTCCCGGCGCCGACGATGACGAACGCTCCAACCAGAACGAAAGCCCATCCAAGATTGAACACCAGCTCCTTGAAGAACGGGAACACCAGCGACGTCGCGATCGGGCCGCGGCCAAGTTGCGCAAGCGCTGTACACGCTGCAACCGCAATCACCGCTTCCACGATCAGACGTGTGCGGCCGGAAAACCCGGCGTGGGTTTGTTTGCTGATTTTGAGGTAGTCGTCATAGAACCCGATCAGCCCGAACGAGAGCGTCACGCCGAGCACAACCCAGACGTAAGGACTCTTCGGGTTTGCCCACAGAAGGGTCGAAACCAGCAGGCCGGATAAAATCATCAGGCCGCCCATCGTCGGCGTGCCCTTTTTCGTCACCAGATGCGACTGCGGGCCGTCGCTGCGAATCGGCTGGCCCTTGCCCTGCTTGATGCGCAGCAGATCAATGATCGGACCCCCGAACAGAAAAGCGAACACCAGCGCCGTGACGATGGCTCCGCCGGTGCGAAACGTGATGTAGCGAAACACATTGAAAAACGAGACTTTGTCGGACAGTTCGGTCAGCCAGTAGAACATTGGGTCGAACCCTGAATATTCACCCCTGCGCAGGCGCCTGATTGAGCGTGGCCTGCCTGGGAAATTGCCGTTCCAGGGCCCTGACGATTGGACCCATTCTGGAACCGAGCGAGCCCTTCACCATGACCGCGTCGCCCGCTTGAATGGCGGCCAACACGGTTGATTCCAGTCCCGCCGCGGTCTCGGCATACCCGCCCCGGGCCCGCGAGGGAAGAGCCTCCCACAGGGCGCGCATCAGCGGTCCAGAACAAAAAACGAGGTCGATTTCGGCAGCCTCGATTGTGTCAGCGAGCGCGCGGTGCAGTTCGGCGCCCGCTGGTCCCAATTCCAGCATGTCGCCCAGCACGGCGATGCGGCGGCCGCGCTTGCCGACCGGCGCTCCACCCAGCAAGGCGATTGCGGCCCGCATGGAGGCAGGATTGGCATTGTAACTCTCGTCGATCAGCAATGCCGTGCCGCCAGGGACGGACAACATTGTCCGCGCGCCACGTCCGCTTGCAGGTTTGAGGTTGTTGAGAGCGAGCGCGGCCAATGCGAGATCCGCGCCAGCGAGCGAGACCGCCGCAAGGACGGCGAGCGAATTGAGGACGAGATGCCGGCCGGGTGCGCCGACCTTGTAGGTGACGGATTGCCCCAGAATGCGCGCCTCGACAGTGGAACCGTCCGCCTGCAGCGAAAATTGCATCAAGCGTGCGTCGGCCGCTGCGTGCTCGCCAAAGGAAACGACGCGCTCAATATGAGCCGCCCTGGCGGCGGCGGCCAGCCGCTCATATTGCGCGTTGTCGCGGTTAAGGACGACGGCACCGCCCGGTTCGATACCGGAAAAAATTTCCGCCTTGGCGTCGGCGATCTTCTCCAGCGAACCAAAGTACTCAAGGTGCACCGGCTCGATACCCGTGATGATGCCGACGTGCGGGCGTACGAGCTGCGTCAGCGGCGTGATCTCACCGGCATGGTTCATGCCAATCTCAAAGACGGCATACTTCGCACCCGCCGGACAACGCGCGAGCGAAAGCGGAACGCCCCAATGATTATTGTAGGACGCGATCGAAGCATGGGTTTCTCCCTCGGCCGAGAGAGCAAGACGCAATGCCTCCTTGGTGCTGGTCTTGCCGACAGAGCCAGTGACGGCGATGACCTTCGCGCTCATACGTGCGCGTGCCGCGCGCGCCAGATCCCGCAAAGCTTCAAGCACATCGGGAACGATCAGCAACGGCGCGCCGGCGAAGCGGTCACGCTGGTCACGTTCGAGAACCGCCAGGCCCGCCCCGGCTTTCAGCGCACCTTCGACGAAATCGTGGCCGTCACGATTCTCGCCCTTGATGGCGAAAAACGCGTCGCCTTTCACCAGCGTGCGGCTGTCAATAGAAATTCCGTTCACATCTGCCGGCAGAGCACCGGCGCCTTCGGCCCGCATTGCCGCAGTCATTGCGTCGAGTGCCCAGAGGCGGCTCATGCCACTTTACCCTGCAACGCGTCGGCGACTGCCTTGTGGTCCGAAAACGGCACAATACGGTCGCCAATGATCTGGCCGGTTTCGTGTCCTTTGCCCGCAATCAACAGGACGTCGCCAGTTTTGAGATCGGCAATCGTTTTCCGGATTGCCTCGGCACGGTCGCCGATTTCAATGGCACCCGGCGCATGGGCCAGAATAGCGGCGCGGATCGCAGCCGGATTTTCGCCGCGCGGGTTGTCGTCTGTAACGACAACCCGATCTGCATTTTCGACTGCTATCCGGCCCATGATTGGACGCTTGCCAGTGTCGCGGTCGCCGCCCGCGCCGAATACCACAATAAGTTTGCCGCTTGCATAAGGTCGCAGGCTTTCGAGCGCCTTCTTGAGCGCGTCCGGCTTGTGGGCATAGTCGATGAAAATGGGCGCACCATTGTGCGTACCGGCGAGTTCCAACCTGCCTTTGGCTCCGGCCAGCTTTTCCAGTGCTGCGAACACGCGCGCCGGCTCGGCCCCGGTTGCTATCGCAAGGCCCGCAGCAAGGCCGGCATTCTGCACCTGAAAGGCGCCAACAAGCGGCAACCTGACGCTGTATGTTCGTCCGGCGTGGGCAATTGCTATGATTTGCGCAAAGCCATCGATGGAGCCGTCGACGAACCTGATGTCTTCGCCGCGCGCGCCAACCGAGATGATCTTCAGATCCCGCTTCCTCGCTGCTTCAACCACCTGGCCGGCATAGCAATCATCAATGCCAATCACCGCCGTCCCACCCGGCGCGATCAAATCGTCGAACAGGCGAAGCTTGGCAGCAAGGTAGGCTTCGATCGTCGGATGATAGTCGAGATGGTCCCGTGTGAGATTGGTGAAGGCACCGGCTGCGACCCGCACGCCATCGAGGCGGTGCTGGTCGAGGCCGTGCGAGGAAGCTTCGAGGGCGAGATGGGTGACACCTTCCCGCGCCAGTTGGTCGAGCGTGCGATGCAGATCGACCGGATCCGGCGTCGTCAAAGAACCGTATTGCTCACCCTTGGGCGAGACGACGCCGACGGTGCCAATGCTCGCGGCCTGAAATCCGAGAACGCTCCATATTTGCCGCGTGAATGCAGCGACTGATGTTTTCCCGCTGGTGCCGGTGACGGCGGCGATTGTCTGCGGCTGACGAGGAAAAAATTTTGCAGCCGTAAGGGCAAGCGTGCGGCGCGGGTTTTTCGCGCGGACAAATGCGATAGCATCAGGCAGCCCTTCGGGCCTCTGCTCGGCCGCGACGGCAACCGCGCCGGCATCAGCGGCCTGCCTGGCGAAATGCGCACCGTCGGCGTTGGCGCCCGCGATGGCGACGAACAGAAAACCTGGCTTGACCTTGCGGCTGTCGGCGGTGACGCCGGAAATATCGATCGCGCCGTGGCGCGCATCGGTCGTCGCCTCAGGCAAAAGATCGCGCAGCTTCACCGCGGTTCCTTCGCACTCACCAGCAGCATTTGGTCGGCCTTGGGTAGATCGAAACGGGGCGGAACGTCGAGGAAGGGGGCCACGCGTTCGATCACTTGAGCGCCGACGGGCACCGCATTCCAGCCCGATGTGGTGAAGCCATGGGTTTCGGGCAGCCCCTGCGGTTCGTCGAGCATGATCAACAAAAGATAACGCGGCTTGTCGGAGGGCAATATGGCCGTGAAACTGGTCAAGACTTTGGTCTTGGAATATCGCCCGCCAACGACTTTGTCCGAGGTGCCGGTTTTTCCGCCGACATAATAGCCCGCGACATTGGCTCTCGTCGCGGTGCCTTTTTCGACGTTCAGGCGCATCAAATAGCGCATTTTTTCAGCGGTTTCGGGCTTGATAACCCGCTGCGCCAGACGCTCGGCCTCCGCCTGATCCCGCTTGAGGAATGTCGGCGGAATCATTTTCCCGCCATTGACCAGCGCGGAAATACCCATCACCGCCTGAAGCGGGGCCACCGAAAGGCCGTGTCCGAACGCAATGGTCACCGTGTTGAGCTCGCCCCAATGCTTGGGAACCAACGGCTCGGCGCTTTCCGGCAATTCGGTACGCAGGCGGTCAAGCTGCCCGAGCTTTTTAAGAAACGCCTTGTGGTATTCGACGCCAAGCGAGAGCGCCATGCGCGCTGTGCCGATGTTCGACGAGTATGTGAAAATTTCCGGCACCGAAAGGACACGCTTTTGTGCGTGGAAGTCATGGATCTCGAATTTTCCGTAGCGGAGCGGCATGCGCGCATCGAATGATGACGACAATGAAACACGGCCACTGTCGAGTGCCATCGCCAGCGTCAGCGCCTTGAACGTCGAGCCCATCTCGTAGACGCCGGTCGTCAGACGATTGAGCCGGTTTGGGTCCGTAGCCTCGCGCGGATTATTCGGATCAAAGTCGGGCTCCGAGACCATAGCGATGATTTCGCCGGTGTTGACGTCGGCGATGATTCCAGCCGAGGCCTTGGCCTTGTACTTGTCACGCGCAGCGATCAGTTCATCGCGCAGCGCGTATTGCACGCGCAGATCGACCGCAAGGTTGACCGGTCGCTGCAGCTGATCGGTAGCGAGCCCCGCCATATGCAGTGCGGCGAGTCCCTGACCATCCAGCCACTTTTCGATGCCCGCGATACCCTGGTTGTCGATATTGACATGACCAATCTCGTGCGAGACGACCGCACCGTTGGGGTAGATGCGCTTGTTCTCAGTCAGGAAGCCAACGCCGGGAATGCCGAGGCGGTGAATCTCCTGCTGCTGGCTTGGCGTGATCTCGCGCTTAAGCCAAACAAAGCCGCGCTTCGACGACAGGCGTTCGCGGACTTCGTTCGCGTCGAGATCAGGCAACACCGCCGTGAGCAGTTCGACCGCTTCATCGACGTCGATGATCTTGCGCGGCTCGGCGAATAAAGAGGGCGTCTTCACATCGGTAGCGAGAATCTCGCCATTGCGATCGAGGATGTCCGGGCGCGCGGTAGCGACCGCGTCCTGCGTGACACTGCGGCGACCGCCGTGACCTTCGCTGGTGGTCGCGAACATCACCAGCCGCAGCGCAATGATCGAAAAGATTCCGGCGAACGCCACAATAGCCAGGCCGAGCCGCGCCTTCGCTTTTACGTTGCGGTCAACATCGTGGCCGTAGAGGAGCGAACGCAGGAGGCCATGCCAGCGGTTTTCCGTATGTTTCTTCGCTTCGTTCATTGCAGTTACCGTCCCGGCGGCAACACACTGCCGGTCGTGTCGGGGGCAGGCGCGAGCATGGCCCCGATGGGATCGTCGCCGGGTGACGGAACAACCACCGCCGGGCGCTCGGGCAACCGGTCAAGCTTGTCGATTTGATTAGCCCTGACCGGCCGCAGGGCCAGATGGCGGTCGGCCAGCCCCTGTATGCGGCCCGGCGTATCGAACTTCGCCCATTCAGCGCGAAATACGGCGATAGCGTTGCGCTCGCGGCGCAATTCGCCGCGCAACTTGGCCACGCGTTCGGCCTGAAGGGTGGAGTCGAACTTGATCTTGTACACAAAAGAAGCTGCCAGGATCAGCGCTCCGATAACCAGGATATTGAGAAGGCGCATGACTCACCGGCCCTTCAATGCGTCGGCCAGCGACGGTACACGGGGTAACAGATCCGGCGACACGCTGGCGCGAGCGGGCGCTTCAGTGCGCTCGGCGGCCCGCAACTTGGCGGAACGGGCGCGCGGGTTGCGCACGATTTCACCCTCATCGGCTGCAACGGGTCGCTTGGTGAGCGTACGAAACGTCGGCGGCGGACGTTTGACTTCCGGCGCGTGTCGCGAGCCGCCGTGGCTCTGGCTGCGATCGGCGAAAAACGACTTCACGATGCGATCTTCGAGCGAGTGAAACGACACCACCACCAGCCGACCGCCGGCTTTCAGGACTCGTTCCGCGGCTTGAAGCGCTCTGGCAAGCTCACCGAGTTCATCGTTCACGAAGATGCGAAGCGCCTGAAATGTGCGCGTTGCCGGATGAATATCGCCCGGACGTGATCGCACGACAGAGGCGACGATATCAGCAAGCGCGCGGGTTGTTTCGATCGGCGCGCTGGTGCGCGCCTTGATAATGGTGCGCGCGACCGCGCGTGAATGCCGCTCCTCGCCGAGGGCAAAGATGATGTCAGCGAGATCCCGTTCGCCTGCCGTGTTGACCACGTCGGCCGCGCTGGCGCCCTCGCCGCTCATGCGCATGTCGAGCGGTCCGTCGAGACGGAACGAAAAGCCGCGTTCCGCGGTGTCGAGCTGCATGGACGAGACGCCGAGATCGAGCACGACGCCATCGATCGCGTCGTACCCCGCCTCACGGGCGATCGTGTCGAGATTGGAAAATCGATCTTCGATCAGGGTCAGGCGGCCTTGAGCCTCCTCGACCAGATCGGCGCCGCGCGCGACGGCACTCTGATCGCGATCGATGGCGACAAGTTTGCAGTTGGCGGCCGCGAGAATTCGGCGCGTATAGCCGCCGGCACCGAAGGTGCCATCGATATAGACGCCGCCGTCACGCACATTGAGAAAATCCACCGCGGGGCGGCCGAGCACGGGAATGTGGAGGGCCGATCCGCCAGCGACAGCTGAGCCGCCGCCACCCGCCATCATTCCCGTGCTCCAGGCGCGTTGCGCGCCGCCACCGGGGAACTCAGCTCTTCCTTGAGCGCGCGCACCTTTCCGGTGGCCTCCGCGAGCTCTCTTTGGAAACGGCCAGGCTCCCACATCTGAAACTTGTGGCCGAGACCGACGAACGCCACCGTCTCGGTAATTCCCGCATGACGCTTGAGGTTCTCGCTCAGCACGACGCGCCCCTCGCCATCGATCCTGGGCGTCTCGCTGGTCCCGTACAGCGCCAGCGCCAGCTGTTCGCGCTGATCCGAAAACGGCGCATAGCGCCCGATCAAGGCTTCGATTTCCACCATCAGCGCACTTCCGCCGGCGTCGATCGCCGGGCGATCCAATGCCGGATAGCAAAAAGGGCCCTCCAGGCCGTCGCGGCCGAGCACCGAACGAAACGAACCAGGGATTGACACGCGCCCCTTGGAATCGAGCCGCAGCGTGAAATTCGCCACGAAGCGGTTCATACCCCCCACTCCACTCCGACTGGACGCAACTGGGGACGCAATTGGAGACGCAATTGGAGACGCTTGGCCGACACACGCCGGAGACGGGCAGAGAGCCTCGGCGCCGGTGCCGGCTCGCGCCTGACAGGCTTGTGTCCCAATTTGGGAAATCGTGGGATATCATGGGATTATATGGCCGTCAAGAAAGCGGCCCAAATCCTCCCGAAGCGCCGTTGAAGCAGGTCAACGCCATTAACGGCGGTTAAACTTAAAGAAACGTTGCCGAATTCCGGCCCCCGCCTGGACCAGTGACCTCATGTGGATCGGACTTTTCAGCGACATTCACGCCAACCGCGAAGCGCTCGAAGCGAGTCTCGAGCACGCCCGTCGTGCCGGCATCAGTCGCTTCATTTTTCTCGGCGACTATGTCGGCTATGGCGCGGACCCTGCGTTCGCGGTGGACACGGTGATGCGCGAGGTCGAGGCCGGCGCGGTGGCACTGCTCGGCAATCACGACGCTGCGATCAGCGCCGGCACCGGCGGCATGAACCACATTGCCGCGGAGGCCATCGATTGGACGCGGCCCAGACTCGACGGGACCCAGTCCGAGTTCCTGACCCGCTTGCCCCTGACGTTCGAAGACGGCAACCGCCTGTTCGTGCACGCCAGCGCCAATGCCCCGGGTCGCTGGGAGTACGTCATGAGTGTTGAGAGCGCCTCGCGCAGCTTCTATGCGACGCGCGCGCAAGCGACATTCTGCGGCCACGTGCACGTGCCGCAGCTTTACCATCTGACGCCGACCGGGAAGCTCGCCGGGTTCCAGCCGATGCAAGCCGTGCAAATCCCGCTACTCATTGAGCGGCGCTGGCTTGCGGTGATTGGTTCGGTCGGGCAGCCGCGCGATGACAATCCGGCCGCCTGCTACGGCGCGCTCGATACCGAACGCAACGTGCTCATCTATGTGCGCGTGGCGTACGACAACGAAACCGCCGCGCGGAAAATACGCGAAGCCGGTCTGCCGGAAATTCTGAGTCAACGTTTGATCGCGGGTGTTTGAACTCCCCACATGAAACGGCAGATGTTGCAGCGCAATCTCATAGTCAATCGAATGCGCGCACACCGGAGTTCCGTTTTCGAACTGCCGTCGGTGTCTCACCGCAAGGGAACAGCGCTCTTCGCCACGCGTTGAGGTCTCTGAACTCATACGTAATGGAGGAGACCCCTATGCTCAAAAAAATACTGTTATCGACCGCGTTGAGCGTGGCCGTGGCGGGCAGCGCGTTTGCGCAATCGCCGACGACGTCCGACAAGGCACCGGCCGTAAAGTCGGATTCGATGAAATCGGAAAGTTCCGGCAAGACCAACTTTGTGTCGTCCCAGAAACCTGATCAATGGCTGGCGTCCAAGTTCAAGGGTACCGATGTTGTCGGATCCGACAATGAGAAGATCGGCGATGTCAGCGATATCCTGTTCGACAAGAGCGGCAAGGTAGAAGCCTTCGTGATCAGCGTTGGTGGTGTTCTCGGCGTAGGTGCGAAGGAAGTAGCCCTTGCGCCGAGCTCTTTCGATGTCGTTCCGGGCCAAAACGGCTCTTCCGACAAGCTGAAGGTTGCCGCAACAAAGGACGAACTCAAGAACGCGCAGACGTTTGCGCGCTATGAGCCGCCGAGGCCGACAAGCACCACCGGTTCAGGCAATTCGATGGGCGGCGGAATGAGACCGTCGGGTACGACGACGCCTCCGGCCAGCAGCCGTTAGTTCATCGACCCTAACTAAATCGCGTGCGGCCCGGGCGACAGCGCCTGGGCCGCATCGCTTTTCAAGCCTTGCTTTTTTGACCGGGCACGGTGAATGATGCCCCGCGTCCCTTTCCACCACCGGTTCTGTCCGGCCCATGTCCGCATTTTCGCCGGATTCTTTTATCGTCGCCGACGTTTCGCCCTCGCCCAATTTTGACGAGCGCAAGAACGGCCGCCCGCCGGATATGATCTTGCTGCACTACACCGGCATGCAGAGCGGAGAAGCCGCACTGCAACAGCTGACCAAAGCAGCAAGCAAGGTTTCCTCCCACTACGTGGTATTCGAGAATGGCCGCATCGTTCAATGCGTGCCGGAGGACAAACGCGCCTGGCACGCCGGGGAATCATCGTGGGCAGGGGAAACCGATATCAATTCGCGCTCGATCGGGATCGAGATCGTCAATCCCGGGCATGAGTTCGGCTATCCCAACTTTCCGCTGCGCCAGATCGCGGCGGTCATCTCGCTGTGCAAATCAGTCATCACTCGTCGAGGACCGATCGGCGCTGACCGAATACTCGCGCATTCCGATGTCGCACCCGCCCGGAAACAGGATCCCGGCGAAAAATTTCCATGGGGCCTGTTGAGCGAATCCGGCGTCGGGCATTGGGTTCGCGCTGCGCCGCTTGATCTCGAAGGGCGCGGAATCAAGCTCGGTGACCGTGGTGATGCAGTCACGCGTCTTCAACGCACCTTGCGTTCCTACGGTTACGGCCTCGCGGAAAGCGGGACCTATGACGCGCCAACCCAGCAGGTCATCACCGCCTTTCAGCGCCATTTCCGGCAGGCGCGCGTCGACGGCGTGGCCGACCCGTCGACGCTGCTGACCCTGCGCGCGTTGATTGAGACGCGCCCGCCGCCACTCGCGTGATCGTGCTGACGGGCAGGGTTTCTTAAGCCTGCCCCCCGACGAGCCTTGACGCCCCGACGCACAATCCCCATTGGTATCCCCGTCAGTCGGCCGGACGGCCGCTCCGCGCCAATGCCGAAAGGCGGCCGGGGAGGAAAGTCCGGGCTCCAAGGACGAACGGTGCCGGATAACGTCCGGCGGGGGAAACCCCAGGGACAGTGCCACAGAGAACAGACCGCCTCGGCGCGTTGCGTTTAGCCGCGGCAAGGGTGAAACGGTGCGGTAAGAGCGCACCGCGTTTCCGGCAACGGAAACGGCACGGCAAACCCCACCGGGAGCAAGACCGAATAGGAACGGCGCGGGAGCAATCCCGGATCAGTCCGGATCAGCCGTTCGGGTAGGTTGCTTGAAGCGCCGGGCAACCGGCGTGCAAGAGGAATGGCCGTCACGTCTGCGGCTCGTGCCGCGGGCCATACAGAACCCGGCTTACAGGCCGGCTGATACGTTGTAAGGGGGCTCGGCGGCAAAACCACCGGGCCCCCGCCACTTTGGGCAATGCGATTGGCGAGCGCGATCAAATGCTTTCGCTGGCGGTTGAGCAGGGCAATCGTTAGCCTTCGTGCTCCCGCATGACGCCCACCTCTCATGAAAAACTCGGTCTTGCGCTCGGCCTTGCCGGCGTTCTGCTGTTCGGGGGTACGCTGCCGGCCACAAGACTTGCGGTTGCCGCCTTCGATCCGCTGTTTCTTTCGGCCGCGCGGGCGACCATCGCAGGATTGGCCGGGCTGATATTGCTGCTCGCTACACGAAAGCCGCTGCCGCCGCCCGCGACCTGGAGCGAATTCACACTCGCCGCCGTTTGCACCATCATCGGATTCCCGGTGCTCATGGCGCTGGCGATGGTGAGCGTGCCGGCTGCGCATGGCGGCGTCGTGCTCGGAGTTCTGCCGCTGGCAACCGCAGCTGCCGCGGCGCTCATCGCACATGAACGTCCGAGCGCCGGATTCTGGCTCGCGAGTCTTGCGGGCGCCGTGATTGTCCTGGTCTTCGTGTTGCGACAAAGCGGAGCGCAGACAACCGGACTCGGTGATCTCTTTTTACTCGGGACCGTCGTTGCGGGCGCCTTCGGCTACACGCTGTCGGGACGGCTGAGCCGGACGCGGCCCGGCTGGGAAGTGATCTGCTGGCAGGTGGCGCTATTTCTGCCGCTGTCGGCGCTCGCGACTTACGCGCTCTGGCCGCCTTCGCTGGCAAACCTCCCGGCGTCCGCGTGGGCCGGCTTGCTCTACGTCGGCTTCATCAGTCAGTTCTTTGCCTTCTTCGTATTCAACGCCGCCATGGCGATCGGCGGCGTCTCCCGTGTCGGCCAGTTGATGCTGCTGCAACCATTCGTGATCGTGGCACTTGCGGCGCCGGTAAACGGAGAGCCGATCCAGCTGGTCACGCTGGCCTATGCCGCCGCGGTCGTTGCGACCGTCGCGATCGGGCAGCGCATGCGCGTGACGCGCGGTTAAACGGCGAGCCTATTTTCTGTAGGAAGCCAGCATCGCTTCGCCATCGGCACCGGCGGACGCGACCCACTCATTCGCGATGGCTGATCCCATTTTGGCCAGGCCGGATTTAAGTGCCGCGCTTGGCGGGAGAACGATGATGCCGGCGTCCTTGAGCGCCTTGGTCTTGGCTGCCATTTCCTCAATCGACAATTTCCAGCCACGTTCTTCCGCAACTTTCGCCGCATCGATCAGTGCGGCCTTTTCCGCCGCGGAAAGACGGCTAAATGCGTCCTTGTTTGCGACCACCATGTTCCGCGGTAGCCAGGCCTGCGTATCCATGTAGTGCGTCAGATACTCCTCGGCTTTCGACTGCACGCCGCTCGATGCCGAAGTAATCATAATGTCGACGCGGCCCGACGCGAAAGCGGCGGGAAGATCCGGGACTTCGATTTGCGCGGGTTGGGCGTCGGCGAGCTCCGCGATCCGCTTTGTCATCGCGTTATAGGTTCGGAACTTCAGTCCTTTGAGATCTTCGACCGAATCGATTTCACGCTTGGCGTAAATTCCCTGTGGCGGCCACGGCACCGAAAACAGAAGAATCAATCCTTCCTTCGCGAGTTGGTTTTCGAGATAAGGCCTTTGCGCAGCATAAAGTTTGCGTGCACCTTCGTAGCCGGTTGCCAGGAACGGAATCGAGTCGACGCCGTAGACTGGCGCCTCGTCTGCGGCGAGCGAAATCAGGATCTCTCCCGCCGCCGCCTTGCCATCGCTGACAGCGCGCTTGATCTCTGCGTGCTTGATCATCGTACCGCCCGGGTGGACAGCGATCTTCAATGACCCGCTGGTCGCCTTGTCCACATCTGCGGCAAATTGCGCGATGTTTTTAGTATGAAACGCGCTTGCCGCGTAGTTGGTCGGCAAGTCCCATTGGCTTTCCGCGGCCGCGGCGCTGGCGAGTGCACACGCAAGCCCAAGGACCGCTACAGTCCCTTTCATTGAGCGTATTCCTCAATCAGTCGACTTACTTCTTTTTGTAGGCCGCGATCACCGCTTCGCCGTCAGCACCTGCCTTCTTCAGCCAATCGGCGGTGAGCTGTTCGCCAACTTTCTTCAGGCCGGCCTGCAGCGTCGGACCCGGCGGCAACACTTTCATGCCGTGCGACTTGAGCTGGTCGAGATACCAGCCACTCTTGTCCTGCCACATTTTCCAACCGCGCTTTTCCGCCGCGGCGGCCGCCTTGAGCACCGCGTCCTGTGTCGGCTTGTCGAGCGCATCGAACGCTGCCTTGTTCATCATGGTCACGTTCTTCGGTATCCATGCCTGCGTGTCGTAGAAATGATCCATCGACTCCCAGGCCTTGCTGTCGTAGCCGGTCGCGGCCGAGGTGATGAAGGAATTGACCACACCGGTCGCGAGCGCCTGCGGCAATTCAGCCGCCTGCACAGTCAAAACCTGCGCGCCGACCAGTTCGCCAATCCTTGCGGTGCCGACATTGTAGGCGCGCCATTTGAGTCCCTTCATGTCATCAACCGAATTGAGATCCTTCTTGGCGTAAATGCCCTGCGGTGCCCATGGCACCGCAAACAGCAGGATGATGCCCTGCGAGGCGAGTTTCTTCTCGATGGCGGGCCTCGACGCTTCCCAGAGTTTCATCGACTCCGGATAGCTGGTGGCGAGGAATGGAATGACGTCGACACCGTAGATCGGGTCTTCGTTCTCGTGCAGCGAGATCAATACCTCGCCCATCTGCGCTTGCCCGGTCTGCACCGCGCGCTTGATTTCGGGCGCCTTGAACAGCGACGCGCCGGGGTGAACGGTGATTTGCAATTTGCCGCCGGTCGCATCGGCGACATCCTTGGCGAACAGCGCAAGATTTTCGCTGTGCGGATTGTCCGGAGGATAGGCGGCCGGCAAATTCCATTTGGTCTGTGCCGAGGCGGGCAAAGCTGCCAGCGCGACCCCCGCGCAGGCCGCGGCGAGAATTGCGGTTCGAAGCGAATTCATGGTTACGCCCTTTTCTTTGACTACTCGGGGAAAGCCCATCGCGGCAGAACCATCACAATATCAGGAAATACCGTGATGATGGCAACCGCGACGACGAGCAGAAAGAAGAACGGCAGCGACGCCCGCGCCACCGTGTTGGAATCGTGCCCGCTCATGGTTTGCAGCACGAACAGGTTGAATCCGACCGGCGGCGATACCTCCGCCATTTCCACCACCAGCACAACGAATATTCCGAACCAGACCAGGTCGAAGCCCGCCTGCTTGATCATCGGAATGACGATCGCGGTCGTCAGCACGATCATCGAAATGCCGTCAAGCGCGGTGCCGAGCACGATGTACATGACGGTCAGCGCGGAAATCAGCGCGTAAGGGCTCAGGTGGAAGCTGTCGACCCAGCTCGCCAGAGCCGCCGGAATGCCCGTGTAGGCCATCGAGGTGGACATATAGGACGCACCGGCCAGGATCAGCATGATCATGCAATTGACCCGCACGGTTCCCATGACGCTCGCCCAGAACGCGTCCCAGCTGAGTGCGCTGTGCCACCACGCAATCGCCAGCGAACCCATGACGCCCCAGGCCGCACATTCAGTCGCGGTTGCCCAGCCCAGCATCAGCGAGAGGAACACCAGCACGATCAACAGCGTCAAAGGAATAAGCTGCTTGGATTCGTGGAGCTTCTCACGAAACGACATCGCCGGCTCAGCCGGCGGAGTTTTTTCCGGATGCAGCAGCGACCAGCCTGCGATGTAGCCAGAATAAAGCACCATCACGAGAAGCCCGGGCAGAAAGCCGGCGAGAAATATCTGGATGATCGAAACATTTGCCGCCACCGCATAGACCACCATGGTGATGGACGGCGGGATCAGAATGCCGAGCGTGCCGGCCCCGGCGAGTGAGCCGAGCGAGACCATCTCGTCGTAGCCGCGCTTCTTCAACTCCGGCAGCGCGATCTTGGCGACGGTGGCGCAGGTCGCGGCCGAGGAGCCCGACACCGATCCGAAGATGCCGCAGGCCAGCACATTAACGTGCATCAGACGGCCGGGGATGCGGTTGAGCCAGGGTGCAAGCCCGCGAAACATCTCCTCCGACAATTTGGTGCGGAACAGGATTTCGCCCATCCAGATGAACAACGGCAGCGCGGCCAGCGTCCATGAATTGCTGTTGCCCCAGATGGTGGTGGCCAGCACCGGACCGGAGGGAATGCCGCCACCGATGAATTGCATGCCGACATAGCCGGTCGCCAGCAGCGCCACGGCGATCCACACACCGCCAGCCAGCAGAATGGTCAGGAAGATCAGCAGCAGTGCGGAAATGCCGACGAGCTCCACCATAATCAGACACCGCTCTGAATGGCTTGCTCGACAACCTCTTCCGCTGTCTTTGGCGTCGGCTTTTCGTAGCGCGGGACATTGCCGCGAATGACATGGACGAATTCATCGATGAACGCGACCAGAAGAATGAGCAGACCGCCGCTATAACCAAGTTGCGGAATCCACAACGGCACCGGCAGAACGCCCTGCGCCATATCGTGGAAGCGCCAGGAGTCGAAGGTCAGCAGCACGGCGTAATAGGCGAAAAACGCGACGAAAAACCCGCCGACCAAAAGCGAACCGACTTCGAAAACGTGGCGGGTGCGGCCTTCGAAGCGGTCGATCAGAAGCCCGACCCGAATCATCTCACCGTGGCGGAACGTGTGTGCGAGGCCGAGGAACGACGTCGCCACCATACACCACGACACCAGGTCGTCGCCGGCCGGAATGTTGAAACCGAGCGGCCGACCAGCCGAAAGGAACATCATCAGGATGAAAATCGCGAGCAGAAACACGCCCGCTGCGTAACCTGCAAACTGATAAAGCCGGTCGAGAAAAACGCGTATCATTCTAATCCCCGCGCATGATGGCTTTTGCCGAGGCCGGCGCGCAATAGCCATTCAAAGGAGGACCGGCGGATTTTCGGGTAGCCGCACCGCCACGAGTCAGATCGGATCGACACCCTTGGCTCTCAGCGTCGGCGCAGCGGCGGGCGCACTCAAAAACCGGATCAAGGCCTTGGCCGCGTCGGGCTCCTTGGTCGCCGTGCCCAGGCCGGCGGCAAAGCCGATTTTCGTCTGCAACTCTTCCGGAATTGGGCCGACAGCCTCTACGCCAGGAACGTCGAAAATGCGGGTGGCGACGACAACCACCATATCCGCCTCGCCACGCGCGACCACTTCGACAGTGTCTTCAGCCTCCATCGGCTTGAGCTTGCCCTGCATCTCGGCCTTGATGCCCATGCGATCGAGCAGACTGACGAAGTACAGTCCGCTGGCCCCTTTGCCCGGATAGGCCACGGCCTTTGCTGCAAGCAATGTCCGCCTGAAGGCCTCGACCGACGAGATGTCGGGCTTGGGTGCGCCCTGACGCACTGCCACACCCAGCCCGGCGCGGCCAAAATCGGTGCGCGGCCCAACGACCATGCTGTCCTTGATCAACGCATCGATGATCGGCGGATTCCCGACGACAACGTCGAAACTTTCGCCCGCTTCAATCTTCTTCTTGACCTCGGGGTTCACCCCAAAGCGAAGGTCGATCTTGTTGCCGGTGGCGTGCTCAAACTGGGTACACAGCTCGCGCACCGCGGCCCTGGGACCGTTGCCGCTCAGAACCTTAAGCTCAACCGCGTGTGCGGCCGAGGCGACAACCAGCAGCGGGACCGCGAGCGCAAACAACTTGTTCATGGGTTCACCAGTTATTTTTCCGGTCCCCGAGCCTAGCAGGCTTGTTTTGTCCCCGACAGGCCGGACATAGTGCAGCCCTTGTCCAGCATTCAGCACCATGCCAACAAAAGCGTCACCTCACCTCTGGGACTTCTGGATCGACCGCGGCGGCACGTTCACCGACATCGTCGGCCGACGCCCGGACGGCACGTTGGTGGCGCACAAGCTCCTGTCGGAAAACCCCGAGGCCTATGCCGACGCCGCCGTGCAAGGCATTCGCGATCTGCTTGGACTGCGGGCTGGCGAAGAAATCCCGCCCGGCCGTGTCGGCGCTGTGAAGATGGGCACGACAGTCGCAACCAACGCCCTGCTCGAGCGCAAGGGCGAACGAACGCTCCTGCTGATCACCAAGGGCTTTCGTGACGCGCTCAAGATCGGTTACCAGGCGCGCCCAAAAATATTTGCCCGTCACATCATCAAGCCCGAGATGCTCTATGAACGTGTGGCGGAAGTTGACGAGCGCGTGCGCGCTGACGGCACCGTGGAGCGGGAGCCGGATCTCGCCGCGGTACGCGCCGATCTGGAGGCAGCCAAGGCTGCCGGGATCAAAGCCGTCGCGATCATATTCATGCATGCCTACCGCTTTCCCGAGCACGAAAGGCGTGTTGCAGCGATCGCACGCGAAATGGACTTTGCCCAGGTTTCGGTGAGCCATGAAGTATCGCCGCTGATCAAATTGGTTGGCCGCGGCGACACCACGGTGGTGGATGCCTATTTGTCCCCGATCCTGCGCCGATATGTGGCGCAGGTGGACAGGGATCTCGATGCAAAAAGATCCGCTGCGCGCCTGATGTTCATGATGTCGTCCGGCGGACTGACCGATGCCGAGCTGTTCCAGGGTAAGGATGCAATTTTGTCCGGTCCCGCCGGGGGCGTGGTCGGAATGGCGGAAACCGGACGACAAGCGGGTCTCGGTCGCCTCATCGGGTTCGACATGGGCGGTACATCGACCGATGTGTCGCATTTCGACGGCGAATATGAGCGCGCGTTCGAGACGGAAGTTGCCGGCGTGCGAATGCGCGCGCCCATGATGCTGATCCATACCGTCGCAGCCGGCGGCGGCTCAATCCTGCATTTCGACGGGGCGCGCTTCCGCGTCGGTCCCGATTCTGCGGGCGCCAATCCTGGCCCGAAATGCTACCGGCGCGACGGGCCGTTGGCTGTCACCGACGCCAATGTGATGGTCGGCAAGCTCATTCCGGACTTCTTCCCGAAGATCTTCGGTGTCTCGCGGAATCTTCCGCTCGACGCGCATGCTGTACGCAATGCCTTTACCGACCTGGCGCAGCAGGTCGGAGATCGTAAAGCCGAGGAAGTCGCCGATGGCTTCATCAAGATCGCGGTCGAAAACATGGCGAACGCAATCAAGAAAATTTCAGTGCAGCGGGGTTATGACGTCACCCGCTACGCACTCAATTGCTTCGGCGGTGCGGGTGGCCAGCATGCATGTCTGGTCGCCGACGCGCTTGGCATGACGCGCGTGCTCATCCACCCCTTCTCTTCGCTGCTCTCTGCCTACGGTATGGGCCTGGCCGACATACGCGCCACACGCGAACAGGCAATTGAACTCGCTTTCGGTGACAAGGCGCTCACGGCAATAGCCCGCGTCGGCGCAGCACTTGGCAAGGCAACAAAGGCCGAGGTCGCCGGCCAGGGCGTCTCGCCGGGCAAGATCAAAATATTTGCGCGCGCGCACATTCGCTATGCGGGCACCGATACGGCGCTCGTCGTCGCGGCCGGCAGCGCCGCCGCCATGAAGCGCGCATTCGAAAAGGCGCATAAGGCCCGTTTCGGTTTCATCGACCGCACAAAACAGATGGTGGTCGAAGCGGTATCCGTGGAGGCCGTCGGCGGCGGTGCAAAGTTTTCCGAAAAGTCGGTGAAACGCTCGCGCGGCGCCCTGCCGAAACCCGCCTTGCGTACACAGTTCTTTTCAGACGGACACTGGCATAAGGCGAACGTGTACACCCGCGATCAGCTCAAACCGGGCTCGCGCGTGAAAGGCGCAGCCATCATCATCGAACCGCATCAAACCATCGTTGTCGAGCCTGGCTGGCAGGCTGAATTGACCGCCAAAAATCATTTGCTCCTCACGCGCGCCAGGAAGTTGAAACGTACGTACGCCATCGGCACTCATGCCGACCCGGTGATGCTGGAGGTGTTCAACAATCTCTTCATGTCGATCGCGGAGCAGATGGGCGTGTCCCTGCAAAACACGGCCTATTCGGTCAACATCAAGGAACGGCTCGATTTCTCCTGCGCGGTGTTCGCGCACGACGGCACGCTGGTCGCCAATGCGCCGCACATGCCGGTTCATCTTGGTTCCATGGATCGTTCGGTGGAAACGATCATTCGCGACAATGTGGGGCGGATCAAACCCGGCGACATCTACGCCATCAACGCGCCCTATAACGGCGGCACCCATCTCCCCGACATCACTGTCTGCACGCCGGTGTTCGATGACAGGAAGAAATCGATTTTGTTCTGGGTGGCGTCGCGCGGCCACCACGCCGATGTTGGCGGCATTTCGCCCGGTTCGATGTCGCCGAATGCGACCACCATCGAGCAGGAAGGCGTGCTGTTCGACAATTTCAAGCTTGTCGATCGCGGCCGTTTCCGTGAAAAGGAATTGATGGCGGCGCTGACCGGAGCGAAGTATCCGGCACGCAATCCGGTGCAGAACATCAACGACATCAAGGCACAGATTGCCGCCAACGAAAAAGGCGTTGCCGAGCTGCGCAAGATGGTCGCGCACTTTACGCTGCCTGTCGTGAAAGCCTACATGCAACACGTACAGGACAACGCAGCCGAAAGCGTGCGGCGCGTGATCGACCGGCTGCATGATTCGGAATTCAGCTACGAAATGGATCAGGGCACCGTGATCAGGGTGAAGATCACCGTGGACAAGAAAAAACGCGAAGCGACCGTCGACTTCACCGGCACGAGCGGGCAGCAGCCGACCAATTTCAATGCGCCAGAGCCGGTAACACGCGCAGCAGTGCTCTACGTGTTCCGGGTGATGGTCGATGATGCCATCCCGATGAACGCCGGCTGCCTGAGGCCAATTAATATTGTGATCCCCGAGCGATCGATGCTCTCGCCGGAGTATCCCGCAGCCGTGGTCGCTGGCAACGTGGAAACATCACAGGCGGTGACGAACTGCCTTTTCGGCGCGCTTGGCGCGCTCGCGGCCGCTCAGGGCACCATGAACAACCTCAATTTCGGCAACGCGCGCTATCAGTACTACGAGACGATCTGCTCAGGCTCCCCCGCAGGCCCCGGCTTCAACGGCACCGATGCGGTTCACACTCACATGACGAACACGCGCCTCACCGATCCGGAAGTGCTGGAGTTTCGTTACCCCGTCGTGCTTGAAGATTTCCATATTCGCACCGGTTCCGGCGGGCGCGGCAAATGGCACGCCGGTGACGGCATCCGGCGCACCATCCGTTTCGTGGAAAAGATGGAATGTACGGTTCTGTCCGGACACCGCCGGGTGCGCCCGTTTGGTCTTGCGGGCGGCGAGGCCGGCCAGGTTGGTGAAAACGCGGTGCGGCGGAGAGACGGAACTATTGAGCGGTTGCAAGGGTGCGACGCCACGATGATCGATCAAAACGAGGCGATTATCTTGCAAACGCCCACCGCAGGCGGGTATGGAACGCCGGAAACACATTAATTGAAGCAAATCTGGCGCGGAGGTCGGTAATCTTTGGCGACGGCCTTGCTTGGATTTTGCCGGCCGAGGTACAAACCTTCGGGCCATGCGCATCACCATTCTCTCCGCCGCCTTGTTGAGCGTCCTCGCCATGCCGGCACAGGCGCAGGTTTATCCGGTGCAAGGCAAGTGGGGCCAAAGCGCGAGCAGCGAAAAAGGCGCGATCGACTGCACGCACAACAAACGCATCATCGAGTTCATCGGCAACCAGCGCACCGACAGCAACGGCGGCGTGCCGTCTTATCGCAATCAGTCGGTTCAATCAGAGGGGCCGTCGACGTATCGCGTCGTCGATGAGTTTTCCACCGGGCAGATCAGCACGGGCCACACCGCTTACGGGCTTCGCAAGATCGATGCGGATCACATCGAGATGAACATGCAGGACGGTAGCTCGCTGAAGCTGCAGCGGTGCAAGTAAGCTTTATCCGTAGCATGTAGGTGGTCGTCGCCGTGCGCGAAGCGCCGTCTTCGTGCCTGACGTCCCGGCTATCTGGTTTCAAGCATTGAAATGCGGGTGGCGCTAATTGCGCGCGATGATCTCGCGCTCGTCACGATGCACCGGTGCTGTCCTGGTGACCTTGCCGCAGGCGCGCCGAAGAAGAATTGTCGGACGGCGCGCTTTGAGTGCGCTCCGGCGGCGGCGGCGGGGACGCGGACGTTCCACATGCAGTTCACCGAGCTGCGCATGAGCGGTCCGCGAAGATACACTTGGCTCAGCCAGCAAAAGGCGCACGCCGAGCACCTCGCTCCAGGCCCGCCATTCCGCCACTGCTTCGCCGGCATGCGATGTCATGAAGAGCGGCAGCGTGAGGGCAGGATCATTGTGCTTGAGCACAACCGCCAGCACCTCTTGCGCGCCGTCTTCAGCCGGCAGCAAACATAGTGAAATGCCGTCGTAGGCTGCCACCGGCATGTTGAGCGCCATGCGCATGCCATGCAGTGAGCGCCGCAGCACAACGCGCTCGCGATGGAGCTCTATATCGCGCACCCGCCCATCGGCGGCGGCATCGCTCGCGGAAAACCGTACGGGCAAGCCAAAAGGGTCGAGCCGCAAGTCGCGGCCCGACCCGGCGCATCCGCCACATCGCATTTGACGCCTCAAACTCTCCCGCGCCGGCTTATGTGCCTGGTCGCGCACGAAACATGGCAGAAAGGCGTCCTTATCTGCTTAAAGTTCTGGGTTAACCGGCCGTAGCCGAAGGCGTTTCGCGATGGAATGATTGACGCCGCGTTGCGAACCATGATTGACGATGTGTTGCCGTCACCATCCAAATTGTCCCGGTTCGGCGGTTGAACAGCACCGCGACTATGTGAAAGACAATCAATGACCGCTCCTGCCGCCTCGCTCCTCGACCTCTCTCCACTGACCGACCGGGCGGAACGGCTGGTAAAAGCCGCGCGCGCTGCCGGAGCGGACGCCGCCGATGCGGTGGCTCTGCGAACAATGTCATTGGGCATTGAAGTGCGCGACGGACGGACCGAGGAATCGGAGCGTGCCGAAGGCGACGACCTTGGTCTGCGCGTGCTGGTCGGGCGCCGGCAGGCCATGGTGTCCACAAATGACGTAACCGGCGACGGCGCGGCCGCTTTGGCCGAACGGGCCGTCGCCATGGCGCGGGTGACGCCGGAAGACAAGTTCGCCGGCCTCGCCGACGCAAGCCTGCTGGCGCATGATTTTCCCAATCTCGATCTGATTGATCCCAATCTGCCAACGGTCAGCGAACTCGAAACGCAGGCGCGCGCCGCCGAACAAGCGGCGCTTGCCGTCAAGGGGGTCAGCAAATCGGGGGGCGCTTCAGCGTCGGCCGGAATCGGCGGGATGGTGCTGGTCACCAGCCACGGCTTTCGTGGCGCCTATGTCGGGTCGAACCATGGTTTGGCGGTAACCGCAATCGCAGGTGACGGCACCGCCATGGAGCGCGACTATGACTACTCGTCGGTTCGGCACGCGGCGGATCTCGAAAGTCCTGAAAAGATAGGCCGCAGCGCGGGCGAGCGTGCCCTCGCACGGCTCAATCCGCGTAAGGTGTCGACTCGCAAGGTGCCCGTGGTGTTCGACTCACGTTCGGCGGGCTCCCTGGTTTCGCATCTCGCCGGTGCGGTCAATGGCAGCTCGGTCGCACGCAAGACCAGCTTTCTGCGAGACCAGATGGGCACGAAGCTGTTTGCCGACGGCATTCACATCATCGACGATCCCCTGCGCAAACGGGGGCTCCGCTCTCATCCTTTTGACGGCGAAGGGGTCGCCTGCAGGAAGCTCGCGCTGGTCGAGGACGGTGTGCTTCGCTCCTGGCTGTTGGATAGTGCGACCGCCCGCGAGCTTGGCCTCGTTACCACCGGCAACGCGCAGCGTGGCAGCTTGTCGGTGACTTCGCCCGGGGCCAGCAATCTCCATTTGGGGCCGGGTCAACTCAGCCCCGAGGAACTTATTGCGGATATTGCCGACGGTTTTTACGTCACCGATTTGATCGGCGTGGGCGCGAACATGGTGACGGGCGACTACAGCCGTGGTGCATCGGGGTTCTGGATCCAGAATGGCAAGCGCACCTATCCCGTGAGCGAGGTAACCATCGCTGGCCACCTGCTTGATATATTCCGCACACTTGCTCCGGCTAACGACCTCGCATTCCGCTACAGCACCAACGCACCAACGTTGCGCGTGGAGGGCCTGACCGTTGCCGGCCAATGAGACAGGCGACTTGCGCGAGCCACTCGAAGCCATCATGCGTGAAGCCGGAGAGCTTGCGCGCGAGATCGCACGCCGTCCGTTCAAACGCTGGACCAAAGGCGCCGATCATTCGCCGGTCACCGAGGCAGACATCGTGGTCAACGAGTTTCTGCAGGGTCAGCTCAGCACACTTTTGCGCGGCGCCGGGTGGCTGTCGGAGGAATCACAAGACCAGTTGCCCGACCGGGCTTTGCCACTCGCCTGGATAGTCGATCCGATCGACGGTACGCGCGCCTATATCTCCGGCCGCGCTGACTGGAGCATTTCAGTCGCACTCGCCGAATATGGCCGCCCGCTAACCGCGGCGCTCTACGCGCCGGTGACCGACGAGATGTTCCTCGTTTCGCGTGGTGGCGGCGCCACGGTCAATGGCGTGCCGATCAGAGCGACGTCGGGGGAAACGCTCAACGGCGCCAGGCTCGCCGGCCCCAGGCGCTATCTCGATCGGCTCTCTGCACTGACGCCGGGAATACTGGTCCAGCCCAAAGTGCATTCGCTCGCATTGCGAATTGCGCGTGTTGCGCAGGGAGCGCTCGATGCCGCAATCGCCTCAGGCGGCAGTCATGACTGGGACCTTGCGGCGGCTGATCTTTTGGTGCACGAAGCCGGCGGCGCGCTCACCGACTTCGTCGGCCGGCCGCTGAAGTACAATAAACCGCAATCCGCGCACGGCGCACTGATAGCCGCCGGCTATTCCCGCCACACTACGTTGATCGGGCTTGTGCGCGACCGCGAAACCGAATTCGCGTAAATCTGCTAACTTCCGAATCCGCCGCCGCCGGGGCTTTGACCAGGGATCGACTCATGTCCGCAGAATCGCCCACCGCAAAAAAGCAGTTACTGCATCTCGTATTGGGAGGCGAACTTACCGAACTCGGCGGCAACGAATTCAGGGATCTCGAAAAAATCGATATTGTCGGCGTCTTTCCGAACTATGCTACCGCCTACGTCGCGTGGAAGGCCAAAGCGCAGCAGACGGTCGACAACGCCCATACGCGCTACTTCATCGTTCACCTGCATCGCTTGCTCGACCCCGACGTTGCGGGCCGACCAGTCCGTTGAGTGCCCATGCCACCGTTAAAGCGTATCGTCACCTCACCCACATTCCAGGAAGCCGTCGGCGCGGTGGCGGCCGTTTATCTGCGACTTGCCTGGCGGACGAGCAGGGTCACTCTCGAGCCTGCGGACATCTACGAATCGGTGGACATGCCAGCGATCATCGCAATGTGGCACGGCCAACATTTCATGGCGCCGTTCATCAAGCGCAAAGATCCACGCCACCGGACCAAGGTGCTGATATCGCGCCACCGCGACGGCGAGATCAATGCGCGCGCTGCGGAGCGACTGAACATCGGCACCATCCGCGGGTCGGGCGCCCATAACGGTGAGTTTTACCGCAAAGGCGGGGCCGCCGCCTTTACGGAGATGCTCAAGGCCTTGAACGAAGGCTACAATATTGCCATGACTGCCGATGTCCCGAAGGTCGCACGCATCGCAGGCTTCGGCGTGGTAAAGCTTGCGCAGCACTCCGGCCGACCGATCTACGCGGTGGCGATAGCCTCGAGCCGCCGCATCGATCTCGACAACTGGGACCGATCCGCCATCAACCTGCCTTTCAGCCGTATGGGATTGGTCGCCGGCGGTCCGATCCGTGTGCCGCCCGACGCTGACGATGCAGCGCTGGAGGCGGCGAGACAACTGGTCGAAAGCGAACTCAACCGCGTTACAGCACGCGCATATGAGTTAGCCGACCGAACCGGGAGCGACAGATCTTGAGCGGCAGGCTTCCGGCCGGTTTGCGGATGTACCGGCTGTTGTCGGCGGCGGCGGGGCCATTCGTCCCCATTCTGCTGGCACGGCGCGCCAAGCGCGGCAAGGAGCTTCATCAGCGTATGCCCGAGCGCCGGGGCGAAAATCATATCGCGCGGCCGGACGATCCCCTTGTCTGGCTGCATGGCGCGAGTGTGGGAGAACTGGCGAGCGTTCTGCCTTTGATCGACCGCATCTGCGCCCGCGGCATCAACATGCTTGTGACGACCGGCACGGTCACATCTGGCGGGCTCGCTGAACAGCGCCTTCCGCGCGGGGCGGTCCATCAATTCGTTCCGTTCGATATCCCGCGCTTCGTACGTCGCTTTCTCGATCATTGGCGCCCCGATCTCGCATTGTTCGTCGAATCCGACCTGTGGCCGAACATGATGATCGAAGCATCGGCGCGCGGCATTCCGATGGTGCTGGTCAACGCCCGTCTGTCGAAAAATTCCTTCGAGCGTTGGCGTCGCCTGCCAAATTCGATTGCCGCCCTGCTTCAGCGTCTTGATCTTTGCCTGGCCGGCACCTCGCCCGACGCAGGACGATTGAGCGAGCTGGGCGCGGCAAATGTCGTCGTCACCGGTAATCTCAAGATTGATGTGCCGCCGCCGCCCGCCGACCCAACAGCGCTTGCAACACTGCAACGTGCAATCGCGGGACGGCCGGTGATTGCAGCTGCTTCCACACATGCCGGCGAGGAAGACGTGGTCATTGAGGCGCATGCCCGCCTGCGTACGAGGTTTCCAGATCTTCTGACATTGATCGCGCCGCGCCATCCCGAGCGCGGGCCCAGTGTCGCCGAGCTCGCCGCATCGCACGGCTTGAACGCGGTATTACGCTCGCGCGGAGAATTGCCCAAACGCACGACCCAGGTCTATGTGGCAGACACAGTTGGCGAGCTTGGCCTGTTCTATCGGCTGACGCCCGCGGTGTTCATTGGGGGCTCGCTGATCAGACACGGCGGGCAAAATCCAATCGAGGCTGCCAAGCTGCGCTGCGCAATTATGCACGGACCGCATGTCTGGAATTTCGCAGAAATATACAGCGCGCTCGACAGCGTGCATGGGGCCGAACAAATTGACGATGCCGATCGCCTGACGGCGCACTTTGCCGCATGGCTTAACGACCCCAATGCCTGTGCTCGTGTGGCCGAAGCAGGCCACAGGATTGTGGAGACTCTGGGTGGCGGGCTCGACCGAACCCTCGCATCCCTCGACCCTTATCTGATGCAACTCCAATTGCGCCAACGGGCCGGCCATGCGTGAGCCGGCCTTCTGGTGGCGCAAGGCCGGCCTCGCCGCGGCCCTGCTTGCCCCATTTGGCTTCGTCTATGGCGCCGTCGCTGCAAGACGCATGACGATGAAAGGCGTCTCCGTCGGCGTGCCGGTTCTGTGCGTGGGGAATTTCACGCTCGGCGGCGCGGGCAAGACCCCGACCGTGATGATGCTCGCGCGAATGCTCTCGGATGCGGGCGAGCGGCCGTTTTGTCTCAGCCGCGGCTATGGCGGAGATCTCGCAGGGCCGAAGCTGGTGGATACCGGCACCGATGTCGCCGCTCGAGTCGGCGACGAGCCGCTGCTGCTCGCCCGTACAGCACCGACGGTCGTCGCAACTGATCGCACCGGCGGAGCAGAGTTTGCCCGCGCACACGGTGCAGGCCTCATCATCATGGATGACGGATTACAGAATTCCTCGTTGAGGAAGGACTTCACGCTGGCCGTGGTCGATGCGCGGCGTGGCATCGGCAACAGGTGCATATTTCCCGCCGGCCCCTTGCGCGCACCGCT
>DASYSQ010000218.1:0-6581 GCA_036003145.1 Pseudolabrys sp.
CAGCGATCGTAAACGCGCTGAGAAGTTACGACGTAAAGTCGCCGACGCGCTGCGCTACCCTGCGTTCCTGCTAGCTGCTGCACTTTGCGTGCTGACCTTTTTCTTGATGTTTGTGTTGCCACAGTTTGGCGCTGTGCTGCATGATTTCGGTGCCAAAATCGATCCCGTCGCCGGTACGTTTCTCCGGCTGTCAGAGGTCATGATCGCGCAAAAAGGGGTGATCGCGACGACAATCGCCATCTTGCTGGCTATTGGTCTTTTCCTAATACGCCAAGCAAAAGTCCGTGCAGCGGTGATTGCCCGGTTGGTCCGCTTGCCTGTCGTGCGCACGATCGTACGGCTACACCTAACAGCCAAGTTCTGCCGGAATCTCGAGGTCCTCCTCAGCACTGGCGTTCCCCTCACCACCTCGTTGCGGATCCTCGCCGACATAATGGCAACATGGGGCGATGGTGCTGGATGGACGCGGATTGTGGAACGGGTTCGACAGGGGGGGAAGTTATCGGAATCACTTGAGGAGAGCGGTAGTTTGCCGGCAATGGCGGTGCGCATACTGCGGCTTGGTGAGGAAACGGGCCAATTGCCGGTTCTGGCCGGACGCGTTGCCAAATTCTATGAATCAAAACTCAAAAGAAATCTCAATCGAATCGTCGGCCTGGTTGGTCCACTGGCGATCATCATCATCAGCACCGTCGTGGGCGGACTTATCGTCTCGGTAATGACTGCGCTGTTATCTGTTAGCCAATCGGTCGGCTAATAAATAGAAGGTCTCGATCATGTCTAAATTAATCGCACGCCAGCAAGCATCTGTGCGTCGAATTGGCGAGCAAGGATTTACGCTGGTCGAAATGCTCGTGGTCATTACCATCATTGCTCTCATCATGGGACTCGTCGGCCCCCGCGTCCTTAACTTCCTTGGCGAATCCAAAGTTAAGGCGGCAAAGATTCAAATCCAAAGCCTTTCGAGTGCTTTGGATCTCTACGTTCTTGATGCGGGACATTACCCGACCAGTTCAGAGGGCCTGGAGGCACTGATGCGCCGGCCGGGAGGGGAGGCGAATTGGAGTGGCCCTTATTTGAAAGGGGATGTAGTGCCGAAAGACCCATGGGGCCGACCATACGTCTACCGCTCGCCTGGGCAGCGTGGGCCGTATGACATCCTGTCTTATGGTGCTGATGGGCAAGAGGGTGGCACCGGTGTGGCTGTTGATATCACTAACGCGAGCGAATGACCACGAACACAGTGAGGATGGGTTCACCCTCCTCGAGATGGTGTGTGTCATCGCGATTTTGGCGCTCCTCGCGGTCGTCGTGGCGCCCATATTACCACATGGCACAACAAGGTCCCGGCTCGAGTCTTACGCAATAGCGACAGCGGCGCTCCTTAAGGCGGATCATACAGCGGCTTTGCGCCGTCAGATCCAAGTTTATACGGATGTTGATGCAAGCTCTCGCGTGGTTCGTTCCGGCGCAACCGGACAGGTCGTACGTGTGCCTGACGACGTCGCATTTGATGCACTTCTTCCCGCTCGTTGTGGACATTCTCGCGCGGGCTCGTCAATTCAGTTTTTCTCCACGGGAATGTCTTGTGGCGGGGTCATCACCCTGCGCCGTTTGGGCGTCGGCGGCTATGAGGTACGCGTCAACTGGTTTACGGGAGGCGTCGAGATTGTCCCATTCAACCCCACCTGAAAACAACGCGGGCTTCACGCTGATCGAAGCGCTGGTCGCACTTGCGATCATCGCCGCAGTATTGGCGTCAGTCGGTAGCCTCATTGGCACGACTGCTCATGGGGCCCGTTCGATCGAAGATCACTTAGCACGATTGGAAACGGCACGATCAATTATGGGAGCGCTCCCGGCTCGAGATCAACTGGCACCAGGTACTCTGTCGGGGGAAATCGCGGACCACCGTTGGTGGGTTGATGTGTTGCCTTTCGCATCCCAAGCCGTTAGCCCGCAATCGCGGCCGCAATGGGTGCCACAAGCCGTGGTTATCACCATTAAATCTGCAAATGGCACTCCGATGAAGATCGACACGTTGCGCCTCCAGCGGGTCAACGCCAAATGACAACGCCGCAACGCCTTGATAGAACGGCTTGCGCTGGCTTCACGCTCATTGAGGCTCTGGTCGCGACCGCATTGATGGGCTTGATCTTAGCCGCCCTCGCGACGCTTACAGCGCAGTGGCTGCCAAACTGGAACCGGGGAATCGTTAGAGTTCAGCGCAATGAACAAGTGGCTCTCGGGTTCGAGCGCCTTGTCAGCGACCTGGCAGCCGCACAGTTCATTTCTGCCAGCCAGCAGACTCGCAAGCCGTTCTTTGACGGTACCGGCCAGTCAGTCACGTTTGTGCGGACTGCAATCGGGCCGAATGCAGGACCTCAGCTCGAAATCGTTCGCATTGCCGAAATCAACAGCAGCAAGGGACTGGTTCTCGTCCGGACCAGTGCACCCTTCATGCCCGGAGTGGATCAGGGTCCACCTCTCTTTACCAACCCGATTGTGATCATGCGGGCACCTTATAGACTCTCGTTTGCTTATGCGGGGACGGATCGAATTTGGCGTGAAGAATGGCGTGAGCAGGTCCAATTACCCAACACGGTCCGATTGACCGTGCGCGATGCCACGAGCCAACGAGCGCTTTTCGTGTCGTCCTCGGCGATCATCCATGCCGATGTCCCTATAGACTGTATCACTTCGAAGTCATCGGCCGAATGCCTCGCCTCTCTCCGGCCGGCCAATGAACGCGACAAACCGCGCTCGTGAGGTAACAATGACGCCCGCCTCACCGACACAAAACCATAACGTCCAGCGAAGCGCCACCGAGGGATTTATATCCATTGCGGCACTATGGATTCTTGGTGCGCTTTGTTTGCTTTCTTCGATTTACGCCGTTTATGTTATCAATACCGCGTCTGCCTTCGCAGTGTATGACGATCACCTTAAAGCCGAAGGATTGATATCGGCCGCACTCGAGCTCACGGCCTATCAGCAGCAAACGGAGTCAGCCCAGTCGCGCCCGACACATGGCGTATTCGGCTTTCGCATGGGTCAAGCAAAGGTTGACGTTCAGTTTAGCTCAGAGGCCGCCAGAATAGATCTTAACACGGCGCCAAAACAACTTTTATCCGGCTTACTCGCCACGCTTGGGGCGCGTCCAGATAACGCGGACGTTTACGCCGACCGGATCATCGGCTGGCGAACGCCCCAGCAAGGCGATAAAGACGCAGAGGCCTCCGCGTACCGGATGGCACATTTGGGCTATCAACCGCGCTTTGGCAAGTTCCCTCACCCGAACGAGCTATCGCTGGTGCGCGATCTCCCGACATCGCTTGTTGAGCGCGCGCTGCCATTTCTCACTGTTTATAGTGGCCGACCACAGGTCAACGTGATCGACGCTGCCCCGGAGGTGGTTGCATCCTTACCAGGAATGACGCAGGAGCGTTTGAACGCATTCTTATTGCAGCGGAAGGTTTCGCCGGAAAATGCGAAGCAGCTTCTCCCCGCAGAGGCGCAGCAATATGCAACACTTGAAGCAAGCCAGACATTTCGGGTCAAAGTTAGAGTAAATTTCGACAACAGCCACATCGAAAATGCCGAGGTGATCATTCTTTTCTTCGAAGAGGGCGATAAACCATTCGCCGTATTGTCTTGGCGTGATGACACAGAGACGATCGCGGGAAGCACGCCATGAACGAGCGCGTTATGATGATGTTCGCTCTGGTGAACGAAGTATTCTCTCGCTGGATCGAGTCGGTTAGTGAGCTGACAGCAAGCTTGCTCGGTCGGTTTGTTTCGCCGACAATAGTTCGTCTCGTCGAAGATGAAGATGGCGAATTTGTTTTACAACGGCCTGAGGCCGTTGGTGCAGTTGAGTTTGCATCCCCGCTTCGACTGTTCGAAGATAATCCGGGTCAGATCAGGTCTAAAGGACCATTAGCGGCCCTGTCAGGCAGCCGCATAGAACTCGTGCTGCGATCCGATCGATTTATTTTCCGTCCACTCGAACTTCCTCATCGCGCCGCCGAATTTATGCCCGGGATTGTACGATCCCAGATCGATCGACTTACTCCTTGGAATGCGGCTGATGCTGCATTCGGCTGGGGTAATCCGGTTGAGGTTGCCGGTGAGAAGATTGTCGTAACGATTGCAGCAACCACACTTACATTGCTCAAACCATACATTCAAGTATTTGCGGATATCGACGCACACTCGATTTTGGTCTTCGCGGACCTGCAAGAAGGGTCCCCAAACGCGAACCCAATTAAAGTTTGGGAGCAAACTGGTCGAAACGCGAAAGATGTCGGTCAAATCCGTCAGACGCTTACCAGGGTTCTTGCTGCAGCATGCATTACGGCGGCGATTGCTATCAGTGCTAATGTCGTTATGGGCGTCAGGCTTACGGCCCATCAAGATGAAATTACGAGGCAAATTTCGGGTGCTCGCTTTGCGCTTGGTACCACGACCGCGCTAGGTGCACTGCGCGCGCTCGAGCGACGAAAAGGCGATTCACCCTCGGTCGTGTTGGCACTCGAGGCGTTGTCAAAAATATTACCAGATCAAACCTACGTAACTGAGCTCCAGATCGAGGGGAACAAATTGCGTTTGACCGGTATCACGCGCGATGCTCCGCCCCTCATCGGACTGATTGAACAATCGGATCGTTTTGCGCGGGCAAGCTTTTTCGCACCCACAACGCGATCGGACTCGAACGCCGGCGATCGCTTTCACATCGAGGTGGTCGTTAAAGCTCTTGGTCCATCCTCATGAATTTGGCTCAGTCAATAGGTAATTACGTTGCGCAACATCGCAATCTCGCGGGTTTGATGTACGTGGCGTCAATCGTCATCTGCGGCGTGATTACATTGTCTATGCTAACGGATCTCGTCGATCGGTATCAGGCGCGCGATGCCTCCCTCGATACACTGTCTCGACTACAAGGCACCGAACTGTCTGTTTCCAAAGAAGGAGTCCCACCTGGAACGCCCTTTTTGGAAGGACAAACGTTGACAACGGCTAGCGCAACGCTGCTGCAACGAATTACCAGCATTATTACCAAGGCCGGCGGCAGCGTAATTTCTTCAGAGATGGTGCAGCGCGACGCACAGTCCAAAGATGGTTACGTGACCGCAATTGCCAACTGCGAACTGGAGCAGGAAGCTTTGCAAAAAGTTCTCTATGAAATCGAAGCAGGCATGCCATTTTTATTCATTGAGCAGTTGCAAATTCGCGTGCCCTCGGAAACAGGCCAAGCTGGACGGCCGCGCGTCCTTCTTGGCGTAGCCGGACTATGGACAGGGACAAAATAATGCACGCGCGCCGAAACTTAAGTCAGCTCATCCTGGTTGGTTTGATGACTCTCTTGGGGCTTGCCAGCGCCGCATCGCAGCAGACGCCAGTCGCAGTGACTGCTGCGACGGACTCAAACGTGTTGCGAGCCGACTCGACGAATATCGCTGTGAATCAGACGTCGGCAAAGCGAGGCAATCGTTTGTGGTCGATACCTCTGGCATCATTGAATGCGACCAGAGAACGGCCAATTTTATCCCCGACGCGACGCCCATCTTCGATAGCGTCCAAATCGACATCGCCCCTCGTGCCAACAGCAACCCAACCCCAATTAGCGCTCCTTGGCGCTATTGCAGGAGACGATGAAGGCATTGCCATTTTGATGGACGGCTTCACAAAAGTAATCATCCGGCTGAAAACAGGAGAAAGTTATGCCGGTTGGACCGTCCAATCCGTAAGGCCACGCGAGGTAACTCTTCAAAAGGAACAAAGAACCACGATTCTTGTGCTTCCGGGCCCACCCGCGAAGTAGCGCATGAGCGCTCGTGCCCTAAAGACTGATTATAGCTCTCATTCTGACCCTAGAACTTATAGGCAAGACCGATCAATCCAGTGTGAGTTTTAAGTGATTCAGTCATGGCCACTTCATCGATTCCCGTGCCACCAAAAAATGTATGGCCGATATTGCCATAGTCGGCATATCGATATTCGGCACGGAGGAGCCAATTATTCCACAGCAGCGTTTCGATCCCACCACCGACCGTCCACCCAGTCCTCGTCGTCGAGACGGTTTCATTGCGCGGCGCAACGCACCATGAGCTGTTGAAGAACGACCCGGCACAAGCCGCGTTAATGTCGACTTGCTGCCACGCAACACCGCCGGTTGCGTAAACGAGCCACGTGGGTGTGATCAAATAACCGACACGTCCGCGAACGCTTCCATCCCAGCCCAATTTGACGTTGGAACTATCGAAAGCTTGAGCCCCCGCATCGACGCCGAAACCAGTCGGCCCAAAGGTACCCGGAATTCCCGCAAGCGTTTTGCTGTTATGTCCCCAAGCAGCATCGGCTTCCACTCCAGCGACCCAGGAAGGAGAAAACTGCCAGTTGTAGCCTATGTAACCGCCTGCTCTGAAACTCGAACTATTAAACGATGCTGGGGTCGTTGTCGGATCAGATGGTCCCAAAGGAGATCCAATCGCCGTGGTCGACCATGAGCTGTCGGACCATCGCCCACCAACGGAGCCGCCAACATAAAAACCAGTCCAGTTGACTGCCATCGTTGGTGT
>DASYSQ010000219.1:0-23248 GCA_036003145.1 Pseudolabrys sp.
GGCCGCCTTTGCGGCTATTGAGCTTTTCTCGCTGGTGGTTTTCACGATCGAATACAGCCTGCGCGTATGGTGCGCGGTCGAGCATGGCCCGCATCAGCATCTGTCCGCCACACAGGCACGACTCAAATATGTGTTGAGTCCGGCCGGCATCATCGATCTCATTGCGGTGCTGCCGTTCTGGTTCGCGATGGTCCTCCCCGGCGACCTGCGGGTCGTCCTGGTGTTCCGGATGGTGCGCTTCTTCAAGTTCGCGCGCTATTCGCCGGCGATGCGTTCGCTGCTGGACGTGCTTTACAACGAGAGGCGCGCGCTCTTTGGCTGTCTCGTAATTGCGCTCGGCACCGCCCTCGTCGCGGCTTCGCTGATGCATCTCGCCGAAGCAAACGTGCAGCCCGCGAAGCTCGGCACGATTCCTGAAGCCTTCTGGTGGGCGATCGTGACGATCGGCACGATCGGCTACGGGGACGTGGTGCCGGTGACCGCGCTGGGCAAGCTGATTGCGACTTGCACGATCTTCGCCGGGCTGGTGCTGATGGCGCTGCCGGTCGGCATCATCGCCACTGCTTTCGCCGAACAAATTCGGCGAAGGGATTTCATCGTGACGTGGGGAATGATCTCGCGTGTGCCGTTATTCGCGGAGCTTGATGCCACGGAAATCTCGGACGTCATGGAGCTGCTCCGGGCACAAGTGGTTGAGGCCGGCGAGGTGGTGATGCGCGCGGGCGACGCCGCGCGTTCGATGTATTTCATTGCGGCAGGCGAGGTCGAAATCGAGATCAAGGGCAAAAAGGAGCGTATCCGGCTCGGCGTCGGCCAGTTCTTCGGGGAGGTGGCATTGCTGCGCCGGACCCGGCGCACAGCGACCGTGACCGCGGTCACCCGGACCAATCTGCTGGGGCTCGACGCGCATGACTTGCACGCCCTGATGCAACGCGATCGCCGCATTGCCGAGCGGATCAAAGAAGTGGTGGAAGACCGGGTGGGCAGGCGGGGCGGCGCGGTGAAGCGCGAAATCGCGGCGGTGGTGGAGGAAGGCAAGGAAGGCAAGTAAGGCGGGCCAAGAAACCCGAGCCGTCATGGCCGGGCTTGTCCCGGCCATCCATGTCGTTCTTTCGTGGACGCCTCACGACTCGGGCCCGGCGCGAGGTCGGGCATCACGAATGCTTATGCGCCCATCGCCTTCTTCAGGTTGGCATCCACCCTGTCGAGGAAGCCGGTGGTTGAAAGCCACTTCTGGTCGGCACCGACCAGCAGCGCGAGATCCTTGGTCATCGAGCCCGCTTCCACGGTGTCGACGCAGACCCTTTCCAGGGTGGTGGCGAACTTCGCCAGCGCCGCGTTGTTGTCGAGCTTGGCGCGATGGGCGAGGCCGCGCGTCCAGGCAAAGATCGACGCGATCGAGTTGGTGGAAGTCTCTTTGCCCTTCTGATGTTCGCGGTAGTGGCGCGTCACGGTGCCGTGCGCGGCCTCCGCTTCCACGACCTTGCCGTCCGGAGTCACCAGCACTGACGTCATCAGGCCGAGCGAGCCGAAGCCCTGCGCCACAATGTCCGACTGCACGTCGCCGTCGTAGTTCTTGCAAGCCCAGACATAGCCGCCCGACCATTTCAGCGCCGCCGCCACCATGTCATCGATCAGGCGGTGCTCGTAGGTCAGCTTCTTCTTGTCGAACTCGGCCCTGAACTCCTTGTCGAACACGTCCTGGAAGATATCCATGAAGCGTCCGTCATACACCTTGAGGATGGTGTTCTTGGTGGAGAGATACAGCGGGTAGCCGCGCGACAGCGCATAGTTCATGGAAGCGCGGGCGAAATCACGGATCGAGTCGTCAAGATTGTACATCGCCATGGCGACGCCCGATCCCGGGAACTTGAACACTTCGTGCTCGACTTTCTTTCCATCCGCGCCGACGTAACTCAGCGTCATGGTTGCATTGGCCGGCACGCGAATGTCGGTGGCGCGGTATTGGTCACCGTAAGCGTGGCGGCCGATGATGATCGGTTTGGTCCAGCCTGGCACCAGACGCGGCACGTTCCTGCAGATGATCGGCTCGCGGAAGATCACGCCGCCGAGAATGTTGCGAATGGTGCCGTTGGGCGAACGCCACATCTTCTTGAGGTTGAATTCCTTCACCCGCCCTTCGTCCGGCGTGATGGTAGCGCATTTCACCGCGACGCCGACCTCCTTGGTCTTGTTGGCCGCATCGATCGTGATCTGATCGTCGGTCTCGTCGCGTTTCTGGACGCTGAGGTCGTAGTAGAGAAGGTTGATGTCGAGATAGGGATGGATCAGCTTGTCCTTGATCAGCTGCCAGATAATGCGTGTCATCTCGTCGCCGTCCATTTCGACGACGGGGTTTGCCACCTTGATCTTCGCCATTGCGGGTAGAACCTTTTGAAAGTTGCACGGAACAGGAAGGAAAAGCTTCCGGCGCGCGCCCTATAGCACCCAAAATCGGGCGGCGAAAGTCGCGATTTCGAGCAGCCGCTACGCTAAACCCGCGGGTGGTCGTAAAGCCCTCGATCGGTCACGACAAAGTCGATGCGCCCGTCGCGCAGTGCCTTGATGCATTCCGCCGGCGCATTGACGATCGGCTCCTCGTGCACATTGAAGCTCGTATTGACCAGAACCGGCAGGCCGGTCTCACGTTCGAAGGCGCCGAGAATGTCGTGATAGAGAGGGTTGTCGTCGCGGTTGATGATCTGCGGCCGTGCCGAGTGGTCGACGTGGACCACTGCGGGAATGCGCCCGCGCCATTCCGGGCGCACGTCGCAGGCAATCGTCATGTACCGGCAGGCGCGCCGGTTGACGTTCGTAACGTCAAAGACCTGCGCCGCCTTCTCGCTCTGGATAACGGGCGCGAAAGGCATGAACTCGGACCGCGCCAGCCGGACGTTCAGCAGGTCGTGAGTTTCGCGGCGCGCGGGGTTCGCGAGAATGGTGCGCGCCCCGAGTGCGCGCGGTCCGAATTCCATGCGATGCGTATAGATGGCGCCGAGCTTGCCGTCCTTGAGCCGGCGCGCGGTGCCGTCGACCGGCGGTTCTGCGAGCCGCCGGATGCCCGGCGACCGGCCAAATTCATCGTCAACGGTGGCTGAGAAATCGCGGCCCAGATAGAGGTCGCCAAGGTCGTGACGACGCTCGAGCCAGGGTCGGAGACCGTCGCGCTGCAGCAGCCAGGCAAGCGCGCCGCCGACCGGCAAGCCATCGTCGCCCATAGCCGGAAAAACGAAGACCTCGTCAAGTTCGAGTTTCTCCGCCAACAAACGATTCAACTTCACATTGGCGAAGACGCCGCCCGACAATCCCAAATTCCGCGCCCGGTTCCTTGCAAGGAGTTGTCGGATCGACTGTAGCATCACGTCCTCGAGCACCTTCTGCACCGTGGCGGCGTAATCCTCCCGACTAAGTCCGCGCTTGAGCGCGCGCATGAAGCTGTAGATCGCGCGATCGCCGCCGAGATCCGAATGGACGCGCCCCGTATCGTCGACGCGATAGCGCGCCATGAGTTCGGGTGCGCGCACCGGGTTGCCCATGGCTGCCAGTCCCGTGACCTTGCCCTCATGACGCACGCGCTTGAATCCCAACGCCTTGGTGGCCCAGCCGTACATCTTGCCGAGGCTGTCTTCTTCGGGCGGCGTCAGAGTCATGTTTTCTCCGCCGTAAAGGGTCGTGAGAGCGCCGTCGGCAAAATGACGATGGCTGTAATGCACCGTGTCGCCACCTCCGTCCGCCGTAACGAGCAAGGCGTCCTTCCATGGACTGTAGAAAAGGGCGGGAAGGGCGTGTGCTTCGTGGTGGTTGTAAAAACCGGTAATGACGTCGGTTCGGAATCCGCTGTCGCGCTGAAAGGAAGCGACGTCGAGCAAAATGTTGATGTCCGTGGTCCCATACCGGAAAATCTCCGGCATGAGCTGCCTCCGCGGCCTTCGGCGCAGATATGTGCGGTATTGTTCGCGCAGCCACTCGATGCCGTTCAAATGACGGAAATAGCGGGTCGGAAACATGCTGCGACTGTAGGTGACGACATCGACATCCCGGCGCGCCGCTCCGGCGATTGACAGCACTTCGTCGATCGCAAGATCCGGATGGCGCGAGCCATCGCTTTTGCGACGGGTCAGGCGCTCCAGGTGCACGGCCGCCTTGAGCGCGTAGTCCTCGAAGACTGCGGCGGCTGCGTCGTGTGATCCGGAATGGACGCCAAGGATGAGCTGGGTCATGAGAGAGAATGCAAAGGAGCGCGCACCCAGGGTGGCGCTGCGTCGCCGGCACGCATGATGCCGATGAAATAGTATTGATGGTTGGCCGTGCGGAACGGCAAGTCGCCATGCGTGAAAACAACAGCCAGCCCGGATTCCTCGATCATGGGGCGAAACGTGTCCACCGTGGAACCGGCATTGTTTTCCTGCAGGACGATGACGCCCCCCGGCCTGAGAAAAGGCGCGACGGTCCGGAAGAACTCCCGGTGAACCCGCCAGTCCGGATCATGTGCGCGCAAATTGCCGAGATACTCGTCGATGAAGTGCGGCGGGTTGGAAACGACGAGATCCCATCGCTCGTCGGGCGGTATATTGCCCAGGTTGTCCGAGCAGTAAACCGCAACACGATCTGACAGGCTATTGTCGGCGATCGTGCGCCGGCAGGCCTGGACCGCTTCGGGATTGATGTCGGCAAGGCAGAGCGTCTCGCACAGGCCGTGGGCCAGCAGGGAAAATCCGATAAAGCCAGGCCCGGCACACCACTCGAACGCACGCCCTTGCTTTGGTAGTCCATAGTGCTGCAGGAGCGGGATGAAATCCTGCCCGAAGCCGCGCCCGCCGCCGTCAAGGTGGTTTTTGTACGAGACACGGGTGCCCGCAAAGGCTGCCTGCTTGTAGGGATAGAGCCGCTTGAGCCAAGGATAGATATAACGACGTCGGAACTGCTTTAGAACATTGACCACTTCGACTGCCCCAGCCGGGTTGCGCTGACGGCATAGGCAAACATGATGCAATTTCTGTCAATACGGCGGTAAGTGATGCCCGGTGCCGGCACTGACAAGACCAAGCGCTGGTTCGAGACACCGGCGCCGATCGTCGTTCTGGTCGAGCCGCAACTCGGCGAGAATATCGGCGCGGCGGCGCGCGCTATGGCCAATTTCGGCCTGTCGCGCCTGCGGCTGGTCAAGCCGCTTCAAGGCTGGCCGAACGAGAAGGCGCGGGTGATGGCAGCAGGCGCTGACCGCATTCTCGATAGCGTGGCGCTCTACGACACCCTCAACGATGCGATAGGCGATTGCAGCTTTGTGCTCGCCACCACGGCGCGCAATCACGATCAGGCGAAGCCGGTCGTATCCGCGGAAGCGGCCGCGTCAGAAATCGCGACACGGGTCAGGGCGGGGGAGAGCGTTGCGATCATCTTCGGTCGCGAGCGTATCGGACTCGAGAATCATGAGGTCGCGCTCGCGGATCGCATCGTGACCTTGCCGGTGAATCCTGCTTTCGCGTCGCTGAACCTGGCGCAGGCGGTGGTGATCGTTGCTTATGAATGGTTCAAGAGCGCAACTGGTGCGCAATTGCCGTTCTCCATGCCGGAGAAATCGCCGCCAGCGCCGAAGCAGCAGCTTGATGCGTTCTTTGCCGATCTCGAGCGCGAACTGGAACGCGTCGAATTCTTCCGGCCGGAAGAGAAACGCGGCACCATGAGTGTGAACCTGCGCAATATCTTCCAGCGCATGGCGCCGACGCAGCAGGACATCCGCACGTTGCACGGCGTCATGAATGCGATCGCGCAGGGCCGCAAGGGCCCTGCCAGAGGTGGCGTGCTCGACGCAGCCGAAGCGCAGCAGCTGAGGGACTTGCTGGCAGAGCATGGCAGTGCCCGCGTGCCAGGAGAGCGCGGACCGGTGCGCGGACTGGCGCGGCTCTTGCGCAGAAATCCGACGGAGGCCGAACGCGTATTGTGGCAGGCGCTGGTGAACGATCGGCGTTTCGCCGGCCAGGGCTTCAAGCGGCAAGTGCCGATCGGCCCGCACATCACCGATTTCGTCTCGTTTCCGTTGAAGTGCGTCCTTGATCTGGTGCCAGTGCATGAAACCGGCAAGGCCGCGCACACGCGTGCTGAACGGCGCGCCTACCTTGCGGAGCGCGGGTATCGCGTGTGCGAGGTGAGGGCGAAGGAGGTGGAGAATGGAGTGGCTAAGGTGCTGGACCAACTTTCCACGGTTGTTCCTGGCGATCAGTAGGACGCAGCCGCGAAATTGGAGTGTCGCCTTCTATCCCTTCAACACCTTCAACTGCGCAGCAGTAGCCCCGCGCAAAGTGGTCAAGTCATTGCCGGCAACAACGAAGCGAAAGCCGCGCTTGGCCATGGCCACCGCGCTTTCGGCATCGCGGCAATAGATACCGGGAATCTTGTTGGCTTTGGTCGCTGCGATACAGATCCTGTCGATCGCCTGCTCGACCTGTGGCGCCTGCACATCCTGCGCCTTACCGCTGCTGAGCGCTGTCGCGAGATCGTAGGGGCCCACAAATAACGCATCGATACCCGGCGTAGCGGCGATGGCATCGACATTGGCGAGCGCCGCTGCAGTTTCGATCATCGCGAATACCAGAGTGCCGCTGTTCGCCTCCCGGAGGTAATCGACCGGCGCGCTGTAGCCTTGTAGCGGCATGGCGCGGATAGGCCCCCAGCTTCGCTCGCCAACCGGCGGATATTTCGCGACGGCCGCGAGCCGGCCGGCATCGTCGGCGTCATTGATCATCGGTGCGATAATTGCTTCGGCGCCAAAATCGAGCGCGCGCGACACCAGAGCGAAATCGTTGAGCGGCACGCGCACGATCGGCGCTGCACCGGCATGATTGACCGCGCCGGCGCCGGCGACAAGCGAAGAGACATCCCAGAGGCCGTGCTGTGCATCGAGTACGACCGCAGCAAAGCCTTCACGCGCGGTTGCTTCGGCGACGACGGGAGACCCGATCATGCACCAGGCGCCGTACACCGTTTCGCCCGCGCGCAGGCGCCGGGCGAGGGCGAAAGCGGGCACCTCAGCCGCTCTTCTTGATCTGCGCGACGGCTTGCGTCAGCAACTCGGTCATTTGTAGGCGAATTTGCTGCTCGGTAATGCCCTTCGGCTCCAAGTCCTTGATGACCTTGTGCGCGACGTCTTTGTCGCCGCTTTCGAAGTCGGCGAGAACGACGTCCTTGGCGTAGGCTTCTGCGTCCGCACCACTTTTGCCAAGGATCCCGGCCGCCCAGAGCCCTAGCATCTTGTTGCGGCGGGCCATCGCCTTGAAACGGAGTTCCTCGTCATGCGCGAATTGCTTTTCGAAGCCTTCTTCGCGCTTGTCGAATGTCGTGGTCATACCGCCCTCGTTACTGCGATCGCTAAAATCGCGTGCACTTGCAGTTTATTGCCGCCTTGCATATCGCCCACAACCCGTCAAGGCAACATTGGGCCGCTCTTTTACGGCGAAAATACGGAGTGGAAAACGTAGGCGTTGCGTGATTGTGCTGCACCTACCGATCGGCTAGGTTGAATCCGTGCCCGGACGCTGGCCAAGGCAAGCGCTTCCAGTCCGGTCCCGCAGCCGCGGATCTGCAAAGTCGCACAATAAGGAGCCACGGCAATCCGATGGACTTTCACAAACCACGGTACACGCCCATGAGCCGCCGCCGTCGCATTTACGAGGGCAAGGCGAAGGTCCTTTATGAAGGCCCCGAGCCAGGAACGCTGATTCAGCATTTCAAGGACGACGCAACCGCCTTCAACGCCAAAAAGCACGAAGTGATCGAAGGCAAGGGCGTGCTCAACAATCGAATCTCGGAATATGTGTTCCAGCACCTCAACGATATCGGGGTGCCGACCCACTTCATCCGCCGGCTCAACATGCGCGAGCAGCTGATTCGAGAGGTGGAGATCATTCCGCTCGAAGTTGTCGTGCGCAATGTCGCCGCAGGGTCCCTGGCGCAGCGCCTCGGCATCGAGGAAGGCACACAGCTGCCGCGCTCGATCATCGAGTTCTACTACAAGACCGACAAGCTCAACGACCCGATGGTGTCGGAAGAGCACATCACGGCCTTCGGCTGGGCGTCGCCGCAGGAGATCGACGACATCATGGCGCTCGCCATCCGCGTCAACGATTTCCTCTCCGGGCTTTTCCTCGGCGTCGGTATCCGTCTGGTCGACTTCAAGATGGAAACGGGCCGGCTCTGGGAAAACGACGTGATGCGCATCGTGGTCGCGGACGAGATTTCGCCCGACAGCTGCCGGTTGTGGGACATCAAGACCAACGACAAGCTCGACAAGGACCGCTTCCGCCGCGATCTCGGCGGCCTGCTCGAGGCCTATACCGAAGTGGCCAAACGCCTCGGGATCATGAACGAGGGCGAGCGCCCGCAAGGCACCGGCCCGGTGCTGGTGAAGGGCTAGGGTTGCCTCAAGAGCGACATCGGTTGTGATTTGTGTCATGCCCGGCCTTGTGCCGGGCATTCACGTCTTTTACTTAGAGATTCTGCCGGAAAGACGTGGATGACCAGTCCGGCCATGACGAATCCACGGCAATAGGCAATCGATGAAAGCCCGCGTCACCGTTACCCTGAAATCCGGCATCCTCGATCCCCAGGGCAAGGCTATCGAAGGCGCGTTGCGCTCGCTCGGGCTTGCCGGCGTGTCCAGCGTGCGCCAGGGCAAGGTCTTCGATATCGAGATCGAGGGCGGTGACCGCGCTCAGGCAGAGGCCCTGCTCAAACAGGCCGCTGACAAGCTCTTGGCCAATACCGTGATCGAGAATTACCGCGTGGACGTTCTGGGATGAAAGCCGCCGTTCTTGTATTTCCGGGCATCAATCGTGAGCGTGACATGGCGCGCACGCTTCGCCTGATCTCGGGACACGAACCCACCATGGTCTGGCACACAGACACGGACCTCCCGTCCGGCACCGATCTGGTGGTAATTCCAGGCGGGTTCTCCTACGGCGATTATCTGCGCTGCGGTGCAATCGCAGCGCGCAGTCCTGTTATGGACGCTGTGCGTGGCTACGCGGCCAAGGGCGGGCTGGTGCTGGCCGTGTGCAATGGTTTCCAGATCGCCTGCGAGGCCGGGCTGCTTCCAGGCGTGCTGATGCGCAATGAGCGGCTCAAGTTCATCTGCCGCGACATATTCCTCAAAGTCGAGCGCTCCGACACGGCGTTCACCCGTGGCTACAATGCGGGGCAGGTGATCCGCGTGCCGACCGCGCATGGCGAAGGCAATTACATCGCCGACGCCGACACGATCGCGCGGCTGGAAGGCGAGGGCCGGGTGATCTTCCGGTATGTCGCGCCCGACGGCGCGCGCGATCCGGCCTTCAACGTCAACGGTTCGACCAACGCCATTGCCGGCATCATCAACGACCGCGGCAACGTGCTCGGCATGATGCCGCATCCGGAAAATCACGTCGAAGCCGCGATCGGCCCGACCGACGGGCGCGGCCTGTTCGCCGGGCTGGTCGAGGCGCTTGACCGGGCGGCATAGGCTGTGATCCGCAACGAATCTCGCATCACCCCCGAGTTGATCGCCGAACACGGGCTCAAGGCGGACGAGTACGATCGCATTCTAAAGCTGATCGGCCGTGAGCCCTCGCTCACCGAGCTCGGTATCTTCTCGGCGATGTGGAACGAGCATTGCTCGTACAAATCCTCCAAGGTTCATCTGCGCACGTTGCCGACCAAGGGCCCATGGGTGATCCAGGGCCCGGGCGAGAATGCCGGCGTCATCGACATCGGCGACGGGCTCGCCTGCGTATTCAAGATGGAGAGCCACAACCACCCGAGCTACATCGAGCCCTATCAAGGCGCGGCGACCGGGGTCGGCGGCATCCTGCGCGACGTGTTCACCATGGGGGCGCGGCCGATTGCCTGCCTGAACGCGCTTTCGTTCGGCGCGCCATCGCATCCGAAGACGCGACATCTTGTGGGCGGCGTCGTCGCCGGCATCGGCGGTTACGGCAACTCCTTCGGCGTTCCGACGGTCGGCGGTTCGGTGCGATTCCATTCGCGTTACGACGGCAACTGCCTGGTCAACGCGATGGCAGTCGGCATCGTGCGCAAGGACCAGATCTTCTACGCGGCGGCTTCGGGCGTCGGCATGCCAATCGTCTATCTGGGTTCCAAGACCGGCCGCGACGGCATCCATGGCGCCTCGATGGCCTCGGCGGAGTTCGATGAGGACTCGGAAGGAAAACGCCCAACCGTGCAGGTCGGTGATCCGTTCTCGGAAAAGCTGCTGCTCGAGGCTTGTCTCGAGATCATGCAGAAGGGCTGCGTCATCGCCATTCAGGACATGGGCGCAGCCGGCCTGACATGTTCGGCTGTGGAGATGGGCGCCAAGGGCGATCTCGGCGTGACGCTCGATCTCGACAAGGTGCCCTGCCGTGAGGAGGGCATGAGTGCCTACGAGATGATGCTGTCGGAAAGCCAGGAGCGCATGCTCATGGTGCTCAAACCGGAGAAGGAGAAGGAAGCCGAAGCGATTTTCCGCAAATGGGGCCTCGATTTTGCGGTGGTGGGTGAGACCACGCCAACGAAGCGCTTCATCGTGCGCCATGGGGGCGACGTGATGGCCGACCTTCCGATCAAGGAACTCGGCGACCAGGCGCCGGAATACAAGCGGCCCTTCGTGACCCCGGCGAAGCCGAAGGAAATCGACGCGGAGAGCGTCAAGGCGCCGGTCGACATCGGCGAGGCGCTGGAGAAATTACTGGCAGCGCCTGATCTCTGTTCGAAGCGTTGGGTGTGGGAGCAATACGACCACGTCATTCTTGGCAACACGGTGCAGCGGCCGGGCGGCGATGCCGCGGTGGTACGTATCGAGGATGGGCCGAAAGGCCTCGCGCTCACCACGGACGTCACGCCGCGTTACTGCGAGGCCGATCCATTCGAGGGCGGCAAGCAGGCAGTCGCCGAATGCTGGCGCAATCTCACGGCGGTCGGCGCAAGGCCGCTCGCCATCACCGACAATCTCAATTTCGGCAATCCGGAGCGGCCGGAGATCATGGGGCAGTTCGTCGGCTGCATTCGTGGCATCGCCGAAGCCTGCAAGGCGCTCGATTTTCCGGTCGTCTCCGGCAATGTGTCGCTCTACAACGAGACCAATGGCCGCGCGATTCTGCCTACGCCGTCGATCGGCGGCGTCGGCCTCATTGATGATTTCAAGAAATCCGCAACGCTGGCGTTCAAGCAGACCGACGAAACCATTCTCCTGGTGGGTGAAACGACGGGCTGGCTCGGCCAGTCCATGTACCTGCGTGAAATAAGCGGACGGGAGGAGGGCGCACCGCCGCCGGTCGATCTCACAGAGGAGCGCGAGAATGGCGACTTCGTGCGTGCGCTGATCCTCGATGGCATGGCCACGGCCGTGCACGACCTGTCCGACGGCGGCCTCCTGGTTGGCCTTGCCGAAATGGCGATAGCCTCAGGCATTGGTGCGGAGCTATCGGCAGCCCCCTCCGACATACCAGCCCATGCCCACTGGTTCGGCGAGGACCAGGCGCGCTACCTCGTCACGGCGCGCACGCCACAAGTGGCCGCCCTTCTGGCGCGCGCTCGCGCGGCCAACGTGCCTGTGTGGACGATCGGCAAGACCGGCGGCGACACATTGACGCTTGCCGGGGCGCGTCCCATCCTAGTCACGATTCTGCGCGAGCGTTTCGAAGCTTGGCTGCCGGCCTACATGGCCGGCGAGCGGTGAGCGATCTGTGAGGGCCTGGCCGATGGCCATGGACGCCGGTGAAATCGAGCGGCTGATCAAGGCGCACATTCCGGATGCGCAGGTGACGATCCGCGACCTTGCCGGCGACGGCGATCATTACGCCGCGACCGTCATCTCCGCCTCGTTCAAGGGCAAGTCGCGGGTGCAGCAGCACCAGGTTGTCTACGAGGCGCTCAAGGGGCAAATGGGCGGCGTGCTGCACGCTCTGGCGCTTCAGACGGGCACGCCTTGACGGGCGGCGTTCGCGTCCTCGCGCCGAAGGGTGCGATTGCGCCGACCGGCACCTGGAGCATCGGTGCACGCGCGGGCGATTTTGTATTCGTGGCAGGCATGCGTGGCATTGATCCGGCGAATAACCGGCTCGTAGAAGGGGACGAAGCTCGCATCCGGCAGGGTTTTATGAACATGAAACTGATCGCGAAATCCGAAGGTGCTGGCCTTTCGGACTGCGTTCGTCTGACCGTATTTGTGACCGATATGAACCGGTTGCGTCCGCTCGTAAACAAGGTGCAGGAGCAACTTTGGAGCGGCGGGCCGTATCCGCCGCGCAGCATCGTCGAAGTCACCAGGCTCAATCAGGATGACTTTTTCGAGGTCGAAGGCACATTCTACTCACCAAAAAGCTGAGGAATCCTCGGATGTCTCCTCTGATGCCTCTTGGGGTGGCGGCGTCTTATGGGATACATATATCCGTGAACGTGGCGGCCATGCCGCCCAACAGGACGAGATTCCATGGGCATCGAGCAATTCATCGACAATGAAGTGAAGGCCAACGACGTCGTGCTGTTCATGAAGGGCACGCCGCAGTTTCCGATGTGCGGATTTTCCGGGCAGGTGGTCCAGATCCTTGACCATCTCGGCGTGGCCTACAAAGGCATCAATGTGCTCGAATCCGACGAAATCCGGAACGGGATCAAAAGCTATTCGAACTGGCCGACGATTCCGCAGCTCTATGTGAAGGGCGAGTTTGTCGGCGGCTGCGACATCGTGCGCGAGATGTTTCAGGCTGGCGAATTGTTGCAGGCCCTGAAGGACAAGGGCGTGTCGGTACAGCAGACCGCCTGACGCAGATCGCGCGTGGCAAAGTTTTTTCTTGTTCTTGCGACGATCGCCGATCTGGCGCTCGCAGCGTTGCTGGTGGGTGTGTCCGGATTCATGTTCGGTGGTGGCCCGGAAAGCACGCATGCGGGAGCCCTGGCAGCTGTCGGCTATGTTGTCGCGGTGATCGCTTGTCTGGTGGCTCCGGTCGCCGGATTTATTTTTAATAGTCGGGGCAAGACAGGTCTCGGAGTAACGACCGCCTGGGTGCCCGTCGCAGGCGCGCTCACCGCGCTGGTCTTGCCTGCGCCCTACTAGGCAAGGCAACGATTGTATGGCGACCGACCCTATCAAAGTCATCGTCTTTCCGGGCGGCTTCAATTTGCCCTTGTGGACGGCCATCGACCGACAATTTTTCAAATCATATGGAATTGAAATAGAGCCTCACTATACGACCAGTTCCATGGAGCAACTCTCAGGATTGATCGCGGGACGTTGGGAAATCGCGCTCACCGGCTTTGACAACGTGGTGGCCTATCAAGAGGGGCAGGGCGAAGCCAAGATCGATGTGACGCCGGATCTTTTCGCATTTATGGGCGGCGACTCCGCGTTCTTGCGGCTCGTGGTTCAGCCCGATATTGCGTCTTACGCGGATCTCAGGGGCAAGACGCTTTCGGTTGATGCACTCACAACCGGGTTTGCCTTCGTGCTCAGAAAAATGCTGGCGCATAACGGTTTAAGTGATGATGACGTTTTGTTCGAGCGTGCCGGAGGTGCTTTGCAGCGCTTCGAGGCGCTAAAGGCCGGAAAACATGCGGGCACTCTGCTGGTGACCCCATTTGATCTGATCGGAAAGGAAACAGGCCTTCGCGTTTTGCAGAGCGCATCCGAAGTCTTGCCGCGCTACCAGGGCATCTCGGGTGCCACGCGGCAAAGCTGGGCAAAAGACAACGCCGAAGCACTGACCGCGTTTATCCGCGGCTATCTCGACGCACTGGACTGGCTCTATGCAAAAGGCAGCAAACAGGCGGCATGTGATCTTCTTGCGGCCAAGGTACCGGGAATGTCGCCACGTTTGGCCTCGTCGACTTACGACGTACTGCTGGATCGCAATGCCGGATTCGACCCCAAGGCCGCTTTGGATATCAGAGGCATTGAAACCGTATTGAAATTGCGCAGCGAGTACGGGCGTCCGGCAAAAAGTCTGACCGATCCCCGCAAATACGACGACCCAAGGTATTACCAGGCTGCGCGGGCCAGCGGCTCAAATCCTTAAGCGATGCAACTGGAGGAGTATTGCCGGCTCCAGGAAGAATGGAGCCGGCAACTCGTGTTTCATTTTCTCGCCGATTCGAAGGGGTAAACAAGATTGCCGGTCTTGTGCTCGGGAGGCCAAACGACGACCCAGTTCTTGAGATCGGTCACCTGAGCGAGGTCATTGCCGGCGATGTTTTGCCACTGCGTAACAATCATGCGCGGCTTTGCCCATTCACCATCCTTTCCGAATTTTATCTGGCCGGCAACGGTGTCAAAGGTTTGCGTTCGGATGTAATCCGCAATCTTCGAATGATCGAAGCTTTTGGTCCCCTCGACGGCGGCGGCCAACACCTGGCCCGCTGCATAGCCATACGGAGCGAAGTTGTACCCAAACGGATCGACGCCTTGCCCTTTTGCCCGCTCGCGATACTTGTTCAGCAGCTCGCGCACACCGGGGAAATCAAATGTCGGGATTGGCACAAAGACCTCGGCATTGTTGATGTAGCCGTTCATAAGAGGTCCCATCTGGATCTTGAGTGGTGTGGCCAGGAGTCCAATCATCGTGCCACCCATCAGCTTGGGAACCAGACCGACTTCGCTTGCGGCGCGCACGAAGCCGACGGAGTCAGGCGGGTATGCGCCCACGAACACGATGTCCGGGTTGGTCGCTTTGATGGCGCGAACGACCGGCGTCATATCGGTGGTCGCCGGAGGATAACGCTGGTCGTAAACGATAGTCAGGCCAGCTGCCTTGGCGTTTTCGCGCGCACCGTCGGTTGCATTCTTTCCAAATTCCGCATCGGCGCCGACAAGGGCGACTGTTTTCGGTTTTGGATTTTGTGCAACTGCGATTTCAAAGAATCCACGTGAAAACTCCCGCTTCGGATCGGGACCGAGCGGAATCATGGAGAAGTAATTTTTGTAGTGCGCCTCACTATTTGCCGCAGTGCCGAGGATACCAATCGTCGTCAGGTTGCGCGGCGCGACAACGGGAAGAGCCGCGCTGATCTGATTGGTGCCGTATGGGCCGAGCAGCAGGTTGACCTTGTCGACGTCGATCAGCTTCGTATAGATGGTGTTCTCGTTTGAGGGATTGGTCTGATCGTCGTAGTAGACCAGCTCCACGGGCCGACCGAGCAGCCCACCTTTGGCGTTCACGTCGTCTCGCCAGATTTCAAGTGCGATCAACAGCTGTTTGCCATTCGGTGCATTCGCGCCGGTCAGTCCCATGCTAAAGCCAACCTTGACCGGATCGGCTGCCAGGGCTTCCCGCAAGAACGCCTGCGATATCGAAGCTAAGAGAATCCAAGCAAAGGTCCAGATTGCCACACGCAAACGACAGCTTGCGCCCATGATTTCCCTCCCGTTTTCTTGCCCTTCGTTTTTTCGGCACGTGCTGTAGGGCCGCAAGCACATGCTCCGCGGTTATCGGCTTGTGTCTATCCGCTGCTCCGAGCGCCGTTGAGAAACAGCTTCGCTGCAGCCCTGACGGTACGTTCGATTCCTTCCTGCGAAGTTGAGCCAAGCGACGACGTCAGCAGCGCCAACTGGTGCTTGCCGGTGAGCATGTCCAGAAAGAGCTCGGCCAGTATGGTGGGATCGCCGGGACCAAGCTTTCCCGCTTTTTGCTGACGTTCAACCCAGCCCGCCACAAGGCCGTAAGCTGAAACCGGGCCAAGCTGAAAAAAGAAGCTTGCGACCGAAGGGAAGCTGCGGCCCATCGACACCATCAAGCGATGCAGCTCGAGGATTCGGGGATGCAGGATCAGGCTGAGAAAATGCCTGCCGATTGCCGTCAGTTGTTTCTCAAGGCCGGTTTTTCGATCGACCGCCGCGAACAAATCGCGTTGGACGCCGGCACAGTATTCGGAAATGACAATCTCAAACAGGCCGGCCTTTCCGCCGAAACGCTCGTAGAGGGTCCGCTTGGAGCCGCCAATGCGCTCGACGATGTCGTCGATGCTCACCTGCTCGTAGCCGTGTTCAAGAAACAACGGCGCAACGAGTGCGATGATCTCGCGCCGGCGCTCTTCGGTCAGCCGTCCGCCGCGGCGAGGCCGCGATCTTTTTGCGACGTGCCGCACGGTACGGAGCTGAATGCTTTTGTTTCCGCCTAGAGACAGTTCCGACATTCCACGCCCGCTTGACGAAATGAGCGCAAGCACAACGCGCCATCATCAATTGCCAACGCGTCTGCTCGAACCTTGCTCTTGCAAATGAGCACATATACGGTAACGTACATTACACAAAACGTCCGCTCAAAAAAGACGGTGTGCGAGGAAATGTTGAATTCGTCAGCCATGGCTGGCGCGCTCGCCTTGCCACGCCTCCTTCCCAATATCCATGAACCGCGCGGACGTTATGTGGGCCAAGTGGCGCGATCGTGTGCTCGCCGCGCGCGCGGAGATCTGTCATGGCTGAGGACGGTTACAGGCTGATCAGCTTTCGATCGGATTCTGGTGTTCCGCAAGCCGGGGTGAAGGTTGGAGAACGTGTCTATCCCGCGGCGTCACTCGTCAGCGGTTTGAGGGACGCGAGCTCCGTCCTCGGCCTGCTGCGTGAATGGGACGCAGCTCATCCGCGGCTCGAGAGGGCCGCGAAAAATGTGGATCCCAAAGACGGTTTTGCGCTCTCCGATCTGCCGTTGCTGGCGCCCATTTTGTATCCGGGCGCACTGTTCTGCGCCGGCGCGAACTACTGGGACCATCTCGAGGAAATGGCCGAGATCGCCAAACGCACAACAGGCAAAGCGCCCTCGATGACGAAAGGCGCCGAGCCGTGGTTTTTCATGAAAACAACGGCAGGCTCGATCATCGGTCATAATGCGGCTGCTCGACTTCCGAATTTCTCAAAACAGGTTGATTGGGAGGCGGAACTTGGCGCTGTTATCGCGCGTCCGACGCGCAATATATCCGAGGCAAAGGCTCTTGACGCGATCGCCGGCTACGTGATCGTCAACGACCTCTCGGCACGCGATCTCATGAAGCGCGAGGGCACGCCGTTTATCTACGACTGGATCGGTCAGAAGTGTTTTGAGGACGGCGCGCCGATGGGCCCGTGGTTCACACCGGCGTCTTACATTCGCGATCCCAACGACCTGTCTATCAAGCTTTGGGTCAATGGTGTTCTGAAGCAGAACTCAAACACCGGCCGGATGGTGCACGGTATCGCTGAACAGGTCGCCTATCTAAGCCGTCATGTGACTTTGCAGCCCGGTGATGTAATAGCGACGGGAACGCCTGCCGGCGTTGGGATGCCTCGCGGCGAATTTCTCAAGGTCGGCGACGAAGTAAAAATTGAGGTCGATGGGTGCGGAACCTTGGTGAATCGCATGATTCAGGACGGGCCTTAAGGAACGGTGCCAGCATGACAGCGAAATTCTCCGACTGCTCTACCGGGATTGCGCAGGACAAGGCGGCACAGCGCGAGAGGACGTAATGGAAACGATCGGTTTTGTCGGCGTCGGCAAGGTTGGCCTCCCGATCTGCCGACACCTCATAAAGGCCGGCCACCGTGTGCTCGGTTATCGGCGGAGTTCGCTCGCAGAATTCGAAAAAGCCGGGGGAACCGCGGTGAAATCGCCGGCCGATGCGACGGCCGACGCTGACCTCGTCTTCACATGTCTGCCTTCAGACGAAGCGCTTGAGGAGGTCGTGAATGGCCCGCACGGGATCGCGAAGGCGGCAAAGCCCGGTCAGATTGTCGTCGAGTTCGGTTCGCACGCGGTACCGGTAAAAAAAAGATACATCGCTCCTTTGGCGGAGAAGGGCGCCATTTTCATCGATGGTGAGGTCGGCGGAACGCCCGGGATGGTCGAGGCCCGCAAGGGGGTGATCTATCTCAGTGGCGATGCGCAAGCGTGCGAACGCCTGGCCCCAATCGTGAAGACGTTCGCCGACATATCGATTTTCTTGGGTCCATTCGGGTCTTCGACAACAGTCAAGGTGATCAATAATATCATGGTCGGCCTGCACATCGCCGGCACGGCGCAGGCGATGGCGATCGGGCTTCGCGCCGGCGTCGATGTCGACCTGATGATCAAGGCGGTGGCCAACGGCAGCGGCGGCTCGACACAGTTTGGAATTCGTGCGCCCTGGATGGCACAGCGTAAATTCATGCCGCAGCAAGGCTCAGCACAGGGTCTTGCGCACTATCTCGAGCGTGGCAAGGAATTGGCGGACGAGGTCGGCGTGGACACGCCGCTGATCGATGTTTTGCTCGATATCTTCCATCGCGCGCTCCCGCAGATCGGCGAGCGGGACGTGGCATCGATCATCGAAATCTTCGAACCCGAAGCACAGGCCAGGGAATCAGACACTAGGACGAGGTGATGCAATGATTGGCGTGCGCAAAATTGCTCATGCGAGCTATGAACTCCCCGATCTAGACCGGCAGGTCGAGTACTACACGGCCATTCTTGGCCTTACGCTCTCCGCCAGGGAAAAGGATGCCGCCTATCTTTCAAGCACGATCGACCATCACTCGATCGTCCTGAAAAAAGGCTCGCAGGCCAAGTGCACGCGCATCGGATTTCAGATCGGCCCCGACGACGATCTCGACGCGTTTGAGAAGCAAACCGCGGCAATGAACGTGAAGACCTCCCGCAAGAAGGATCCCGAGCCAACCATCGCAGACATGGTTTGCTTTGAAGATCCAAAGGGCACCATAATGGAGGTATTCAAGCGGCCTGAATTCCTGCACGAGAAATTCCAGGCCAAGGGCGTTGTCCCGCACAAGCTCGGTCACGTCGCGTTCCACTGCGAGAACGCTCAGCTTGTGACCAAGTTCTATTGCGATGTGCTGGGCTTCCGTGTCTCCGACTGGATGGGAGATTTCTTCTCGTTCCTCCGTTGCGGCGTTGATCACCACACCATCAACTTGATCGGCACGGGTTCGAACCGCCATTTCCACACGGCATTCGAGCTGCGCGATTGGGGGCACCTGCAGACCGCGTGCGACTACTTGAGTATCAATGGGTACAAGATGCTGTGGGGTCCGGGGCGCCACGGCATTGGCCACAATCTGTTTGCCTATCACCAGAGTCCGGCCGGTTTCATCACCGAGCTCTTTGCCGAGCTGGATCAGATGAAAGACGAGGCGCTGGGTTATTTCGAGCCGCGGCCGTGGCACCGCGACAATCCCCAGCGCCCGAAGGTATGGCCAAAGGATCCCTCGGCAGCGAACCTCTGGGGCCCGATGCCACCGGATGAAATGATGAAGCTGTAGATTTCCACTGGCTGGGCACAGCATGGGAGCTCGGGCATGGCGGTTAACACAATTCAAGCCGCGCGAGCGAAAGGCTCTGTAAAGCCGAGCATGGACGAGCTGATGGACCGCGCCCGTGCAATTGGGGCATTGGCGCGGGAGCACGCTCTCGAAACCGAACAAAACCGTCAGGTCTCGGCCGCGCTGATTGGCAAAATGCGAGAGGCGGAGTTGTTCCGCATCATGCAGCCGGCCCGATTCGGCGGTTTCGAGTACGGCTATGACGTATTCGTCGATCTGGTAGCCGCTGTCGCGGCTGGCGATGGCTCAACCGGATGGGTTTACAGCCTCGGTGCCGTACATCCCTGGCTGATTGCCTGTTACCCCGAAAAGGCTCAGCAGGAAGTTTGGAGTGAGGATCGCGATGCGATCGCCGCCGTCTCCTACGCACCAACCGGAAAGGCCGTGCAGGACAAAGACGGTTACCGCCTGAGCGGACGGTTCAGTTTCGCCAGCGGCTGTGACAATGCGAATTGGGGAATTCTTGGCGGGATGCTGCCGCTCAAGGATGGACCGAAGCCGGGCTTCTTCCTTGTTCCGCGATCACAGTTCACGGTCCATGACGACTGGTTCACGATGGGGTTGGCCGGCACCGGCAGCAAGACCATCGTCGTTGACGATCAATTCGTTCCAGACTACCGCGCCGTCACCTTCAACGAGATGTTGACGGGAAATGGCCCTGGCACTCAAACCAATACCAACCCGCTTTATCGCCAGCCCATGCTGGCGGTGGTGCCGCATTGTCTTGTTGCTCCGGCTCTGGGCATGGCCCGCGGTGCGCTTGAGGTGTTCACCGAGCAGGCGGCGGGCCGCACAACACGTGGTGCCGTGGCCGGCGGAAACAACAAGATGAGCGAGTTCACCACCATCCAGATGCGTGTCGCCGAAGCAACGGCATCAATTGATGCGGCGCAGTTGATGATCTATCGCGATATCAACGACACGCTCGCGACCGTCACAGCCGGCAAACCGGCGGATGTCGCGTTACGCATGCGCAATCGCCTTACCCATTCTTTCGCCACCAAGCTTCTGGTCCAGGCGGTCGACGCTGTTTTCCTAGCGGCGGGCGGCTCGGCGCTCGGCTTGCAACATCCGGTGCAGCGATTCTGGCGCGACATCCATGCCCTGAGTTCGCACATCAGCCTGAATTGGGATTCAGTCTCGGCAATGTACGGACAACACGTGTTCGGGCTTGAGCCGAAGGGGCAATATTGACGAATTAGAGAAGATTTCTTCCCAGGGGGCGCTTGCGCGGGACTGTGGCGGCAGCCAAGCGATGCTAGACGACCGGGACGAAGCGGTAAGCGCTGTCCTTGCGTTCTACCGTTCCAATGCCTGGATAGGGCAGATGAAAGCCGATCAGTCTGCAGCGGTCAGTCGCGAGCCGATCCAGCAGCGTGAGCCGCGTGGCCGCCGCCTGATCCGGCAGATGGTCAGTGGGTGGTTTCCAGCCGGGATGCTGGAATGAGATGAGCGGGTGGGTGAGGGCATCGCCCCCTACGATCAGCCCGTCGCCGCCGGCGAGTTCGAGCGAAACGTGGCCTTGCGTGTGGCCCGGTGTGTCGATGATGCGCAGCCCGGGGACAATTTCATCCCCCGGTTTGACCATGTTCACCTTGCCTTTGATGGCCGCGTAGTTGCGGCGCGCGCCGGTGACGAAGCCCGCGCGCTCGGGCGCCAGGCCGCGTGCCGCATTGTCGCCATTCCAGAAATCCCATTCCGCGCCGGCCACGTAGAAAGCTGCACCGGGCGTCACCAGTTCATCGAGTTCGTCGACCGTCCCCCAGAGATGGTCGGGATGGCCATGGGTGAAGACGACCTTGGTGATCTTCGCCTTGTCGATACCGGTGGTTTTGAGATTGTCCCACAATTTGCCGACCGTCGGCATGAAGCGATCGCCTGAGCCCGTATCGACCAGGATCAGGTCGCTGCCCGCGCGGATCAGCGTCACGTTGGTCGGTGAATTATATTGCTCGCCGGTTTGGCCGGCCGCCTTAAGTAACGCTTCGCGCTCGGCCGGCGGCGCGCCGGGTGCCAGAAAACTTGTCGGCAGTACCAGATGCCCGTCGCTGACAATCGTCAGTTCGAAGGCGCCGTGCTTGAGCGGATAATGAACCGCCGCGAAAGCGGGAAGGGCGTACGTTGCAAGGCCGGTGGCTGTGGCGGCGAGGAGTGTGCGGCGGTTCAACTTCAACATCGGCAGAAGGCCTTCGCGAAGACGTACCGCCTTCTACGCCAATGCCATGCTTCCCGCCACTGAGGCGAGTCGCCCGCTCTGCCGTGGTGACCCTTCGACTAACGCTTGCGGTTCAGGCGATTCATGATGAGGTAGATGACGCCCAGAACCAGCGCCAGTCCGATCAAGCTCTGTGTCGGTACACCACTCGCGAACTTCGTGACGTTATCGGCGACCGATGTCACGAACACCCCGGAGCCCTGCCCGAGGATCAGGTAGATCAGCATGATTGCGAGAATGGTGACGAAGCCGAGTTCGACGAATTCCCACAAGACCACTTTTGCGTTGGCCATGAATTTGAGCATGGCAGAACCTCTTGATGACACATACGGCTTATGGGTGGGGGGCCAAAGCTCCCCACCCCGATTGCGTCAGCAAAACTGATCAGGCTGGTCGCACGCGGGCCTTAGGCCATTTTACGGTTGGAGAACAACCAGAGGACGATCCCGAGAGTAATCAGACCGACGAGACCGTTCCCGCCCATATCCTTTACCCAGCCCATGATGTTTGCTGTCACGGCGCCGAAGAACGGCAGGTTTGCGCCGACCAAAAGCGAAAGCACGATCGCCAGTGCCAACAGCATTAGAGCTAATTCCGTCAACGCCCCGACCCACTCTTTGATGGTATCGATCCCTTTCATTGCGGAGTCTCCCTAGGCAGGTCCCTGATTCGAGGACCGCGCATTCTTACTAGCGCTTTTCGCCTACTAAATGTAGCGAATAGTCGCAATGCTGCCACAAAATAAGCTGTGCACGGCGGTTTTAACCGGGGATAACTCAGCGAGCGCGCCAACCTTGGCCTGCGCTCATCGAAATCGATTTTGGGATTTTCGGTCTTCCCCCGCTCCGGCGCGGCCGGCCGGCGCTCTCGCGCCGACCAGACCGGATTCGTCGCGGATGAGGGGCGTCAGCGCGAGTAGTATTCAACTACCAGATGCGGCTCCATCTGGACCGCATAGGGCACGTCGGTGATCACCGGAATGCGCGAAAGCTTGGCGGTCAATTTTGAACCGTCGACCTCGATATAGTCAGGCACGTCGCGCTCGGCCAAGGCTTGGGCTTCCAGCACCAGCGCCAGTTGCTTCGACTTTTCCTTGACCTCGACGACCTCGCCGACCTTCACGCGATAGCTCGGGATCGTCACCCGCTTGCCATTCACACGGATATGGCCGTGGCTGATGAACTGCCGCGCGGCAAACACCGTGGGCACAAACTTGGCGCGGTAGATGACCGCGTCGAGCCGCCGTTCCAGCAGGCCGATCATATGGGCCCCGCTGTCGCCCTTGAGGCGTCGGGCTTCCTGGTAAATGCCGCGGAACTGCCGCTCCGAGATATTTCCGTAATAGCCACGCAGCTTTTGCTTGGCCTTGAGCTGAACACCGTAGTCGGAGAGCTTGCTCTTGCGCCGCTGGCCGTGCTGGCCGGGGCCGTATTCGCGCCGGTTGACCGGGCTCTTTGGCCGGCCCCAGATGTTTTCACCCATCCGGCGGTCGATCTTGTACTTGGATTCCATGCGCTTGGTCATTCGCGTCCTCGATTGTCGTTGCTGTTGCTGAGGATCGCGCCCTCCTCTGTCCCGGCAGGCCGGAACCGACAGGCATAGCCTCGTAAGCGCAAGGCCTTGCCACGGGTCGCGAAACGCCCGGCAGACCTTGAAATCCGCCGGGCGCGCGGGTTTTAGGGGGATAGCACCGGCCTGTCAAACTGGCCCAACGGCCAATGGGC
>DASYSQ010000220.1:0-13312 GCA_036003145.1 Pseudolabrys sp.
CAGGGCACCTAAACCGCCCGACAACATGACCACGACCAGAGCATCGACCATGAGCAAAGCGAGCGCGGTGAGTAAGATTGGCCCTCGCAGATCGAGCGGCTCACCGTGTCGGTAGACGTCCATGCGTGCGTTGAGCGCAGAAACATCGAGTGGAACCGGCCGGTCGGCTGCTGCCAGTGTATTGACTGCGACGAGGCCTTCCGGCGGACCATAGAAGCCTGGCGGATGATCGAGGCTGCCGCGCCCGTTAAAATTGCTCGGAATGGGACGGGCGGTCGGCGGCGGTGTTGTAAACGCGCCGAATCCATCAAGAACGCGTGTCGGAGGCACGACCTGAGCCGTACGGCTACTGGTATTCTCCGCGGCAGCATTCTCGCCTTCGGCCGTTGCGGTGGCGCCGGCGAGCGCCACCAGTCGCCGCAGCATGTCGACGAAAGTGCCTGACAGCGGCAGATCGGACCAGCGGCTATCGGCCGTCACATGGAACAGCACGATCAATCCTTTGCCGCGACGCTCGGCGGTGACCAGCGGCGTGCCATCAGCAAGCGTCGCCCAGGTACGGTCGGTCAGCTGTGAGTCCGGTTCCGCCAGCACTTGCCGGGTCACTGTCACATCAGTCGGAACCGCCATTCCGTTGAAGGGGCTTTCGCGCGAGAAGGCGGCGAGCGGCTGCGGTTTGTCCCAGCTCAGGCTGCCACCCAATATTCGGCCGCCGCGCCGCAGTTTCACCGGCACGAGATTGTCGTCGGCCTGCGCGAGGTGCGGTCCGGCAAAACGAACCAGCACGCCGCCATTGTCGATCCACTTGTTCAAGCGATCGAGGGCGTCGGTCACGTTGCCGACATCGGCAAGGATCAACATCGGCAAATGCCGGTCGAGGAATCGCGTCACAGCTTCCGCAGGTGCCGCGCCTTCCGAAAGGCTGACGTCGGCGAACGGGTTGAGCGCGCGAGAAAGATAGTAGGTCGCGCCAATCAATGGCTGCGAGCGGTCTGCGGTTGATCCGGAAACGACGCCGACAGTGCGTCGGCGCCAGCGCTTGTCGAGTAACTGCACGGCGCCCGCTGAGCGTTCGCCGACGATTTCAAGCCGCGCCACGTCATTGCGAATTTCGACCGGCAAATCGATCACTGCGTCGGCGTCGCGCTCACCGGACTTGAAACTGAAAGGTGCCTCACCCACCGGCAGGCCCTTGAGGTCGATCGCGTTCACCAGGCCGGTATCGCCAGGGTTCGTTTGCGTGCGCAGAACCTTCACGGTCAGCGCACCGGCAGCATTGTCGGCTGCGGTCAGCGCATGTGAGGGCGGCAGGCCTCCCTCGACCACGGTCAGCGAATGGCTGCCGGCAATCCGCTTCAGGCCTTCAACGAAGTTGGCGCCCTTGCCGAGATCGACGCCGTCCGAAAGCCAGATAACTTCGACGTTCGGGCTGGTTGCCAGAAAGCGCTCAATCATCGGAAGCGCGTCCGTGCGCTCGATCCCGTAAGGCTTCGGCTTGATCTGCTTGATTTGAACGCGAGCGGCGCCTGCGATCTGCAGCGAGATGTCGCGCTCTGTTTCCGACATCGGCAGTACAGCGACGCCCCGGTTGTCCGCTTCGGCCCGAGCGATCATCTCGTCTGCCGTACGCAGCCGCGCATCCCAGGCTGACGCGGCCGGCCAACCATCATCGAACAGGATTAGCAGCGGCGCGGCCCGATCTGCTGTCGCGAGTGGTGGATTCCACAAAGGTCCGGCAGCGGCGATGATGACGAGCGCCGCCAGCGTAAGCCGCAGCAGCGTGAGCCACCAGGGCGTTCGCGCCGGTGTTTCTTCCTTGGGAGCGATCTCGAATAGCAAACGCGTCGGCGGAAAATTGATGCGCCGCGGGCGGGGCGGCACCAACCGCAGCAGCCACCACAGTATCGGCAGGCTGAGCAACCCGAGCAGAACCAGAGGTTGGGCAAAGCCAAGCGGCAATGAGCCGATCATGCGGCGCTCGCAGGGCTTGCCGGGGCGTACCGACTATTGACGAGGTTTGGTTGTGCGTTGTCCCCCATGCGCGAATGCAGCACCAGCAGGAGCTCACTCGCCGGCCTGTCGGTGCGATGGATAGCGAAACTCCAGCCGCGCAAATCCGTTTCGGCGCGGGTCGCTGCCCGGTGACGCTCGACGATGCCCTGATAATCGTTGCGCCACGTTTCAGCGCGTCCGGCAGTAACGCTGCCGGCGCCTTCCGGCTCTATAAACTCGACACGGCCGGAATACGGGAAGCTTTCTTCAGCCGGATCAACGACCTGTACAACATGTCCGTGCGCGCCGGTGGCAGAAAGCTGGGCGATTGTGTTTCTCACCTCGCCAATCGGGACCCACAGGTCCGACAGCATCACGATTTCGGATAACGGTGACGGAACGAACGACGGCGGCAGGCTGGCGCGCTCGGTTGGATCATGCAGGAACGCTTCCGCCATTTTTTCGATGACGTTGCGGCTTGCGGTCGGGCGCATGAGGCCCGGAATGCCGACGCGTTCGCCGCCCTGCACCAGCACCTCGGCGAGCGCGAAGGAGATCACAAGGCCGCGCTCGAGCTTGCTGTCGTTCGACAAAGCAGATGTAAAAGACATCGAAGGCGAGCGGTCCGGCCAGATCCACACCGTATGTGAGGCCTCCCATTCACGCTCGCGCACATAAAGATGATCGTCGCGCGCGGAGCGCCGCCAATCGACATTTTGCGCAGGCTCACCCGATACGAAACGGCGATATTGCCAGAAATTCTCCCCCGGTCCGGCGCGGCGGCGGCCGTGCAGACCGTGAATGACTGTCGATGCGACACGGCGCGCCTCAAGAATGAGCCGCGGCATGGCGTCGGCAAGCTTACGAGCGCCGACAGTTGCCTGCCGTACTGCGCTGGTCTCGATGTTGTTCGGCCGTGACTCCACCATCGCCACTATCCGATGCGCGCCTTCAGCCGCCGGATCACATTGGGAATGATTTCGCCTTCCGCGCGGGCGGCGAAGGTCAGGGCCATGCGGTGCTTGAGCACGGGCTCGGCCAGTTCGAGCACGTCGTCGACCGACGGCGCGAAGCGCCCGTCCAGAAGCGCGCGTGCACGCACGGCCAGCATCAAGGCCTGACTTGCGCGTGGGCCCGGACCCCAGGAGATGAGCTTGCCGATTTCGCCCCCTTCGGGACCAGGCCGTGCGGACCGCACAAGCGCCAGGATCGCCTCCACCACGGACTCACCGACCGGCAGACGACGGACCAGGCGCTGTGCTGCCACCAAATCGTCCGCGCTCATCGCCACCTTGGGGCGCGACTCTTCCGCGCCAGTCGTATCGAACAGGATCCTGCGTTCGGCCTCCAGGTCCGGATAGTCGACATCGATTTCCATCAAGAAGCGGTCGAGCTGTGCTTCGGGCAGCGGGTACGTGCCTTCCTGCTCAAGCGAGTTCTGCGTTGCCAGGACGTGAAACGGCTTGGGCAGGTCGTGGCGGGCTCCGGCGACGGTCACATGCTGCTCTTGCATCGCCTGCAGAAGCGCTGACTGCGTGCGTGGCGAGGCGCGATTGATTTCGTCCGCCATGAGCAACTGCGCGAATACCGGGCCTGCAATGAAGCGGAAGCTGCGCTTGCCGCCCGGGTTTTCTTCCAGCACCTCGGTGCCAAGAATGTCGGACGGCATCAGATCGGGGGTGAACTGGATACGACGGGCATCAAGGCCGAGCGCGGTGCCCATTGTGTCAACCAGCTTGGTTTTGGCGAGGCCCGGCACCCCCACAAGGAGCGCGTGACCACCGGAGAGCACGGTGACCAAGGCGCGCTCTACCACGAGGTCCTGACCGAAGATTACGGCCCCGATCGCGTCCTTTGCGGCGCGGACGTGCGCGGCCGTCGATTCAGCGGCGCGCACGATCATGTCTTCCAGTTTTTCCAGACTTTCGCCGCTCGCCTTCGCCATGATTCCTATTCCTTTCGTCGACCGTCACGAGCCTCGCCGGGTGCTATGCAACAAACACACCAGAGCCGATATTGCTGCGTCATTCGGGCGAATCTGCCTCAATCTGTGGCCAAGCTTACGCTATCTTCCGCCACCGAGCCGGCCAATCACGAAGATGCGAACAGGCGCGCGGCGGCCCGATTATCGAAGGAAAACAATGGCGAAGGCAGGGCAGAGCGGTTTGGAAGCACTGACGGCATCGCTGCCCCCCGAAAACAGGGGTCCGCCACCCGTCGACCTCTGGAATCCACCCTTTTGCGGCGACATCGACATGCGGGTCGCGACCGATGGAACATGGTTCTATCAGAAGACGCCGATCGGGCGACTGTCCCTGGTCAAGTTGTTCGCCTCGGTGCTCAAACGGGAAGGCGAGAAGTATTTCCTGGTTACTCCCGTGGAGAAGGTTGGGATTGTTGTCGACGATGTGCCGTTTCTTGCCGTGGAAATGAAGTCGTCATCCGGCGACCGTGGACGGGTCCTTGAGTTCCGCACCAACGTCGACGATTGGGTCGCTGCCGGTCCAGCACACGCACTGCGCTTCGCGCAGCAGCCGGCGAACGGCGGCCTCAAGCCTTATTTGCATGTGCGACGCGAACTCTGGGCGAAGGTTACGCGCGCTCTGTTCTACGACCTGGTGGCGCTCGGGGAGGAACGCGAGGTCGGCGGCAAAATGATGTTCGGTGTAATGTCCGGGGGGGAATTCTTTGCGATGGCGGCAGCAAGCGTATTGCGGGAGTTCGCGTAACGCGCACCGATGAAAAGATCGCGCGCCAAAAATCAATGTCAGGAGAGCATGGTGATTAAATTTAGATGGGTCGTGCTCTAATGCAGGAGGCGGTGACATCCGACCTCACGGCGTCGGAATTTTTTGCGCGCGTGCGTCAGCGTTTGACACTTACTGTGCCTGAAGGGCTCACGGATCCCGGTGTGATACCAGCGCGCGGTGACCACGACGCCGATCCGGTCATGCGGAAAATCGCGGAGGTGCGGCCGATCCGTCCGGCGGCTGTGCTGGTGCCGATTGTCGACCATCCCCAGCCGACGGTGTTGCTCACCCAGCGTGCCCAGCATTTGCCCGATCATGCCGGGCAAGTTTCATTTCCCGGCGGCAAGATCGACAAGGACGACAAGGATCCCTGCGCTTCGGCGCTGCGCGAAGCGCGGGAGGAAATCGGTCTCGACCGCTCGTATATCGAGCCGTTCGGTTACCTCGATCTCTACATGACGACGCTTGGCTATCGTATCGTGCCGGTGATCGCGCGCGTGAAGCCCGGCTTCACGCTCAAGCTCAACGTCGCGGAGGTGGACAAGGCCTTCGAGGTGCCGCTTACCTTCCTGATGGATCAGACAAACATGGAGCGCCATTCGCGCGAGTGGCAGGGGATGACGCGGCACTATTACGCGATCACTTTCGGCGAGCATTACATCTGGGGCGTGACGGCTGGTATCCTGCGCAATCTTCACGATCGGGTTTACCGATGATCCGTCCGGTCTTCACCGAAATCGTCCTGTTCCTGACGCCGTTTGTGCTTTACGCGGTGTTCTTGTGGGCGACCCAGGCTGGCGTGATGGATTTCAAGTCTTGGCCGCTACTGCGCGTGGCAACGCTTGCCATCGTTGCACTGGCCCTGGTGCTCGGCAGCTTTATCTATTTCGCACATTTTTCCGGCGCGCCACCCGGTTCAACCTACGTGCCGGCGCATATGGAAGACGGCAAATTCGTGCCGGGGACCACGAAGTGATGCAGTCGCAGACGGGCCGTACCGATCGGAAACTGGACGACGCCGGCTGGCTCGCAAGTGGCGCGCTGCCGCGCCTGCTCGCTGTGCTCGATTGCGATGGCGAAGAGGCGCGCGTCGTGGGCGGCGCGGTGCGAAACGCATTGCTGGGCATGCCGATCGCCGAGGTTGACGTCGCTACCACCGCCGTGCCGGAAGAAGTTGTGAAGCGCGTTACGGCCGCCGGGTTCAAGCCGGTCCCGACCGGTATCGAGCACGGCACTGTCACGGTCGTTATCGACAAGCATCCTTTCGAGGTGACGACGCTGCGCAAGGATGTCGAGACCTACGGCCGCCATGCCAAGGTCGAATTCGGGCGCGACTGGAAGGCCGATGCCGAACGGCGCGATTTCACGATCAATGCGCTGTCGGCAACGCGCGATGGCGCGATCTATGATTATACCGGTGGGCTCGACGATCTCGGCCAGCGCCGCGTGCGTTTTATCGGCGATCCGGCCAAACGCATCGCCGAGGACTATCTGCGCATCCTGCGCTTTTTCCGTTTCCACGCAGCCTACGGCACCAGTGACCATCCCGACGCAGCCGGCCTTGCCGCGTGCATTGCCGGCCGTGATGGCCTCGACCAGCTCTCGCGCGAGCGTCTGCGCATGGAGATGATGAAACTTGTCGTTGCCACGCACGCGGTGCCGACGCTTATCTCAATGACCGACTCGGGATTGCTGCTGCGTGTGCTTGGCGGCGTGAGTTATCTGGCGAGCTTCGAGAACATGGCGAAGGTAGAGGCGGCGATAGGTATCGAGCCGAATGCCGTGCGCCGGCTTGGCGCGCTCGCCGTCGCCATTCCGGAAGATGCCGAGCGGCTGTGGCAAAAGCTGCGCCTTGCCAACAACGAGCATGAGCGGCTTGCCTCGATGGGAGAGGGCTGGGGCCGCATTTCGCCGTTATACGGTGAGAAGTCGGCGAAGGCGCTGTTGTATCAGCTGAGGGCGCAGCAATTCACGGATCGCGTGCTGCTCGGATGGGCGCGTTCGACCGCGACGGCGCACGATTCCGAATGGCACGCGCTCGCCACGCTGCCGCAGCGGTGGACCGCGCCGGTCTTTCCGCTCAAGGCAGCGGACTTCATGAAACGTGGCGTGGTGCAAGGACCGGCATTGGGCGCCGCGATTGCCGCCGCGGAACAAGCGTGGATCGCAGCCGGTTTTTCGGAGGACCGTCGCGCGCTCGATGGCATCGCTGATGCTGCGACGAATGCGGGTCGGTAGATTAAGAGCACGCGATTAGTCCATGGATATCCTCTCCGGCTTTCACGACATTTCATTCTGGCAGTTGATCCCGGTTGCGGCGGTTGCGCTGATTGCCTCGATCGTCGGCGGCGTGTCGGGCTATGGAACCGGCGCGCTGATGCCGCTGGTGCTCGTGCCGTTGGTCGGCGCGGAGCCGGTCGTGCCGATCATCGCCATCTCGGCGATGTTCACCAATTCCAGCCGCGTCTTCGCGTTTTCGAAATATGCCGATTGGCGGCGCGCGGCGATCGTGCTTGCAACGTCCATTCCAACTTGCATGCTGGGCGCCTGGGGCTATACGAAACTCTCGAGCGCCGGGGCTGCGCTGGTGATCGGTAGCATGCTGATCCTGAGCGTGCCGCTGCGGCGGTTGCTCCGCCATCACGGCATCAAGATCGGCGACGGTGGGCTGGCACTCGCCTCACTCGGTTATGGTGTCGTGGTCGGTGCCACGGCGGGCTCGGGCGTGATCTTGCTGTCGCTGTTGATGGCAGCGGGGCTTGAAGGCGCCGCCGTCATTGCAACAGATGCCGCCATCTCGATTGTCATCGGGATCGTGAAGATTTCGGTGTTCGGGCTTGCCGGCGTCATTACCGCGCAGGTCGTTGCCTTCGCGCTGTTGATCGGGCTGACCGCGTTGCCAGGGGCATTTCTTGCCAAGGCCTTCGTCGAGCGAATGCCGGGGCATGTGCACACGGCGATCCTCGATGCCGTTGTGTTGCTGGGTGGTGTATTTCTGGTGTGGGGCGCGCTGCGCTGAACTGATCAGTGTGGCCCCAGCGGTACGCTCAACTCGCCGAATTTGTGGATCAGTTCTGACACGCTCTTGCAGCCAGTCTTTTCCCGTATCCGCTTGAGATGCGAATAGACGGTGTTGAGACTCACCCCGCGCTCACGAGCATACGCGCCGGTCGTCGCGCCGGTGCACAGTGCTTCAGCCAGATGCGCCTCCGCATTTGTAAGGCCGAACAATTGCTGGAGTACTTGGCCGGTCGCGGTGTTGCGGTGAATCGGATCACGGATCATCACCATGATCGCGGTCTGGACGTGCCGAATCGCGCGGGTACTCCCGGGTACAACTGGCCGTACGGACACCATAAATGCCGGCATCCCGTAGCTGCGCGGCACCGGAAAATCCGTCAGGGATGCGTCAGAGGATGGATCCCCGATCCGCTGGACAGCTCCGAGCGCAGCGTCGAACCGGCGTCGGGCATCCGGATCCGCAAATTCAATCGTGCGGTCGACAATACGAAAAGCATCACGGTTTTGCGCAAACATGCGCAGCGTGTCATTGACGTAGACGATATTGCCGTTTGCCTCCAGCAGCGCAACGCCATCGGTCAGCCACCCGAGCGCATTCTCCAGCACACCTCCGCGCTCGCCGACTGTTCTCAAGCGGGTCGCGACGTCGTGTGCACGTTGATAGTGCGGGCAAAGTCGCTGCATGAGGGCGATTTCACGCTTGTTAACGTGGCCTTGTTTGCGTGTCCGTTGGACGCTGACGAGCGCTGCCGTCTCGGACGTATGTTCGAGCAACGCACCAAGGAAATAGCGCAGTCCAAGATGAGACAGGAATTCGGAGTAAAATGGATCACGTCTCATGCTGTCTTCGTCCAGGATCTGATGATCCCAGACCACGTGGCCGGCGCTTTGTCGCAACACAAATGGAAAGCGTGGATTGAGAGTAGCGAAATGCTCGACATACGGAGTACGTGCGGCCGTGGGCACACCCACTGCATGGAACGCGCTGTGTCGTTGCACAGACTTGTCGAAGATCTCAAGAGTCGCTCCGGCGGCCCCAAGCATGCGACTCGTTAGTTCCAACGCTTGCGGCAAGCGGGCGCTATCGAGCCCGCTCGCGTAGACGGCTTCGATCGTTTGCAGGAACAAATCGTTGTCCGGCATCGTCCCACCGCAAGAATCCGCGGACTGGTCGCTCAATTTCCATGCGGAAAGCGGCGAGCTTTTGCCAGAGCACTTTGCGCGGTGCAAGCGACGGCGACCGAATCTGCGCTGACGGCGCGTTATTTGCGCTGTAGGCCAAGTCTTTCACTCCAAGGTTGAGTCACGGCCACTTTACGACAGGCGGCATGGACGAGAGGATGGACTCTACATTGCCACCAGTCTTGAGGCCGAAAATGGTGCCACGGTCGTAAAGCAGATTGAATTCGACGTAGCCGCCGCGACGGATCAGTTGCTCTTCGCGGTCGGCTTCACTCCATGGCATCGTGAAATTCTTCCGCACCAAACCCGGGTAAACGCGCAGAAACGCGCGGCCGACGTCCTGCGTGAAGACGAAAGTCTCGTCCCAGTCGGTTTCGAGATAGTCGTAAAAAATGCCGCCAACACCGCGCGGCTCGTTCCGGTGCTTGAGAAAGAAATACTCGTCGCACCATTTCCGGTATTTGTCGTAAGGCGCAATCTCGGCATGCGAGTCACATGCCGTTTTCATCGCGGCATGGAAGGCAATGCTGTCGGGGTCGGTTTGACTGCGGCGCTGGTCAAGAAGCGGCGTAAGATCCGCGCCGCCACCGAACCAGGATTTGCTGGTGACGACAAAGCGGGTGTTCATGTGCACCGCCGGCACGTGCGGATTGTGCAGGTGCGCGATGAGCGAAATGCCCGATGCCCAGAAACGAGGGTCTTTGTCGGCGCCTGGAATCTCCTTGCGGAATTCCGGCGCGAACTCGCCGTGCACGGTCGAACAATGCACGCCGACCTTCTCGAAGACGCGTCCGTGCATCATTGCCATCACGCCGCCACCGCCCGGTGCGCCGCCATGGTCGGTTCGCTGCCACGGCGTACGAACGAAACGGCCAGCCGAACGGTCGGCGAGGGGAGCTTTCGCGGGCAACGCATCTTCCAGCGCCTCGAAGGCCACGCAAATATCATCACGTAGCGCTTCGAACCAGGTTCGCGCACGCATCTTGCGGGCTTCAAGTTGTCCGGCGTCCATCAATGGCTTCCGGTTTGAACTATATCCGATCTGGACCGGCTTGACATGGCGCGATCTATTTCAAGTCCAGTTTTTTCCTGATTGCGTCGAGGTCGCCAGGGCGAAACCGGCTTGCGCAAACGTGCTCGAATTCGTCGACGGCAGCGTCGTAAGCCTTTTGTTTGTTTTGATAGAGCGGAAATTCCATCTGGAATTTCCGCGCCAACTCTTCATGACGAATAACGCGGCGCTGGAATTCGTTGAGGGCAGGTTCATCATAGTCCCCGGCCGTTGGCAATTCCGCATTAAGTTGTTTTTGCAGCAGCAGCGCTTCCGCCGCTTCACGGTCGATCGCGGCTATTTCGTAATCGATGGCCGTTCCGGTGCGGTCCAGTTCCTGCGCACGGCGCACGCAGGCTTCGAGCGCAAGCTCTGACATCGCTGGGCCGTCAGCGCCGGCAGGCGCGCGTGCCATTAGATCTTTGAGCAAGGTTCGCGCTGCATTCGCGTCGATGACGCCAAATACGAGCACGACCGCCGTCGCCACGAGAACCCGCCGGGCCATGCCCCATATTATCACCGGGGGAACGCGTTCGTCTGGCGTAGCGCCTCGCTTGCAACGATTGCGGCCGCCATTGCCACGTTGAGCGAACGCATACCCGGCTGCATCGGTATTCGCAGGCGCGCTCCAGCCGCCTTGTGCACTGAGCCCGGCACACCTGCGCTCTCGCGCCCGAACAGAAGCACCTGGTCAGTGCCGTAGACGTGGTCGAGGTACGATCGTTCACCCGTGGTCGAAAGTAGTATCAAGGACAGCCGCTCATGGGCCCGCCACTCTTCGAAGGCCTCAAACGACCCGTGGCGGGTGAGGGCGACCTGGTCGAGATAGTCCATGCCGGCACGGCGGAACGCGCGATCGGTGACCGGGAAGCCGGCCGGCTCGATGATGTGCGCTTCAAGCCCTAAGCAGGCGCAGAGCCGAAGAATCGTGCCGGTATTCTGGGGAATGTCCGGCTCGTAAAGGGCGATCCGCATGGTGGGTTGGCGATTTCTTCTGGCGGGGGATTAAACCGCTCTAGACGAACGATTTATGCGGCTAATCCTCGCAGGTGCAGGCGCGCCACCAGACTGGGTGGGGACCTGTCGGCCGCACCCAAGTCGGCTTTAGCCGGCTTGGGCAATTGTGGCCGATCTCGGGTAAGCCCGAGATCGGTATTGCGCTCGTAGTGTAACATTTAAAGCGCGGCCGGACGCAAAACCGGTGGCCACTTTTGCCGGCCGCGCTTTTGCGGGCTTGCGCTTGTACTGCAAGGATGCCAATAGAACGCCACCGACGCGCTGTCCTGCCTTTTCCAGGGCTGCCGCAACCGGTCCGTCCCCGCCGCCGCGAGACTTCGGTCCCGGGCTCCAGCCGCGGGCGGGAGAATAAGCCAGCCGGAGGAGAGGACCCAAGAAGTGACGACCGTGTCTTCGGCGGAGCACACGCGCCGCGATTTTCTGTATGTAGCCACCGGCGCCCTCGGCGCGGTGGGCGCTGCGGCGATACTGGTGCCGCTGATCGCGCAAATGAATCCCGACGCTTCGACCATAGCGGCCGGCGCACCGATCGAGGTCGATCTTGCCCCGATCGCCGACGGGCAGATCATCAAGGTGTTCTGGCGCTCGAAGCCAATTTTCGTTTTCCACCGGACAAAAAAAGAGATTGAAGAGGCGCAAAAGGTCAACGTCGCCGACCTTCCTGATCCGGAGCCGGATTCGGCGCGCGTCAAGCCAGGCCACGATCAATGGCTTGTCGTCATCGGAATTTGCACCCATCTCGGCTGCATCCCGCTCGCCCATCAGGGCGAATATGATGGCTGGTTCTGCCCGTGCCACGGCTCGCAGTACGACACTGCGGGCCGCATCCGCAAAGGTCCGGCCCCGAAAAACCTTTTTCTGCCACCCTACAAGTTCGTATCCGACACCAAGATTCAGATCGGCTGAGCGAAACGTCGCATTCAAGGTTCAATCATGAGCGGACACTCGACCTACCAGCCGCAGAACAAATTTCTGCAATGGTTCGAGAAACGGTTGCCGATTGGCGGCCTGATTCATTCTTCATTCGTCGCCTATCCGACGCCGCGTAACCTGAATTATCTTTGGACGTTCGGCGGCATCCTGGCGTTCATGCTCGGCGTGCAGATCGTTACCGGCATCGTGCTGGCGATGCATTACACGCCGCATGTCGATCTGGCGTTCAGGTCGATCGAGAGCATTATGCGCGACGTCAACTTCGGTTGGCTGTTGCGCTACCTGCATGCATACGGCGCGTCGATGTTCTTCCTCGCCGTCTATATTCATATGTTCCGAGGCATTTATTACGGGTCATACAAGGAGCCGCGCGAGGTTCTCTGGATCCTTGGCGTCATCATCTACCTGCTGATGATGGCCACCGGCTTTATGGGTTACGTGCTGGTCTGGGGCCAGATGAGCTTCTGGGCCGCGACCGTGATCACCAACCTGTTCTCGGCCATTCCCGGCGTCGGCGAGACGCTCGTCACCTGGCTGTGGGGTGGCTTTGCGGTTGGCAATCCGACGCTCAATCGTTTCTATTCGCTGCACTATCTGTTGCCGTTCGTGATCGCGGGCGTGGTGGTGTTGCACATTTGGGCATTGCATGTTGCCGGCCAGAACAATCCGACGGGCATCGAGGCGAAGTCCGACAAAGACACCGTCCCGTTCACGCCCTATGCGACCGTCAAGGACGGTTTCTTTCTGGCGTGCTTCTGCATCGTCTACGCCTGGTTCGTGTTCTACATTCCGGGATACCTCCTGAACGGCGACAATTTCATTCCCGCCAATCCGGCGGTAACTCCGGCGGAAATCGTGCCCGAATGGTACTACCTGCCATTCTACGCCATCCTGCGGTCGATCCCGGACAAACTCATGGGCGTGATCGCGCTTTTCTCGTCGATCCTGGTGCTGGCCTTCATCCCTTGGCTCGATACATCGCGCGTGCGCTCGGCGCGTTACCGTCCGCTGTTCAAGCAATTCTTCTGGCTGTGGGTGATCGCGTGCGTTGGCCTCGGATGGCTCGGTTCGAAACAACCCGAGGGCATCTACGTCATCCTGTCGCGGGTATTCACCGTTTATTACTTTGCGTTCTTCCTGATCATCATGCCGCTGCTCGGCATTTTTGAAAAAACCAAGCCGCTGCCGAATTCGATTTCGGAATCGGTCCTGGGTGCCAAGGCGTGAGCGGGGGCATGGCAATGTCAGTTCTGAGACGTACCGTAATTGGATTCACCCTGGCCGGCGCGATTGCCGCGCTGGTGTTGCCTGCCGCGGCCGAAGAGCAGGTCGCACCGCCAAGACACAAGTGGTCGTTTGCCGGGCC
>DASYSQ010000221.1:0-21685 GCA_036003145.1 Pseudolabrys sp.
GCCTGTGCTGGCCGACCGCATCGTCGAACTCTTTGTCCGCGAAGTCTACGAGACCAGGCGCAAGGACGTTATCCGCCTGATGATTTCCGAAGGCAGGCGCTTTCCGAAGCTTGCCGAATTCTATTACCGCGAAGTGCTGTCGCGCATTATTGCCGCTGTTCGGTCGCTCCTTCGACGTGCCGCGGCGCGCGGTGAAATTCCTGAGAGTCTCGTGGATTTTCCGCAAATTGTTGCGGCGCCTGGCCTGGTCGCGATTGTCTGGAACGGATTGTTCGAACGTTTCGAGCCGCTCGACGTTCGCAAAATGATGAAGACCAATGTCGAGTTGCTGTTCGCACCGAGGAGAGAAAAATGAGAGTTCTCGGTCTGCTGGCGATGCTGCTGTCGACGCTTACGCTCGCCGGCTGTGACAATAACAATGACTACGTGTTGCAGGGCTGGGTCGAGGCCGAACTGATTTTTGTATCACCGGACGAACAGGGACGTGTTGAAACATTGAAAGTACGCGAGGGCGATCGCGTGCAAAAAGGCGACGTCCTGTTCACCGTCGATGACGATCTGCAAAAAGCGGATGTTGTGGTGAGGAACACCGCTGTCGTCAACGCGCAGCAGAGCTTCGACCGCGCCAAGGAGCTGCTGAAGGCCGCCGCCGGCACGCAAAAAACCTATGATGACGCCGAAGCCTCATTGCGTCAGGCGAACGCCAACCTGGAATGGTCGCAGACGCGGCTCGCGCGCCGTAATGCCTATAGTCCCAGTGAGGCCACCGTTGAGCAGATCTACTATCGTCCGGGCGAAACCGTACCCGCAGGAAGGCCGGTGGTCGCATTGCTGCCGCCGGCCAATCTCAAGCTCCGATTTTTCGCGCCGCAGGCGGTGTTGCCCGAAATCAAATATGGACAAACCGTAGGTGTGAGCTGCGACGGTTGCGAGAAAGGTCTGACTGCGAAAGTGAGCTTTATTGCCCGCAGCGCCGAGTTCACTCCACCGGTGATCTACAGTCAGGAGGAGCGGGCCAAGCTGGTATTCCTGATCGAGGCGCGGCCGGAACACCCGGAGAAATTTCGTGTCGGCCAGCCCGTCACTGTTACGCTGCCGCGAGAGTCGAGCAAATGAACGCGCATGACATCGTTATCGATGTCCACGGCCTGACCAAAAAGTTCAACGGCCGTGCCGTGGTTCGTAATTTGTCGATGCAGGTGAAGCGCGGCACAATCTACGGCTTCCTTGGTCCCAATGGATCCGGCAAGACGACCACGATCCGTATGCTGTGCGGGCTTTTGACTCCGGACGAAGGCACCGGAACGTGCCTCGGCTACGACATCCGTACCGAAACCGACAAGATCAAGCGCCAGGTCGGCTATATGACGCAGCGCTTCAGCCTGTACCAGGACCTCTCGGTGCGCGAGAATCTGGAGTTCATCGGCCGGGTCTATGGCATCGACCATCCGGCCGCCGCGGCGCGCGGCGCAATCGAGCGACTTGGCCTTTCTGGCCGGGAAGAGCAACTCGCGGCCGAGCTTTCGGGTGGATGGAAGCAGCGCCTGGCGCTGGGGGCTTGTACGCTGCCGGGCCCACAGCTGCTGTTGCTCGACGAGCCCACCGCCGGCGTGGACCCCAAGGCGCGGCGAGAGTTCTGGAATGAGATTCACGCGCTCGCCGCCGAAGGACTGACTGTGCTGGTTTCCACGCACTACATGGATGAAGCCGAGCGTTGTCACGAGATCGCTTACATTGCTTACGGCGAACTGCTGGCTCATGGCACCGTCGATGAAGTGATCGCCTCATCGCATTTGAGCACTTACGTTGTGAGTTCCGCCAACGGGGAAGGGCTCGCCGAGTTATCGAGCGAACTTACCGGCAAGCCAGGCATAGATATGGTGGCACCTTTCGGCACCAGCCTGCATGTGTCCGGCCGCGACACCGCCGCGCTCGAAGCAGCTATAGGGCCCTATCGCAAACGCAGGAATCTTGAGTGGACCAAGTCTGAACCCTCGCTTGAGGACGTATTCATCGACCTGATGAGCAAGGCGCAGGACAACTTCCAATGACACATATGCTTCCAGCCGCAGCCGCGCGACGGCTTCCAGGCAACGGATTTTGGCGCAAGACCTGGGCCATGCTGGTGAAGGAATTCATCCAGCTCAAGCGCGACCGGGTTTCATTCGCCATGATCATCATGATCCCTCTCGTACAACTGCTGCTGTTCGGTTACGCCATCAATACGACGCCGCGTAATCTGCCGACGGCAGTGCTGATGCAGGAGCGCAGCGATCTGTCGCGCTCAATCCTGGCTGCGCTGGAAAATACAAAGTATTTTCAAGTCACCCAATTGCCGCACAGCGAGGCAGAGGTCGACCAATTGCTGGCTTCCGGCAAGGTGCTGTTTGCGATTGAGATCCCCGCGAATTTCGAACGTTCGGTACGCCGTGGCGACAAGCCAGCCATGCTGGTGATTGCAGACGCCACCGATCCCGTTGCCTCAGGCACCGCGCTTGGTGCTTTGGGTGAGGTGCTTAAAACGGCACTGTCGCATGACCGCGACGTCCCCAACCGCCCCGAGATGCCATTCGAGATCCGCACCCACGCTCGCTACAATCCAGCGGCGCTGACCCAGCTCAATATCGTTCCAGGACTGGTCGGTACGATTCTCACGATGACCATGCTGATCTTCACCGCGTTGTCCGTGACGCGAGAGATCGAGCGCGGCACGATGGAAAGTCTGCTGTCGATGCCCATCACGCCGTTTGAAATCATGCTGGGCAAGATCGTGCCCTACATCCTTGTCGGCTTTGTCCAGGCAGCTTTGATCATTGGCATCGGCATCACTTTGTTTGCCGTTCCGGTCGTTGGCAGTCTTGCCGTTCTTGCTGCGCTCAGCACGCTGTTCATCGCGACCAATTTGTCGATCGGCTACACGTTTTCAACTGTGGCACAGAATCAATTGCAGGCGATGCAAATGTCGATGATGTTCTTCCTGCCCAACATCTTGCTGTCCGGGTTCCTGTTTCCCTTCGCCGGCATGCCGGTTTGGGCGCAATGGATCGGTGAGGCACTGCCGCTGACGCATTTTTTGCGAATTGTGCGCTCGATCATGCTCAAGGGCTCGAGCCTGTCCGATCTGCGTTACGATTCGATCGCGATGTTTATTCTGATGCTGGTGGCGATGGGCATTGCCGTTACGAGGTTCCGCCGCACGCTCGACTAAAGCCTTTTGAGAACGTTGAGCCGCAGATACGGACTCGTTCGGCCCTGCGAGTCGCTGGCCCAGCCTGCAGCAGCCGACCATTCGACGTTGTCGGCCTTTATGCTGGTGATGTGAGCGCCCAGGCGCAGGTGCCGATAACCTTCGGAGCCGAAATACTGGATTTCCGGTCCGGCATACACTCCGCCGAGCATGTCCTCGAGGATTCGCCAGCCGTAGCCGATCCGCGCCGAATTGCTGGTTGCGATCGATGAGAGCGAAACGTCTGCGGCAACCATGGTGTCGGGTGTAGGTTCGTACCAAAGGTCGACCGCCAGCCGCAGGCCGAATGAGTTTCCCCGCAGCCGATTGGCGGGATCGTCCGGCGAGAGGGAGTGCTTCTGAAATTCGGGTCCCAGGAAAAACTTCAATTCCACGTCGCCGCGTTTGATCCGCCAGCCGGGCAACACTTGTGTGAGAGCCTCAAGGCCGGTGAAGCGCTCGCCGTCGAGGTTCTCAGCGCGGTAGCGATACGCGCCGCCCGAAAGCAAGACTTTCAGGAGCAGGCCGTCCTGTTCAAGGCCACCCGGCGCAAAGACTAACCCGCCATAGACGAAAACTCCGTTGCGCCAGATATCGCGGCCGGAGAACAACATGACGCGCGCGTCTTCGTTGTCACCAGCCCATGCACGACCAGTCACCACCCAAACGCAACAGAAAAAGAAGGCCGCAACGGTGACCACCGTCGCGCAAACGCGCCTCCGGCAACTCATTCAAATTCCGAGTTTTGAACAATCCCGTAGCTTGTATGTGAAAGGCAATACAACCTAAGCGCGCGTACGGGTCAAGTCGCGATATAAATTGCATTGCTGCTATTTGGGACAAACATCCGGCAATAGGTATATGCATGCGAATGACTCGCGTCCGGATGGAGCCGCAATGACTGCTTTCCCCGCCAGCCACACTGCCGGTTCCGACGATCTGGCCCGCCGGCGATCTATCGCCTTTTTGAATTGGGCGCATGCGCTCGATCATTTCGTGCTGTTGATCTATCCGACCGTCGTGATCGGCCTGCAGGTCATTTACCAGCGCTCCTACAGCGAGTTGATCGCACTATCGAGCACGGCATTCGTCGCCTTCGGTGTTTTCTCGCTGCCAGCCGGCTGGCTCGCCGACCGCTGGAGCCGCCGCAACATGATGGCGGCCTTCTATATCGGGTGCGGCCTGTCGCTGGCCGGCGCCGGCTTTGCTCCGGATCTCGCAGTGCTGGCCGTGGCGATGTTCGCGCTCGGTATGTTCGCGTCGATCTATCATCCCGTCGGTATGGCGATGCTGATTGAGGCATCAAATGCGCGGGGACGCACGCTCGCATTCAACGGGGTGTGCGGCAATCTCGGTGTATCTCTCGCTGCCGGCATCAGCGCGGCGCTTGCCACATGGATCAGTTGGCGCGCCGCGTTCTTCGTGCCAGCCGTCGTCATGGTTGCGACCGGAATAGTTTATCTCTGGCTCACCCCTGATGACGGCCATCACGCCAAATCGCGCGTATCCGCGCCGGCCGTGCCGTTGACACCGCGCCTTGCGGTCATGTTGTTCGGGTTGTTTATCGTGATCGCGCTGAGCGCCGGCCTGACCTTCAACGTGCTCACCATCGCGCTGCCGAAAATTGTCGACGAGCGTCTGTCGAATGATCTTCCGCTGATTCTCGTGGGCAGCATTGCAACCGCGGTGCTGGTATGTGGCGCACTTGCGCAACTGACGGTCGGGCGGGTGGTCGAGTGGATTCCGCCGCATGCGATATTCGCGATCGTGACCGGCATCGGATTCCTTGGCAATCTGTGGGCGGCTTATGCGAACGGCGTTGCCCTTCTGATTGCGCTCGCGATCGCGATTGCCGCAATCTATGGCCAGGTCACCGTCAACGACATGATCATGGCGCGCTATACCGCGGATGCCTGGCGCGGGCGCGTTTATGCGGTGCGATATTTCCTGCTGTTCGTCAGCGCGGGTGCCGCAATTGGCATGATATCGCTGCTGCATGACAGCGGCGGCTTTGCGCTCGTCCTCGGTGTCAACGCCGTGATCGCGCTGCTGCTGTTCATCACTACGTTGGCGCTGGTTGCGATGATCGTCAGCGTGGAAGGAAAGCAAAGCGCGCCGCAACCTGCCGAATGAATCAGAACAGCGACGGGATGAGGTCTTCGACCTTGACCGATGTGCGCCTCTTCACATTGGCCACGATGCGGCTACGGTGGCAGGTCTTCGGATCGCGGCAATAGCAGAGCAGGGCAAGGCGTTTGCCCGTTTTGATCAGGTCAACCAGGCCGTCGAGCTCAGCTCGTGCTTCGGGCGTCTTGATGTGCTTGTCGTAAATGCGCCAGAGCGCATCAATGTCGCCGCTCCTCGCAGCCGTGCGGCCTTCGGCTGGTGTGCCGAGTTTCTGCAAATGGATGTAGCCGATTCCGGCGTCATCGAGCGAAGCAGCAAGCTGGCGCTTGGAAAAACCCGGCCGGCGCGACGCCGCCACGGCGCGAGTGTCGACCAATATCTCGATCTTCGCGCGCTTGAGCTCGTCGAGAACAGCGGCGGGCTTTGCTAGCTGGTAACCGATGGTGTAGAGCGGCCGCGTTTCCGCGGGCTTGGCCCTAGTCTTGGCCTTGGCCTTGGCTTTGGCCCGGGCCTTGGACTTGGTCTTGGAACGGGCTTTCATTTTATTTTTTCGATTAGCGCCATGGCTGCCGCCGGCGCGCGTATCTTTGCTTCGTGGATGAAATAGAGGAAGACGTCGCGCGGTTGTTTTTTCGCGGAGATCTTCGCTATACGCGGCAGATCCTTTGGTTCGCCGCCTTGCGTCCAGACTTTAGCGCGCGCGGCCCAGCTATCGAGTGCCTTCGGTGGATAGCCAGCCTTGAGTTTCTCATTGCCCTTCTGCAGCCGTGCGTAGACAAAATCAGCAGTGACGTCTGCGATAGCCGGGTACGTATCGTGCTCTGCAAGGACTACGGGCACTTCGAACTTGCGTAAAAGCGCAACGAACCCCTCGGTCTTGAAGCTGTCGTGGCGGACCTCGACCACATGGCGCAGCATGCGGCCATCAAATGTCTTCGGGAGCAATTCGAGAAAGGCGCCGAAATCGGCCTCGTCGAATTTCTTGTACGGCGTGAATTGCCAGAGCAGAGGGCCGAGGCGGGGGCCCAGCTCCGTCACACCCGAGTCGAGGAAGCGCTTGATCGAATCTCCGGCCTCTTTGAGCACGCGCCGATTGACCGCATAGCGCGGACCTTTCAGCGAAAAAACAAATCGCTCGGGCACCTCCGACGCCCATTTGCGAAACGTCGCCGGCGTCTGGGTTCGGTAGAAGGTGCCGTTGACTTCGATCGAGGTCAGATGCTCGCCGGCGTAGCCAAGCTCGCGCGCATGCGGCAGGCCTTTGGGATAGAAAACGCCGCGCCAGGGCTCGTACGTCCAGCCACCGATTCCGACGTAAATGCTGCTCTGCCGTTTTGTCATCTTGGTGTCATTTCAGGCGTATAATATGATTTGCAAGTGGCGATGTGTAATGTTTGTCGCCACGACGGCCACTAGCGACGAGGCGACGCCGGATGAACGCGCGCCTTTTCGTGTGTGGTCGTTTCTATTTGTGAAATCCGCCTGCCAGGCAAAAGGCCCGGGATTTGTCCCGGGCCTTTGCATTAATAGTGCAGCGCGAATGTTTAGCCGCCGAGCTTGTAACTCAAGCCGGCGCGGATGACCTCGAAGCGATCCGCGAAGTTACCGCCGTTAGGAAAGCCACCATTCCCGGTTACGGTCCGCTGATTATGTCCGGCATCGATGTAAAGGAAGTCGAGCTTCGCGGACCATCGCGCGTCGAGTGCAATTTCGGTGCCGCCACCTATAGTCCAACCCGACGCCGTCCGGCTCTGGATATCTGAGACGCCAAGCGTTGTGTTGGCCATGCCGTCGCGCACCCGCACCCAGGCGGCGCCGGCAGTACCGTAGAACAGGGCTGGCCCGGTCGTGACGCCAAAGCGACCTCGCGCCGTGCCGTACCAATCGGTCTTCTGCGAAAAAATGATCGTGTTGGTTAGATTGAAGGGACTGTTCACGTCGTCCCACTCGCCGAACGACTTGTTGATGCCGAGATAACCGACGTCGCCTTCGACACCCGCCAGCCATCGCCCGCCGATGATCCAGTTGTAGCCGGCCTGGACGCCGCCAGTGAAGCCGGTGTCATTTATGTCGGTCTCGCCAAGCGAATTCTGAAAATTACCTGCGACGTGGGTGAGAGACAGGCCGCCGCCGGCAAATGCGCCGACGTAGAAACCGTTCCAACGGTCAGGCGAGGAAAACGGTGCGGCCATGAACGGGATTGGATCCACCGGTCCGCCGAACCGGTAGTTGAATCCGGTCTTGAGCAAATGAATCTGATGATGGAACGTTACAGTGTCCACTGTTGCGCCGCCGAGCGGACGAGAGGAAAAACTGCTGTCGCCGGCGTCGACATAGAGATATTCAGATTTGGCCGACCAGTTGCGACTGAGTTTCGTCTCGATACCGCCGCCCGCGGTCCATCCGGTTCTCGTATCCGATTGGACAATCGGCACAGCACCCAGGTTGAGATTGCCTCCGAAAGTATCTTCAACGCCCACGAAGGCAACGCCACCGGTGGCATAGATCACCGAAGGGCCGGCGACATAGCCAAGCCGTCCGCGGACTGTGCCGCCCCAGCTGGTCTTCACGCCCACAATGTTGGGATCATTGAAATCCTTGAACGAATGCTTGGATGAGAGATACCCGACATCGCCTTCGATACCGACAAGCATGTTCGGGTTGAACTGCCAGTTGTATCCGGCTGTGACACCGCCCGTGAGCCCGCCCGCATTGTTGTCGACGGTGCCGACAAAAGAGTTCGTATGCGCATCCGAATGTCGGACCGCCGCGCCGTAGTAAGCGCCAAGGTAGAAGCCATTCCAGTCATAGGTCGCGACTGGTGGAGCCCTGTAGACCGGAGCCTTGGCCGGCATGTCGGCGGCATTGGCGGCCGTGCCCAGCACGACCGTTGACATCGCGCCCGCGAAGGCAAGTAGCCCGAATCTCTGCATCAATAGCCCCCAATCGCCCAATCGAAGCGACAGCGAGTCTACTGTCGATTGGTGGAAAGATACACCGGCGGCGGAAAACAGCACGGAAGTGAGCCATTTTAGCCACAGATTCGGGTCCCGCTGGACATTCCGAGCAAAAAAGGCCCGGGATTTCTCCCGGGCCTTAGCATTTTGCGTTGAGCGCAGACCTTAGAAGTCCATTCCGCCCATGCCGCCGCCACCGGGCATGGCCGGGGCCGCGTTATGCTTCTTCGGCACTTCGGCGACCATGGCCTCGGTGGTAATCAGCAGGCCGGCCACGGAGGCCGCCCCCTGGATCGCGGAGCGCACGACCTTGGTCGGGTCGATGATGCCCTTGGTCACCAGGTTTCCGTACTCGCCCGACTGCGCGTCGTAGCCGTACGAATACTGATCCTTCTCCATGATCTTGCCGACAACGACCGAACCATCAGCGCCGGCATTGGTCGCGATCTGGCGAGCCGGAGCCTGGATCGCCTTACGCACGATCTCGACGCCGTGCTTCTGGTCTTCGTTTTCGGTCTTGATGCGCTTAAGTCCCTCGACCGAGCGGAGCAGGGCAACGCCGCCGCCCGGCAGGATGCCTTCCTCGACCGCGGCGCGAGTCGCATGCAACGCGTCATCGACGCGATCCTTGCGCTCCTTCACCTCGATCTCGGTGGCGCCACCAACGCGGATCACGGCAACGCCGCCGGCGAGCTTTGCCAGGCGCTCCTGCAGTTTTTCGCGATCGTAGTCGGAGGTGGTCTCCTCGATCTGCGCCTTGATCTGCGCCACGCGCCCCTCGATGTCGGCCTTCTTGCCGGCGCCGTTGACGATCGTGGTGTTCTCCTTGTCGATCATCACCTTCTTGGCACGGCCGAGCATGGAGATCGTGACGTTCTCGAGTTTAATGCCGAGATCTTCACTGATCGCCTGGCCGCCCGTCAGGATGGCGATGTCTTGCAGCATGGCTTTGCGGCGATCGCCGAATCCCGGCGCCTTCACCGCCGCGACCTTGAGGCCGCCGCGCAGTTTGTTGACGACGAGCGTGGCAAGCGCCTCGCCCTCGACGTCCTCGGCCACGATCAGCAGCGGCTTGCCGGTCTGCACCACCGACTCAAGCAGCGGCAGCAGTTCCTGCAATCCGGACAGCTTCTTTTCGTAGATGAGGATGTAGGGATCTTCCATCTCCGTCCGCATCTTGTCGGCGTTGGTGATGAAGTAGGGGGAGATGTAACCGCGATCAAACTGCATGCCTTCGACCACGTCGAGCTCGGTCTCGAGAGACTTTGCTTCCTCGACCGTAATCACGCCCTCATTGCCGACCTTCTGCATGGCCTTGGCAAGGAAGTTGCCGATCTCGGTATCGCCATTGGCCGAAATCGTGCCGACCTGGGCGATCTCTTCATTGGAGGTGACCTTTTTGGTGTTCTTCTGCAGATCAGCCACGATGGCTTCGACCGCGAGGTCAACGCCGCGCTTGAGATCCATCGGGTTCATGCCGGCGGCCACCGCCTTCGAGCCTTCACGCACGATTGCCGCGGCCAGAACGGTCGCGGTGGTGGTGCCGTCGCCGGCCGTATCGGAGGTCCGTGACGCCACTTCGCGCACCATCTGTGCGCCCATGTTCTCGAACTTGTCTTCCAGCTCGATTTCCTTTGCGACCGTCACACCGTCCTTGGTGATGCGCGGCGCGCCGAATGATTTATCGAGCACGACGTTTCGGCCTTTCGGGCCGAGCGTAACCTTCACCGCATTGGCTAGGATGTCGACGCCGCGGAGCATGCGGTCGCGGGCATCGACGGAAAATTTGACGTCTTTAGCAGCCATTGTTCGTATTCCTCTGATCTGGATTTCGGGTCGGCAGCCTTAGGCGGCCTTCTTCTTGGCGGCGGCGCCGCCCTCGATCACGCCCATGATGTCGCTCTCCTTCATGATCAGGAGATCCTGGCCGTCGATCTTCACTTCGGTGCCCGACCACTTGCCGAACAGCACGGTGTCGCCGACCCTCAGATCGATCGGGATCAGCTTGCCGCTTTCGTCGCGGCCGCCCGGGCCGACGGCGATGATTTCGCCCTGTGAGGGCTTCTCTTTGGCGGTGTCGGGAATGATGATGCCACCGGCGGTTTTTTCCTCGGCATCGATGCGCTTGACGACGACGCGGTCGTGAAGCGGACGGAACTTCATGGCAGTCCTCCTAAATTATTGGACGATCAAGTTTTTTGGTAGCTGACTGATCCCCTCGCCAGCACCTGCACGCCACATGGGTGGCAATTTTTTGCCCGCAAGAGGGATCGGGAATTTTTTTAGCACTCATTTTCAATGAGTGCCAACAATTCCGGAAAAGCCTGCAATGCCAATGGTTAACGCCGATGTGATGGAAACATCATTTGGCCTGACCGCGTTATCGGTTGCGGCCGGGAGGATGCATGCGGGCGAGGCTGTTAGCAGGTCGCTGTCCTTGCTGCTAGTGCCTTGATTTTAAACAGTTTGTTTACCTTTTCGGCTTGCAATGAAGGCTGCCGGAAATGGAAACTTTGGGTCCGACTCGAAGGAGGGACGCGATGGTTTCGGAAGACTTCCGCAGGCAGGTCAAAGGCTTTGGCCTGACAACCGCCCACATCCTGTACAGGCGTCCCGATCATCAGTGGTTGCTGCAGTCCTACATTTGGCAGAACTACGATCTGTTTCCCGAATTTCCCGAGCTGCAACGCTTCCTGGCCTTCTGGCAGGAGAAGCTTGAGGGGCCGCTTCATTCCGTTCGCGTCGCGCACTCCAAGCTGATCAAGCCGGCGGAGCTTAAGGCGATCAGCGGGGAATTCAGATTGCATTGAGTTGATCCCGCTCGGCATCGTCCCTTTCCCGATGGGAGAGGGAAACAGGAATTGCTTCACACTTCGGCTGTTGGCCAGCACCGCGTCCACCTGATCTCGCTTGCCAACGCTTCCATGCTCATCAAAATGAGCACTGCCGGGATTTCAGGGATGTTCGCATGGCCCGCATACGGTTTGATTTCGGTGCGCTCAAGCTCGACGCCGAATTGCTTGACACGCCCACTGCCAGGGCCATCGCCGCAGCGTTGCCGATTTCCTCGGCGGTGCTCACCTGGGGCGAGGAAGTCTACTTTGATGTGCCCGTGGATGTACCGCGCGAGCCTGATGCGCGTGCGGTGATCATTCCCGGGGAAATCGCCTACTGGCCGCAAGGGCCGGCGATCGCGATCGGTTTCGGCCGCACCCCGATTTCGAAGGGTGATGAGACCCGGCTCGCCAGTCCCTGCAACGTGTTTGCCAAGGCGCTCGGCAGCGTAAAGGTGCTGTCCAAAGTGAAAACCGGAGTCGAGGTAACGGTGAGTAAGGTCGACTAGCTTGACCGTCGTTCGCCGGCATGGCGGCGGACCATCGACAACGTGAGATCCCAAGCATTGCGGACGTTGACGATCGCAAGCAACAGCAATCCGCCGGCCAGCACTTCAAGTGCGTAGTCCCGTCCGAGATAAATCATGATGCTTGCCACCAGTAACGCCAGATAAGCACCGACCGGCAGCAATCCGTAAGCGAAATAGTCCGGCAAATATTGCGTCATTTCGGTGCGCACGACCCATACGGAGATGACGATCGACACCACAACGCCGATGACCGCGGTCCCCGCGATCAGGACCGCGAAGAAAACTGGCCCATGCGAGGGCACCAGGCACACCGCGGAAAGGAAAAATACGCTGGTGAAGTGGATCACCACGGGACTCATAAATGTACGAGTCCCCTGTTGATCTTTGCCGCTGAGAAAACCGGTGCCGAGTGACACGGCGACAAACAACAGCGCAAGCAACGTTGCGCCGGCGGTGCCGAGCAGGATGTAAAATTCATGCCACTCGTGGAGTGCTTCCATTCAGCCTTTTCCTTCGCGGATGGCCTCGTCCGAAAACCGGTTCCCGCTTTTCGGGATCATGCGCTAGCCTCGCCCGACGAACGGCATCTTGTTGGCCATGACCGTCATGAACAGCACATTCGTATCGAGTGGCAGGCTCGCCATGTAGACCACGGCGTTGCCGACATGGTCGGCTTCCATGCGCGGCTCCATCATCTTGCGGCCATCGGGCTGCAGCACGCCTTCGCCAGTTGCCATGCGTTCGGTGAGCGGTGTGATCGCATTGCCGATATCGACCTGCCCGCAACAGATGTCGTATTGCCGGCAATCGAGCGAAGTCGATTTGGTAAGCCCCGTGACCGCGTGCTTGGTAGAGGTGTAGGCGACAGAATAGGGCCGCGGCGCGTGCGCCGAGATCGAGCCGTTGTTGATGATGCGGCCGCCACGCGGCGACTGGCTTTTCATGATTTTGATGGCCTCCTGGGTGCACAGGAACATGCCAGTCAAGTTGGTTGCGACGACATTCTGCCAGGTCTCGAACGGCAACTCCTCCAGTGGCACCGGCGGCGCGCCGATGCCGGCGTTGTTGAAAAGGACGTCGAGCCGCCCAAAGGTGGATTTCACAGTTGCGAAAAGCGAAACGATTGAATCGCGCTTCGAAACGTCTGTCGGCACGGCCAGCGCCTGCGCCCCCGTGGCATTGATCTCGCCGGCGACCTTGTCGAGCATCTCCTTGCGGCGGCCGGCCAGCACAGGATTGTAGCCGGCCTTGGCGAGCGCAATCGCGACCGCACGGCCAACACCTGTTCCAGCCCCCGTCACCAACGCAATTTTTGCAGATGCAGCCATCGGATTTTCCTTTCCCGGCGGGAATTGTCAGAGACCCGCATACTACGAAAACGCGCGCACGCTACCACCGGCAGCGCAGCACGTCAGCTATGGCGGAAAACCGGATCAGCTTGCGAGGGGCACTTCGATGAGCTCGAAGGCGTTCGGCGACTGCAGGCGGGCGGTGATCTCTGCGACGGTCACCGGCCTGCCGAAGCGAAAGCCCTGCATGGAATGAACGCCCGCGGCGCGCAGGAAGAGCTGCTGGTCGGCGGTCTCCACGCCCTCGGCGGTGACCTTCATGCCAAGGCCGCGCCCAAGACTGACGATCGCGTGGACGATGGCTGCGGCGTCGGCCGCCTTTTCGATCGAGCGCACGAAACTGCGGTCTATCTTGAGCTTGTCGAACGGGAAACGGCGCAAATAGAGCAAGCTGGAATAGCCAGTGCCGAAATCGTCGAGCGCAAGCCGGACGCCCAGCGCCTTGAGCCGCAGCATCGCGACCTCGGCGGTGTCGACGTTGCCGAGCAGCACGCTTTCGGTCAGTTCCAGTTCGAGCCGTGCCGGATCGAATTGGGTCTCGCGCAGGATTCGCTCGACGACCTCGACGAAATCGATGCGGCGGAATTGCAGCGACGACACGTTGACCGCGACCATCAGGTGCGGCCATGCCTTGCCGTCGATGCAGGCGCGGCGAAGGACCCAGTTGCCGAGGTCGATGATCAATCCGCTGTGCTCTGCGATGGCGATGAATTCGCTCGGGGGGATCTCGCCGCGGGTTGGATGTGTCCAGCGGCAAAGAGCCTCGACACCGATGACCGCCTCGCCGCTCTTGTTGACCACCGGCTGATAAACGAGTCGCAGGCGGTCATTGTCGATTGCTTCGCGCAGGTCAGCTTCAAGCAGCTTGCGGCTGGACAGATCAGCATCCATTGCCGCGTCATAGATGCATGCGCGGTTACGTCCCTCGTTCTTGGCGCGGTACAGCGCCATGTCGGCGTAGCGCATGATGTCGGTCGCGGTTCCGCACTTGTGGTCGATCATCGCGATGCCCATCGAGGCGCCGATGATGATATTCTGGCTGTTGATGACATAGGGCGCACATATTGCCGCGATAATACGTTGCGCGAGCCCCATCATCTGTTCGCTGTCGCCAGCGATCGAGGAGATCACCGCGAACTCGTCGCCACCAAGGCGCGCCACCAGATCGCCGCTGCGAAGCGTGTGCGAAAGCCGCAGGGTCACATTGCGGATAAGCTCGTCGCCGACATGATGGCCGAGCGTATCGTTCACGTCCTTGAAGTGATCGAGGTCGATATAGAACACGGCTGCCGGCGCGGTGCCGCCGCGAACTTCCTCAATCACCGCTTCCAGTCGTTCACCGAAAAAGATGCGGTTGGGAAGGCCGCAGAGCGGATCGTGCATCGCGAGATGACGGAGCCGCGATTCGCCGGCCGCAATCGCCGCGGCGGTGCGGCGCATGTAACGCAAGACGAAAGCGGCAAGCAGCGCGAAGCCGGTGATCGCGACCGCGATGAACGGCACCACGTTGTGCACGATCTCGGCACCGGGCTGTTTCGGGGTCCAGGCAAAGCGCACAATGGCGTTGCCATCCGGACCGCTCACGTCAAAGGCGAGATCGCCGGTCGGTATTGGACCTTGTTCGATCCTGCGCAGATTGGTCAGCCGCAATTGTGTAGCGATACTCGCGAGCGCGCCTTCGTCGATGAATTTCACCGACATGATGACTGGCGCAACGCTATCGAACGAAGCGTGGACACCATCGACTGGGCCGACTGCAACCGCAGCGATCACCGCCGGTCGCCCCATCAGGCGGTGGATGGCTGCGATCTGCTGATGTGCGTCACCGTTGGCCACAGTCGCCTGATTGAGACGGAACGCGTCCCTCAGGTTTGGATCGCGCCCGCGCATGTAGTCGATCACTGACATGAGGCCAGGGCGGGCGTCTTCAAACCATTTCATATCGGCCGGCTTGTGACCGACCCTCGAAAAGGCCAGGTCGTCCTTGCGGTCGAAAATAAAGATGTAGTCGTGATCGAAATAGGTCTCCAGCCACATACCGACCCGCTGCTTGGCCCATGCGGGATCGAAGACGCGGCGGATGTTTTGAATCGCGCCTTCCGAGGAGGCAACGCTTTCCACTTCACGCAGCACGCGCTCACCGTAGTTGGTGATCGCACGCGAGAACAATTGCTTTTCATGATCGACAGCGACCACGTCTGCACGCTGGGCAGACGACAGCACTGCGACCACGATGCAAACAATTGCGACAGCGACGATAACGCCAATTGGGACCACCACGCTCAGACGAGCGCGATCCCAATTGGTGTATTGCCGCACATCGGAAGCGCGTGGGCGAACCACAGCCGACACGATAGAGGTCCCTTAAGGCGTCCTGTCCATTAGGCTTTTCCGCCCGGACGCTAGGCGACAAAGCTTGCTATTCGCTTTCGTTTTACCGAACCTGTTAGGGCTGATGTGGGCGGAAAACTGCAATTCACCCGGTTCTGTTAACTGCCGGTAAAAGTATTGTCGGAGCCCTCGGTCGGGTCATTAATGAATTGGAAATCCGGAGCATTAGCGATTGATGCTTACGCTGCGCCAAATCGAAGTGATCCGCGCGATCATGGTAACCGGCACCGTCGGCGGCGCGGCGCGGCTGTTAAACGTTTCATCGCCCGGCATCAGCCGGGTCATGAAGCACGCCGAGGCTTCAGTCGGGGTTAAACTGTTCAGCCGAAGAGGTGGCCGCTACACCCCAACGCCCCAGGCCAATGCCATCTTCAACCAGATCAACAGTGTCTACGACAAGGTCGAAGATCTGCAATTCGTCATTTCGCGAATCAAGCGCGGTGCCAATACCGAACTCAAATTTGGATCGGTGCCAAGCATCGCGAACGTCATGGTGCCGCGCGCGATCGCAGATCTGCGCAGGACGTTGCCCAATCTTCTGATCGAGGTCGATATCCTGAAAATCGAAGACGCCGTCGATTACCTGTTGCTTGGCAAAGGCGAACTGGTGGCGCTGAGCTCTATGCTGGATCACCCGATGCTTGCCTTTGAGCCGCTGGCGCGCGGGCGGCTCAAATGCATTGTGCCGGAAGCACATCCTCTCGCGCGCCGCATGCGTGTGACGGCGGACGAGATCGTAAAACACCCGCTGATCGGCGTTGATCCGAACGATCCTTATGGGCGGATCATGGCCGGTCTTTTCGCCGATCACGCTTTGCACTACGACGTAACGATCCGGGCTCGCTTCGGTTCGACAGTCTGCGCCCTGGTTTCGCACGGGTTGGGTATCGCGATCGTCGACGAGTTCACGCTGGCCGCTGACCAGTGGCCGCGCATACGGGCGCTCGATATCGTCGAGCCGACCGTGTTCCAGACTTATATTGTCCACCGGAAGGACGGGTCGCTATCGAGCCACGCGGCACGATTTGTCGGCGCATTGCGCAGCCAGATGGAGGCGGTGGCGCGGCCGCGCGGGAGCCGGAACAAATAACATCATGTTAAGTTTGCCGCACGTTTTGGTTATTGACCTCGTTCGGGCAGATTTGCAAGGTCGGATCATGGGGGCGGCCTGAAGGCAGGCCACCTTGGCCAGAAGCCCGGTCCAACGGGCCGCCGTCATATCAGAAGGAGGGGACTGCCCATGTTTCGCTCAGCATTGTTCGCGCCGGTGGTTGTAGCGGGCCTCGGCCTGACGAGCCCGGTGCTTGCGCAATCGACCGTCTACATTCCAGCCATTCTTGAACTGTCCGGCGCCGGCGCGGTGTCCGGCACCAACTTCCGCGACGGCATGCTGCTGGCAATCGACGAAATCAATGCAAAGGGCGGCATTCTCGGCAAAAAGATCGACACGCCATTGCTCGACACCCAAAGTGATGCTGGCACTTCGCGCGCTCAGGTACAGAAGGTGCTCGACAACAAGCCTTACGTCATTCTGGGTCCGGTGTTCTCGGGCTCCGTGCTGGTGGACATGCTGCTCACGCAGCAGGCGGAAATCCCTGAGATTGTCGGCGGTGAAGCCGCGGCCATCACCCAGAAGGGTAATCCGTATGTATTCCGTACCTCATTCGGGCAGCAATTCAGCATGCCGAAGATCGCCAACTACATGCGCGACGGCATCAAGGCAAAGACCGTTGCAGTGCTGTGGGTGAACAACGATTTCGGCAAAGGCGGTCGGGACACCTTTATTAAGGAAATGAATTCTCGCAACATCAAGGTGGTCGCCGACATCTCTACGGAATCCGGCCAGGCCGACTTCTCCGCGGACGTCGTTAAGCTCAAAGGTGCCAATGCCGATGCGATCTTTGTGTATCTCAATGAAGAAGAGAGCGCACGTTTCCTGCGTGAAGCCAAGAAGCAGGGGATCGACAAACCCCTGGTCGGCGAGACCACGCTGCTTGGCCAGAAAGTGATTGACCTTGCCGCCGGAGCGGCCAACGGCGTGCGCGGTCATGTCGGCCTTACCGTCGATGCGCCCATCCCCGCCGTGCAGGAGTTCGCCGAGAAGTTCAAAAAGCGGTTCAACTATGCTTGTGACCACAACGGTATCAAGGGCTATACGGCAGTTTATTTCATCAAGCACGTCACCGAAAAAATCGGCAAGTTCGACAGCAAGGCCTTTGCGCAAGCCGCGCACGGCATCACCATCACGCCTAAGGACGAGCCCGGCATTTTGATGGAAGCAACCTGGGACAAGAACGGCGACATAGACCGGATTAGTTTTTTGGGCGAGGTTGTCGACGGCAAGCAGAAAATCGTCGAAACCTTGCCTAAGCTCGGCAACTGATCTTTCGTTGATCTCTTCCGCCCGGCGTGATTGCCGGGCGGAAGCCAAAGGCCTTCGCCAATGGCTTCCTTCATTCAGCTTTTGGTATCCGGCCTCGCGACCGGTGCGATTTATGCGCTGATTGCCGTCGGGTTCACGCTGCTCTGGCAGACATCGCAGACGATCAATTTCGCCCAGGGCGAGTTCGTCATGCTGCCGGCGTTCTTCGTTCTTGCCGCGATGAATGCAGGCGCGCCGTTCTGGATGGCGGCGTTGATCGGCATTGCGCTGTCGATCGTTATCCTGGGTATCTTGTTCAAGATCATCATTGTTGATCCGATGATTAAATACGGCGTCCTGCCGCTGGTCATTTCAACCATCGCGCTGTCGCTGTTCCTCAAGGAAAGCGCCAAGGATTTCTACAGCTCGCAGGCGCAGCCGTTTCCTGCGCTGGTGCCGGCAATCGACATCCGCATTTTAGACGCGGTGGTATCGACGCAGAGCCTGGCGGTCCTGGCGGTCGCCATCGTCACCGTGGTCGCGCTCAATCTTCTTCTTAACAAGACACGCCTCGGCCGCCAGATGCAGGCAACCGCGCAGAACGCGACGCTTGCCCGCATTCTGGGTGTGCCGGTGCGCCGAATGGTCCTTTATACCTTCCTGCTCAACGCCGTCCTGGTGGCGGTCGCCTCGATCCTCGTGAGTCCGATCTACCTGGCGAAATTCACCAACGGTGAGACGCTCGGCATTGCAGCGTTCATCGCCGCGATCATCGGCGGGTTCAACCAGGTGCGTGGCGCCGTGCTCGGCGGCGTCATCCTCGGCGTCCTCGATAACCTGTCGGCAGCCTATATATCGTCGCAGTATCGCGGCGCATTTCCCCTGATCATTCTCATCATCGTCATTTTGCTGCGTCCGCAGGGCCTGCTCGGCCGGATCGAGGAGCGCTCGGTATGATGCGGCTCGGCGGTATCGCTGTTGCAATTGCTTCGGCCGCCGCCATCGCGGCGCCGTTTTTCCTCAAGCCCTACGGCATTTTCCTGATTTCAACATGGGCCGTTCTCACGATCGCGGCCATCGGCCTCAATTTGACGCTCGGTTACGCCGGGCAGATATCGCTGGCGCAGGGCGCCTTTGTCGGGATCGGTGCTTATACGGTTGCGCTGCTCACACCCGCGGGCGTGCCGTTCTTTGTTGCATTCATGGCCGCCGGCCTTCTGTCCTTTGCAATCGGGTGGGTGCTTGGCTATCCCGCGCTGCGCGTCCAGCACCACTACCTCGCCTTTGTCACGCTCGCCTTCAGCACGCTCGTTTTTCTTGTGCTGCGCAACGAGGAATGGCTGACGAACGGCATCTACGGCATTGCCGGGACGTCGCGCCCGACATTGCTCGGCTGGCAGACAGGCGCCGCGCGGGATTTCTATTTCCTGTGCCTCGGTGTGCTCGCGCTCCTGTCGCTCGCAACCTGGTGGATGCTGCGATCGCCCTGGGGCCGCGCCTTTGTTGCCTTGCGCGAAAATCCGGTCCGCGCGGTATCGCTCGGCCTCGATACGCGTCGCTATACTCTCATGGCCTTTGCCATCGGTTCGAGTCTCGGTGGCCTGTCCGGCGCACTATACGCGCCGCTGGTGCAATTCATCGAGCCGAGTTCATTCACGCTCGGTCTGTCATTCAACTTGTTGCTCATGGTGATCGTCGGCGGCAGCGGTAACTTCTTCGGGCCGTTCGTCGGCGCACTGATCGCGGTCCTGTTGCCTGAATGGCTGCGTGTCACGCAGGGCTATTATCTGATCGTCTATGCAGCCGCAGTCATGGTGATGATGGCATTCTGTCCCGCCGGCGTGCTTGGGCTGATCGAGCGCGCGGGCGGAATGTTGCGCGCCCCGCCCAAGGCAGCAGGGGCGTTTACCGATGGTGCCGCAACATGACTGCGGTGCTCGAAGTCACCAACCTGCGCAAGGCCTTCGGCGGCATCGTCGCCGTTGACGGCGTTTCGTTTGAAGTCCGTGCCGGAGAAATCCTCGGCATCATCGGACCAAACGGATCGGGAAAATCCACGCTGTTCAATTGCGTGCTCGGCCAGTTGCAGCCGAGCGCAGGCGAGGTGCGCATCGATGACAGGCTGACGACAGGCATGCGCCCTTGCGATCTCAATCAGCTGGGGGTGAGCCGGACATTTCAGCTGCTGCAGGTTTTCCCGCAGCTCTCGGTGCGCGACAACCTTATTCTCGCGGGTCAGGAACATCAGGGTTCGATGGCGTCGCGCCTGTTCGGGCGTGCCGACGCCGGGCTGGGAGATGCCGCCGGGCGGATGATCGAGTTCTTTCGCCTGTCGCACCTCGCGGACGAGCAGGCCGGTTCGCTGAGTTACGGTCAGCAAAAACTGCTCGACGCTGCGATGGCCTTCATGGCCGGGCCGCGGCTGGTGCTGCTCGACGAGCCTGCCGGCGGTGTCAATCTGACAATGCTCGGGCATCTGCGCGAAAGGTTGCATGCCTACCATGCCGAGCGGAGCGCCACCTTCGTGGTGATCGAGCACCAGATGGAATTCGTCATGGCGCTCTGCACACGCGTGCTTGTGTTGGCGGAAGGTCGCCTCATCGCTGAGGGTACGCCGCAGGACATCCGGCGTAACCCGATCGTCATCGAAGCGTATCTCGGACATTGAAAGTCGACGTATGAGCACAGCAGATCCGCTTCTCGTTCTCGATCAGGTCTTTGCCGGCTATGGAAAAATGACGATTCTCAACGGTACCACGGCGCATGTACGCCGCGGCGCGATCACGACCGTGATTGGACCGAACGGCGCGGGAAAGTCGACGATGTTCAAGACGATTTTCGGATTGCTGCCGGCGCGCAGCGGCACGATCACCTACGATGGCCGGGTGACGACGAATTTCGCGCCTCGCCAGATCCTGCACGCGGGCGTCGCCTATATTCCGCAAGGCCGCAACATTTTTCCGGAGTTGAGTGTTCGCCACAACCTGGAGCTTGGTGGAGTTGCCTTGTCCGATCAGGCAAGCCTGCCGGGCCGCATGGACAAGATCATGCAGCGCTTTCCGATGCTGCGCCAGAAGGCCAATGCGCAGGCTTCGACCTTGTCCGGCGGGCAGCAGAAAATGCTGGAGGTCGCTCGTGGGTTGCTGCTCGATCCGAAGCTGATCCTGATCGACGAGCCGTCGATCGGGCTTTCGCCTTTGATGGTACAGGAGGTGTTCGCAATTCTGAAAGCACTCCGCGACAACGGTGTCACAATTTTGCTGATCGAGCAGAACGCCAAACAGGCGCTGCAGATTTCTGACCACGGCCTCGTGCTGGAGCAAGGCCAGACGCGTATCGAAGACACTGCGCAGAATATTCTTGCTGATCCGCGCATCGCACAGCTCTTCCTCGGCGGCGGCATGGCTCAGCCGGAGCGCGTATCATGAGCAAGCGCAGGATCCTGCTTGGACTGGTTGGCGCCAACATTATGGGTTCGCTGTCGCCGGCGCTGTTTGCCGATGCATTCGAGGCCGCGGGGATCGATGGCTTCTACCACCTGTTGGACGTCGATCACCTGCCCGGGCGGCGGCTCCCGCAGCTTCTCGATGCGATCAAAACTGCCGGTTTCGCGGGCACCAACATCACCTATCCCTTCAAGCAGGACATTCTGCCTCTGCTTGATGCGGTGGATCCCGAGGCCGCCCAGGTTGGCGCGATTAACACCGTCGCCATTTCGCCGGATGGCCGTACCACCGGGTACAATTTCGACCGGCGTGGGTGGCGTCACAGTTTCGAGGAAAGCCTCGGAGCCATCAGCGCGCAAGGTGCGACGGTGGTGCTGGTCGGCGCTGGAGGCGCCGGACACGCTGTTTCCTTCGCCTTGATGGACCTCGGCGTCGCGCTTCTCGTCGTGCACGATCGCGACGG
>DASYSQ010000222.1:0-44805 GCA_036003145.1 Pseudolabrys sp.
CGCCCGGCAAAATCACGTTGAGGATTTGACGCTTGCCATTGCGCAGCAGTTTGTAACGCACTGCGTAGCCATCCCTCACGAAGCACAGCTTGCGGTATTCGTCTCCGTCGACAATGACTTCCCCCCGCCGCCGAATCAGCAATTCGCCATCGATGATGGCTTCGAGGCCTTTCAGATCGGCGAGGTCGAGGTCGACGTATTGCAACAGCCGTGTAATGAACGGGTGCTGCTCCAACATGGTTCCGGCTGCTGCAAAGCTCATAGAAGGCTCATAGAAAGCTCACGGCCGGTCAGGCTAGCCTCGTTCCTTAATCTGAATCAATGATCTTGACGAAGGCGCGCACGCGCGAAACGCAGTCGAATACGTGGACCACTCTTCCCCTCTGAAGTTGTGTGGTCGTGAAACAAATACTCCTTTTCCAAATGGCCGCGCCTGCACGTGCGGCCATTTTTTAAGAGTCGCCGATGACCACGGGAAAAAATGAACAGGCCAGCGTAGATGGCAGCCTGCGAGCCGACAGGGCGGCCAAGGTGATCGCCTCGATCATCATCGCTGGTCTCCTGGTGATGTTCGGTTACGGAATTCTCGGCTGGATCATCTTTGGCTAAGACCGGGTGCCGCACGCACCGGTGACGATGTGCCGGGATGGCCGGTTTGGTTTGCCCCTTTCCGGCCGTTGCGCACGGGAAGCCCCGGCCATGCGCCGGGGCTTCTTCCGTGCGGTCAATGCGATCCCATGCGATGCAGCTTGAGCACGGTGTAGACCGTGTCGCTCGCTGGCGTCGGAATGCCGAGCTCGCGGCCGAAGGCCCGCACTTTGCCCGCGAGCCAATCGAGCTCAAGCCGGTTGCCACGTTCGAGATCGTGCGCCATGGACGCCTTCATCCCGGGCTCGATTTTTGTCGCAACAAAGGCCGCACGTTCCTCGAGATAAGCGGGGTCCAGCGCCACGCCCTTGGCTTTACCGACCGCAAATGCCTCATCCATCAGCGCGCGAAAAAATCCGCGCAGTTCGGGGTCTGCTGCAATCGGACCGATGGGCGAGCGCAAGCTTGCGGTCGAGCCCGCCATAGCCGTGAGGAAAATGAATTTCTGCCAGAGCTCGCTTTCGATGTCGGCAGAGAGGTCGATATCGAGCTTGGCGGCCTTGCCTGCCTCGACGAAGGCATTGAGTTTGTCGTCGGGCTTCTTGTCGGCGCGGCCAAAACGGATCCTCGCGAACTGACTTGTGTGTTTGATCGTGCCCGGCGAAGCGATGGTGGTCGCGATATAGGCGGCGCCGCCGACAACGCGTTCGGCGCCCAGCACGCCAGAAACGCGCTCGACGCTGTCGACGCCATTTTGAAACGTAATGAGCCGGCTATCCGGTCCAAGCAATGGACGCGCGGAAGCGGCTGCCGTTTCGGTATCCCACAGCTTGACCGCGAACAGCACGATGTCGACCGGTCCGACCTTGGCAGGATCGTCGGTGACGTTCGGCTTCGGCAGATGCAAATCGCCGTGAACGCTCTCGATCTTCAAACCGTTTTTCTGGATCGCATCGCGATGGGCTCCGCGTGCGATGAAAAAGACATCGTGCCCCGCTGCTGCCATGCGCGCGCCGAAATATCCACCGACCGCGCCCGCCGCCATTGCCGCAATACGCATGTTATTTTCCGTCTTTGTCATGGCCGGGCATAGCCGTCCGAAGGACGGCGTGCTTTCGCACGCCTATATCCAGGCCATCGGGCCTGCCCGATTTCCGCAGCCTTATAACCGACAAGCCCGGTGATGACAGAAAAAATGGCCCGGCAGGAGGCCTTTCATGGCAGGTCTGCAGAGGACTAGTAGCGACCGGAAGGCCGGATGCCATTCCAGGTCGCTTCCGCCCGGCCCTGTACCTGCGGCGCATAGGCATTCGTCAGCGACGCGTGCCTGGCTTGCGCAACGGCGGTTTGCGGCAGCACGAGGACTTTCGCACCGACCTGAACGCGGCTGTAGAGATCGATCACGTCTTCGTTTGTCAGGCGGATGCAGCCGCTCGAAACGTGCTTGCCGATGGTGGTGGGCGCATTGGTACCGTGGATGCGGTACTGCGTCCCGCCAATATACATGGCGCGTGCGCCGAGCGGATTACCCGGTCCGCCTGAGGTCATGCGCGGCAGGTAAGGCTGGCGTGCAACCATTTCGGCTGGCGGATACCAATCTGGCCATTCGGCCTTGCGCTCGATCGATCGCACGCCCGACCAGGTGAAACCTTCACGCCCGACGCCGATGCCGTAGCGCATCGCCTTGCCGTTGCCGAGCACGTAATAAAGAAACGTGTGCGGGGTATCGACGATGATGGTGCCGGCGGCCTCTTTGCCGTTGTAGTCGACGATCTGCCGCCTCAGTCGCGGATCGATCTTCGCGTCATCGGGTTCGTCCGCGGGCGCGGGTTCGACAGCTTGCGGTGCGATCTGCGTTTGAGCGGGCGGCGCCAGGAAGGCGAAGAGAGGCTCGGCACTGGCAGTGCCGCACGACAGCGCAGCGGCGGCCATCAGCGCGGCAAACGATACTGATTTGGACATGACACCCTCGAATTTTGTCCTTCCCGCTTGGTCAAGAAAATGAGCGAGAGGTTCGAAGGTTCCTCCAACGCGCGCGGGTAAATACGCTCAACGCGCAGGAACGAATAGGCGCAAGCGGCGTTTGTGGCTTCTATTCTTTGAGCTTGTGCCAGCCGACGACGGCCTCCGGCACGCTGTCGGTTGAGGCGAAATAGGGCTTGATGTCGATCAGTGGTGTGCCGTCGAGGCAATCGAGCCCGATCACCGACAACCGGGTACCATCGACGCGGAGCAGCTTCACCACGCTCATGGCAATCGGGTTAGGCCGGGCAGGGGAGCGCAACGCAAAGGTCCCCCGTTGCACGCCGCCGTGTCCTGGCACCTGGAGCACGAGGGTGCGCGGCGACCGGTCCATCCAATAGAGCAAGACAATGTGGGTGCAGGTTTCGATGTCTTTGAGAGCTTCGCCCCAGCGCGCGTCGACATCGATGATACAAACTGCCTCGGATTCGCGCGCGTTCTTCGGGCAGTCCTTGCGCTCTTTCCAGGGCGTGTGAATGCGGCCGATGAAATAGAGACCAGCATCGTGTTCGCGGGGCAGCTCGATGGTTTTTTCGCCTTCCCAGATGCCAAAGTCTTTGCCGGTCATGACCGCTGTCCGTCTGTCGAAAAACATCATGGATTGCCAAGCCCGTAAATGACAGCGCGGGTAGCCCGCAGTGTAATGGGCTTGCGGACAGGCGCTTCAACGTATAAAGATATCTTTATATGGTGGGAGCCCGCCCAAACGGGCCTGTCTCATGACAAGCGACGACAAACTCGGTTTCGATGCCCTCAATTCGGCGCTCAAGGCGGCGGGCGAGGAGACACGCCTGCGCGTTATAGCGCTGCTGGCCGAGGCAGAGCTCACCGTGTCCGATCTTACCGACATCCTTCGACAGTCGCAGCCGCGTATTTCGCGCCACCTGAGGCTTCTCGCCGAGGCCGGCCTGGTCGAACGCTTCCGCGAGGGGACCTGGGCCTTCTTCCGCCTTGCCGAGCATGGCGGCGGCGCCGACGTCGCTCGCGCGCTGATCGACCGGCTCAATCCAGCCGACCAGATAATCTCGCGTGACCGCGCACGTCTCGCCTCCGTGCGTCAGGCACGCGCTGCCGCCGCACAGGCGTACTTTCGCGCACATGCCGTCGAGTGGGACCGGATCCGCAAATTGCATGTCGCGGACGATGCGGTGGAGGAGGCGATCCGCGCCGCGCTCGCCGACAAGCCGTTCCGCTCCCTGCTCGATCTCGGCACCGGCACTGGGCGTATGCTCGAATTGTTCGGCCATGAAATCGAGCGCGGGCTTGGCCTCGATCTCTCGCTCGACATGCTGCTGCTCGCGCGCGACCGGCTTGAGCGCGCCGGCCTGAAGAACTGCAGCGTGCGGCAGGGGGACATCTATGATTTGCCGCTCGCCGACGGTTCATTCGACGTTGTCATCCTGCATCAGGTGCTGCACTTTCTCGACGATGGCGGGCGCGCGATCCGCGAGGCAGCGCGCGTGCTGCGACCTGGCGGACGCCTGCTGGTGGTCGACTTTGCGCCACACGAACAGGAATTCCTGCGCGAGCAATTTGCGCATCGGCGTCTCGGGTTTGCACCGGACACGGTGACGCAATGGATAACTGCATCGGGTCTCGAGCCGGTGCTGCACAAGTCGCTGGCGCCCGAGCCGGGTTCCGACGGCAAGATCGCGGTGTCGCTGTGGCTGGCGCGCGACACGCGCGCATTGATGGCAACGCCGCCCCAACGGCGGGAGGTGGCCTGATGAACAGCCCCATCCGCCTGAGCCGCTTCGCGCGCGGCGACAGCCGCCGCATCGAGGTCTCGTTCGAGTTCTTCCCCCCCAACACCGAGGAGATGGACAAGATTCTCTGGGAGTCGATCGAACGTCTGGCGCCGCTGGCGCCGAACTTCGTCTCGGTCACCTATGGTGCCGGCGGCACCACGCGCGAGCGCACCCACACGACGGTCAAACGGATTCTGGCAGAAACGCCGTTGACGCCGGCCGCTCATCTCACCTGCGTCGCTGCTACGCACGCCGACATCGACCAGATCGTGCGCACCTATCATGACGCGGGCGTCCGTCACATCGTGGCGCTGCGCGGCGATCCGGTCGGCGGGGCGGGCACGAAATATGCACCGCACCCGGGCGGCTACAGCAACGCCGCCGATCTTGCCGCGGGGATCAAGCGCGTCGCCTCCGACTTTGAAGTCTCGGTTTCGGCCTATCCCGAAAAGCATCCCGACAGCCCGACGGTTGAGGCGGACATCGACATGCTCAAGGCCAAAGTCGATGCCGGCGCGAGCCGGGCCATCACCCAGTTTTTCTTCGAAAACGACCTCTATTTCCGCTATCTCGATCGCGTCCGCGCGCGTGGCATCGATATTCCGATCGTGCCCGGCATTCTGCCGGTGCAGAACTTCAAGGCAACGACTGGCTTTGCGAAGCGCTGCGGTGCTTCGGTGCCGGCGTGGCTCGCGGAACGTTTTCAAGGTCTCGACAATGATGCAGCCACGCGCAAGCTGATCGCCGCGGCGGTTGCCGCCGAGCAGGTGTTCGATCTCGTCGACCGTGGCGTCACGACGTTCCACTTCTACACGATGAATCGCGCCGACCTCGTGTTCGCGATTTGCCACCTGCTGGGCCTGCGACCGGTCACTTCGTCGCTCTCCCAAGGGGAGAGGGTGCCCGAGCGAAGCGAGGGCGGGTGAGGGGTTATGAGGCGAATTGTGCGCACATCGAGTCAGGTTCCCCCTCACCCCGACCCTCTCCCCAACGGGGAGAGGGAGAAGAGCGTCCGCGGCATGTCCACACTGTCACGCGGCGCAGTGGTCATTGCGGCGATGCCGCGGGCTTCCCTCTCCCAAGGGGAGAGGGTGCCCGAGCGAAGCGAGGGCGGGTGAGGGGTGATGGCATTGCGTGTTGGCACAGCGAGAAGACTACGCCGCGATCAGACTGACGCCGAGCGTGCGCTATGGTTTCGCTTGCGCGATCGGCGGCTCAACGAATTGAAATTCCGACGGCAGATGCCGATCAAATCTTATGTCGTGGATTTCTGTTGCGAGTCTGCTCGTCTAGTTGTTGAGCTTGATGGTGGGCAGCACGCTGAACGCGGCATAGAAGACACGAAACGGACGGCTGATCTGGAGGCTTACGGCTATCTAGTTCTGCGCTTTTGGAACAATGATGTGCTTTCTAATATCGACGGAGTTTTGAAAACGATCGTCGCTACTGTGAGTCATGTGCCCCCTCACCTAACCCTCTCCCCAACGAGGAGAGGGAACATGCATGAGCCCCGGGGTGAGTCACAATGACAAGGCGTAGTGTACGATCTGAGTTTATCGGCCTGCTCAAGGAGCGCATCCTGGTGCTCGACGGCGCCATGGGCACCATGATCCAGGGGCTCAATCTCGACGAGGAAGGTTATCGCGGCGCGCGCTTCGACGCATGGAACCGCGAGGTGCGCGGCAACAATGATCTGCTCAATCTCAGCCGCCCGGAAGCCGTGCGCGATATCCATCTCGCGTATTTCCGCGCCGGCGCCGACATCGTCTCCACCAACACATTCTCGTCGACAACCATCGCGCAAGCCGACTACGGCATGGAAGGCATTGCCTACGAGCTCAACCAGGCTGGTGCGAAGCTCGCGCGCGAAGCGGCGGTGCAGGCGGGAAAAGAAGACGGCCGCCGCCGGTTTGTTGCCGGCGCGCTCGGCCCCACAAACCGCACCGCGTCAATTTCACCGGACGTTTCCAATCCCGGTTTTCGCGCGGTCACCTTCGATCAATTGCGCGCGGCCTACGGCGAGCAGGTGCGCGGACTGATCGATGGCGGCGCCGACCTGTTGTTGATCGAAACCATTTTTGACACGCTCAACGCCAAGGCCGCCATCTTCGCGATCTCCGAGGTTTGCGACGAACGCCGCGTTGACGTGCCCGTGATGATTTCCGGAACCATTACCGATCGCTCCGGCCGCCTGCTGTCGGGGCAGACGCCGGGCGCGTTCTGGAATTCGGTGAAACACGCCGGGCCCGTCACCATCGGGCTCAATTGCGCGCTCGGTGCGCGTGAGATGCGCGCGCATATCGCGGAGCTGGGCCGGCTGGCCGACACATTTGTGTGCGCCTACCCGAACGCCGGCCTGCCGAACGAGTTCGGCTACTATGACGAGAGCCCCGCCTATATGGCGGATCTCCTGCGAGAATTCGCTGAAGCGGGATTGGTCAATATCGTCGGCGGTTGCTGCGGCACGACGCCGGAGCATATTGCGGCCATCGCGAAAGCCGTCACCGGCAAGGCCCCGCGTCCCATTCCGGACGTGCCGCGGCAATTGCGCCTGTCGGGTCTCGAGTCGTTCGCACGCACCCCGGAGATCCCGTTCGTGAATGTCGGCGAGCGCACCAACGTCACCGGCTCCGCAAAGTTTCGCAAACTGATTACCGCCGGCGACTATACGACCGCGCTGTCGATCGCGCGCGAGCAGGTCGAAAGTGGCGCGCAGGTAATCGACGTCAACATGGACGAGGGTCTGCTTGATTCCGAGCAGGCGATGATCACGTTTCTCAACCTCATTGCGGCCGAGCCCGATATCGCGCGCGTTCCGGTGATGGTCGATTCGTCGAAGTTTTCGGTGATCGAGGCCGGGCTGAAATGCCTGCAGGGCAAGCCGGTGGTCAATTCGATCTCCATGAAGGAGGGCGAGGCGGCGTTCATCGATCATGCCCGCACCGTGCGCCGCTATGGTGCGGCGGTCGTGGTCATGGCGTTCGACGAGAAGGGTCAGGCCGACACGCTCGAACGCAAAACAGCGATCTGCAAGCGCGCATACGACATTCTGGTCAATCAGGTCGGTTTCTCGCCTGAAGACATCATTTTCGATCCGAATATCTTCGCCGTGGCGACCGGCATGGAGGAGCATAACGGGTACGGCCTGGCCTTCATCGAAGCGGCGCACTGGATCCGCAAGAATCTGCCGCACGCGCACGTCTCGGGCGGCGTATCGAACCTGTCGTTCTCGTTCCGCGGCAATGAGCGCGTGCGCCAGGCAATGCATTCGGTGTTCCTGTTCCATGCCATCAAGGCCGGCATGGACCTGGGGATCGTCAATGCCGGCCAGATCGCGGTCTATGACGATCTCGAGCCGGAATTGCGCGAAGCCTGCGAGGACGTGGTGCTCAACCGCCGTCCCGACGCGGCTGAGCGCTTGCTGGACCTGACGAAAAAATTCCAGGGCGGCGGGCAAGGAGCCAGGGAAGTCGATCTCGCCTGGCGTGAACAGCCAGTGGAGAAGCGGCTGTCACATGCACTGGTGCACGGCATCACCGACTTCATCGAGACAGACGTGGAGGAGGCGCGCATCCGCGCCAAGCGCCCACTCGACGTCATTGAAGGCCCGCTCATGGGCGGCATGAATATCGTCGGCGATCTGTTCGGCTCAGGAAAAATGTTCCTGCCGCAGGTGGTGAAATCCGCGCGCGTGATGAAACAGGCTGTCGCCTACCTGATGCCTTTCATGGAGCAGGAAAAAGACGGCCGGCAGCACGGTGGCTCCAGTGGCAAGATCGTCATGGCGACGGTGAAAGGCGATGTGCACGATATCGGCAAGAACATCGTCGGCGTTGTGCTCCAGTGCAACAACTACGAAGTCGTCGATCTCGGCGTCATGGTGCCGGCCGCGAAAATTCTCGAGACAGCGCGCGCGGAGAAAGCCGACATCATCGGCCTGTCCGGGCTGATCACGCCCTCGCTCGATGAAATGTGCCATGTAGCGGCGGAGATGGAGCGGCAGGGCTTCGAGCTTCCATTGATGATCGGCGGCGCTACCACCAGTCGTGTGCACACGGCGGTCAAGATCCACCCGAATTACCAGCGCGGACAGACGGTCTACGTGAACGACGCGAGCCGCGCGGTCGGGGTGGCGCAAACGCTGATGTCCGTCAACGCCCGCGCCGGTTATGTGACCGAACTCCGCGGCGAATACGCCCGTATTGCCGCTGCCCATGCGCGCGCGCAGGAGGACAAAAAACGTCTGCCGCTGGCGGCTGCTCGGGCCAACGCGCTCAAGCTCGACTGGTCAGGCGCCTACCAGCCGCCAAAGCCGGGCTTCGTTGGCACGAAGGTTCTGAGCGACTATTCTATCAAGCAACTGGTCGACTATATCGACTGGACGCCGTTCTTCTCCACCTGGGAGCTTTCCGGCAAATTCCCTGCAATTCTCGACGACGCCAAATTTGGCCCGGCCGCGCGGCCCTTATATGACGATGCACGCGCGATGCTGGACAAGATCGTGGCCGAACACTGGTTCCGGGCGAGCGCCGTGCTCGGCTTTTGGCCGGCCAATGCCGAGGGCGATGATATTCGCGTCTACGGCGACGAGGCGCGCGGCGAGCCGGTCGCCGTGCTGCACGCGCTGCGCCAGCAATTGTCCAAGCGCGAGGGCCGCGCCAATGCCGCGCTGAGCGATTTCATCGCGCCACGCGGGAGTGGACTTGCCGACTATATCGGAGGATTTACCGTCACTGCCGGAATTGGCGAGGACGAGGTCGCCGATCGCTTCAAGCGCGCCAATGATGACTACTCGGCCATCATGGTGAAGGCGCTGGCCGACCGTCTGGCGGAAGCGTTTGCCGAACGCCTGCATCAACGCGTGCGCACGGAGTTCTGGGGCTACGCCGCCGACGAGGCGTTGAGCAGCGAGCAGCTGATCGCCGAGACGTATCGCGGCATTCGCCCGGCGCCCGGCTATCCGGCGCAGCCCGATCACACCGAGAAGGGCACGCTGTTCAAGCTACTGCAGAGCGAGCGCATTGGCGTGAAACTGACCGAGAGCTTCGCAATGTGGCCGGGTGCGGCGGTGTGCGGGCTCTACTTCAGTCATCCGCAGAGCGCTTATTTCGGTGTCGGCAAGATCGAGCGCGATCAGGTTGAAGATTACGCCGTGCGCAAAGGCTGGACCGTGGCGGAAACGGAAAAGTGGCTCGCGCCGATCCTCAACTACGATATACACGCGTCGCCCAGTATCGTGGCGGCGTAGTCCGCCAAAAAATCAAACACCGAAGAGCGTGGCTCTCCGGTGTTGTAATGGTTTTCCGGATCAGGTCCGGTATTATGTTTATGGCGTTGTCGTCGGCCTCTTGAACTCAGAATGCCCCGAGCAAAATTGCGCCAACGAAAGCAAACACAGCGCACACAGCCAGTACATCGAGCTTCAAGGCAAGGTCCACGGCAGGTGCCTCCCTTGTTGAGGAATAGGATTTAGCACAAAACGCCGCACCCCCGAAGGTAGTTGCAGGCCGATCTTTTCAGATCCGCGCATAGGGCCATGCGCAAAGGTCATGGCCGCACAACCGATTGATCGCGCGGCGCAAAAAAATACAGACTATAAAAATGCCGCAGTGCAAAACGTAAGTACGGCGCCATTTTTCGTGGCTAATTTGGGGCAATTCATTGGCGTCGTGATCGTTCGGCCCCCGTACAAACCCTATGCGGTGCCACAAGAATAAAATCCAAATTCGTTATTGCGTATTAAGCGCTGGTATGACGTGATCCCCGCGCGCCGCGCGCAAATTCGCGGCAGCTTCAAGTCACGGCCGGGAGTCACCATGCAACGTCTGCGCAATTTCTTGTTCCTTGTTTCTTTTTGTGTAACAGCCACGATTTTGGCGGCGCCGTTCGCGCAGGCGCAGACGTCTGATCAGTGGCCGCAGCGCCCGGTTCGCTTTATCATTCCGCTTGGTCCTGGTTCGGGCGTCGATATCACCGCCCGGCTGTTGGCCGACAAGCTCGCTGCGAAGTGGGGACAGCCGGTCGTCGTCGAGAACCGCCCGGGTGGCGATGCATTCCTCGCCATTACCGCCGTGCTTAATGCCCACGACGACCATGTGCTGCTGTTCGCGCCGGCCTCCACGTTCACCGCGCACACACTGTTGCACGACAAACTGCCTTACGATCCAAAAGATCTCACGCCTATTGCACGGGTGACCAATACGTTGATCGCACTCGGCGTGCCCGCCGATCTCAACGTCTCCACCGTGAAGGAACTGGCCGCCAAGATCAAAGCGCAGCCTGGAAAATTGAACTACGCCTCGGTCACGGGCGCAAACGATTTGCTGTTCGCTGCGTGGCTGAAAACCGAAAAGCTCGACATGGCCAAGGTGCCATACAAAGACGCCGTGCAGGCCATCAATGATCTTGCCGAAGGACGCATCCACGCATTTGTCGGAGCCTACGCGATCATGCGGCCACGGGTGCAGGCCGGGAAGGTCAAGGTGATTGCATTGACCAATCGCCAGCATGCGAAGACGCTGGACGATATCCCGACTGCGTCGGAAGCCGGATACAAATCGCTCGAGTTCGATGGACTCGTCGGCTTGCTCGGGGCGCGGGACTTGCCGCAGAAAGTCCGCGACCGGATCGCGGCCGATATTCGCGAGGTTGTCAGCGACCCGCAGATCGAATCAAAGCTCAGCGCGACGGGACAGGTGGTCAATCCGGGAACGCCCGCCGAGTTTGCGGCGGCGCTTGAAGACCAGGGCACAACCGTAAAAAAAATCGGCGAGATCCTCGAGATCAAGCCGGCTCAGTAAAATCAGGCCTGGCCGTCAATTAGCCGTACGATCAACTCCGTTGCGCGGCGCACGTGTGGAATTGCGAAAAATGCAAGCACGGCGGCGACCGGCCAGCCGGTGATGAAGGCCTTGAGCCAACGTGGCACGAAGTCGACGCGAAAACCGATATTGGTGAAAGTCACGACCCCGCTCACCACAAAGACAATGAGCGCACTGATAATGACTGGAAAAATAAACCTGGCCTTGCCTTCCATTGCCTGACCCCGCGTGACGTGAATACCGCAGTTCAAGGCAATGGGCCCGATTTGGCAAGGATTTCTTATCCTTAACGGAATCACCGGCGGCAAGCGTTGAAGCCTCGTTAAAGAAACTGCTCGCATTTTTGCGAGCATGAAGGGTGGCGTAGGTCTTTACTTCGTTGGTGCAGGTGTGCTGCTGGCGCTCGCCGGGTGCGGGCGCGGTTTCATGTCCGGCGAACGCGCGCCGTGGCGCCATCAGGCCGAAGTCGAATGTATGAAATCGGGTTCGGTCAAGGTCGGCACCGGCGTCGTGCAGATTGATCCCATCGAAGGTCCCGGCATGTGCGGTGCGGATTTCCCGCTCAAGGTTTCCGCCTTGGGCGAGAGCAGTCCGCTCGTCGGCTATGCCGACGATCCGCGCCCGCCCGGATCAATTCCCAATTCCGCACAGATGCCGCGCTGGCCCATCAACCAACCGCAATACGCGCCGCCCGCGCCAATTCCATCCGTCATGCCGGCGTCGGCGCAGCCTATCGATGCACCGCGCATGCGCTGGGTGCCGGGACCATCTCCGGCCGAGCGGCCAAATTCCGTTGCACCGGCCGGCCGGCCGACCCCATTGAGCGCGCCTGGCGCAGAGTCTGGCGTTACGCCAGGCGCAACACCATTACCCGACGATATTCCCGACGATGCCGTACCGCCGCCCGGCCGCACATATTCGCCGCCACCGCAACGCGCCTATGATGCACCGGTCTATCAGCCGCAGCGTACGTTGCCATCGCTCGGGCCCGCCCGTGGACGGCAAACAGCCGGTCCGATGACACCCGCTGTCCTCACGCCGCCCGCCACTCTGGCTTGCCCGCTTGTTTCTGCGCTCGACCATTGGGTGAGCGAAGGCGTGCAGCCGGCGGCGATGCGCTGGTTCGGCACGCCGGTCGCCGAAATCAAACAGATCTCTGCGTATTCCTGCCGCGGCATGGTCGGCTCCGGCGGCTCGGGAATCTCCGAACATGCCTTCGGCAACGCGATCGACATTGCTGCCTTCATGTTCTCCGACGGCCGCCGCGTCACGGTTGAAGCCGGATGGCACGGGACGCCGGAAGAGCAGGGCTTCTTGCGCGACGTCCATCTTGCCGCTTGCGATCATTTTTCGACGGTGCTGGCGCCGGGCTACAACGCCGCGCACTACAACCATATCCATGTCGATCTGATGCGCCGTGCGAGCGGAGACCGTCCTTGCCGGCCGGAAGCGATGTCCGGCGAGGTCGCCGCAGCAAAAGCACGGGCAGTCTATGCCAGCCGGCAGCGCGGTCCCGCATTGACCAGCGCGACCCGGACCAACGCCAGGACAAGCCGTGTGCCGGCCGCGATTCCGGGCGAGGATGGCTACCTGCTGGACGATCTCATGATCAACTTGCAAAGCCGCCCCGGCGCAGCTCGCGATGGAGACAACGACATCACTGGCGCGATCAAGCCGCCAACGCCGGTTGCCAAAAAAGCAAAATCGATTGATGACCGGCTGACCGCCCGCTGACGCGCGCTTCTAGATTGCAGCGTCGATCAGCATGGCACCAAACAGGATAAGCCCGGCATCGCGGTTAGATTTGAACAACATCAGGCAGTGCGCCGGATCGTCAATGTCGAGACGGGTCACCTGCCAGGCCAGATGCGCGCCGAAGGCGATCAAACCGGCCGCGAAGATCATCCCGCCACCGGCCATGAAGCCGGCCGCTGCGATCAGGACCACCGCGCAAGCATAGAAGCCGGCGAGCATGGATGGCGTTCGTTCGCCGAACAGCAGTGCGGTTGATTTGACACCGATCAGAAGATCGTCCTCGCGGTCCTGGTGAGCGTAAATGGTGTCATATCCGATTACCCAGCAGATCGACCCCGCATAAAGCACGAGTGCGGGCCAATCGAGACGGCCAAAGGCGGCAGGCCAGCCCATCAGCGCGCCCCAGGAAAATGCAAGACCGAGAAAAATCTGCGGCCAGTGGGTGATGCGTTTCATGAATGGATAGATGACGACCACCAACAGCGAAGCGAGGCCGGTCAGAACCGTAAAACGGTTGAACTGGATCAACACCAGCAAGCCGACCAATGCCTGCGCGAGCATGAAAACTGTCGCTTGAGCGATGGTGACCTGCCCCGACGGGATGGGCCGTGAGCGCGTGCGTTCGACCAGCCCATCAAGATTGCGGTCGACCAGATCGTTCCAGGTGCAGCCGGCGCCTCGCATTGCAAATGCGCCGATGAAGAACAGCACGATGTGCCACGGGCTTGGGACGTGGCCACTGTGCATGCCGGCAAGACCAGCCGACCACCAGCACGGCATCAGCAACAGCCAGGATCCGATCGGCCGGTCGAGCCGTGCGAGTCGCAGATACGGCCGGCTGAAAGAAGGTGCGAGACTGTCGACCCAGTTTCCGGTCGCATCAGCGACGCGTCCGGAGCTCTCGCTCATTTTCCGAGCGGGCTACCGGTCAGAGTGTCGAACGTGCCGCGGCCGGTCTTGATATTGTTGGAATCCGGAACGGGGCTACTGAGCGCATCACTCAAGCTGGGGGGCCGCACTGCAGGATTCGCCGCGGCCTGGCATACCTTGGTGCGGATCTCGGAGACCTTGGTGACGGCCAGTTTGATTTGATCTGCGACTTGCTTGGGGATGCCGCACCACACGCCATTTTCGTTGGTGTATTTGAGCATCTTTGTCTGAGCGGCGACGAGCGCACTAAAGAGCGGACAGGCCTCGCGCGGGGAGACTTTGTGCTCGTTTGCCGTCTTGATCGCGACCGCCTTTTTGTCGGCGTCGTCCCGAAGCTTGAAGAATTCCTGTACGCAAGGCGGCGGCTCTTGCTGCGGCTGCGCAGGTTGTACAGGCTGAAATTGCGCATTGGCCGCTCCCGCGCATACTGAAACAATGCACGCAGCGAATATTGTCCGGCGCAAGCTCATAAACCAACTCTCCCGTCTCTCCGCTATATTACATCAGCCGGGCGCCACCTGGGTGGCTTATAACAACCCGAATGCGTCGGGAAGGCGGCAAAACGGTAAGGTTGGTCAAGGCCTCGCGAAGCCCTGCCAGAACGCGTAAACCGAATGCCGGCTGCTGTTTTTGCATCGGTTAGATCATGCCGCCCTACGACTTCCGCACCCCCCGTCTTTTTGTCGACACTCCACTGGCCGCGGGTGCCGAGGTTTTGCTCGAACGGAACCAGGCCAATTATCTTTTTAACGTCCTGCGCGTAAAGCGGGGCGACGGGGTGTTGCTCTTCAACGGCCGCGATGGCGAGTGGCAGGCCGGCGTCGCTGGAACCGGCAAGAGGGCCGCGAGTCTGACCGTTGGTGCGTGCGTGCGCGCGCAGCCGCGTGCGGGCGATCTTCATTTCCTGTTTGCACCGCTCAAGCACGCACGCCTTGATTACATGGTGCAAAAGGCCGTGGAGATGGGTGTGTCCTTGCTGCAGCCGGTGATCACCCAGCACACGCAAGTTGCGCGCATCAATCTCGATCGGATGCGCAGCAACGTCATCGAGGCCGCTCAACAGTGTGGCGTCCTGAGCCTGCCTCATGTCGCCAACGCCATACCGTTTGATCAGGTCGGGAATGACGCCAACCGTCTGCTGATCTTTTGCGATGAGGGCGCCGAGGTGACGGATCCCGTCGCTGCGCTGGGCGCCGCCAGACCGACGCCGGGTCAGCCGCTTGCTGTGTTGATTGGCCCGGAAGGAGGTTTTGCGGAGAAGGAGAGGGCGGCCTTGCTCAAGCTGCCAAAAGTGATGCGGATCGCGCTTGGGCCCCGCATCCTGCGTGCCGATACCGCAGCAGTGGCGGCACTCGCTCTTGTCCAGGCCGTGCTGGGCGATTGGCGACCCCCGGCTGCGAAGATATGATAACAACAGGTCCCGGCAGGCCGGACTTGTGCTAAAGTCGTGCGCAACTTGGGGGGGTCCCTATGATGACTTGGTCTCGCTGTCTTCGGTCCTTTGCGGTTGTTGCTTTGGTTGCGATCGGGGCGGTCACTTCCGCCGCAGCCGCAGGTTGGTTGGAAAAGAGCTTTTATCTGATTGGCCCGCGGTATGACGGCGTTCTGCCACCCTGCGAGGCCGGCCTCGACACCATCACCTACCGCTTTGCGCAGAAGGAAGGCCGGTTCTGGAATTCAGACCTACAGATCGTCGGCTTTGAGCGGGTGCGGGAAATCGCCTTCCGGCCCTGGGCGCCGCAAACGGTTCCACGCCGCTTCTGTACCGCAGTCGCCGCGGTCAGTGATGGACACAAGCACACCGTGAATTACTGGATCGGCGAGGACACCGGAATGATCGGGATGACCTGGGGGGTCGAGTGGTGTGTCGTCGGACTGGATCGCAACTGGGCCTACAACCCAGCGTGTAAGATGGCGCGGCCTTAGGCAAACGCGTCACGGCGATCACCGTTTATCCTCTTTTGTTCTTGAAGTGTTCCAGCGAAACGGTATCCTTGCAAGGGAACCGCTGCGTTACGTCAATTTCCGATTTGTTCTCATGCCCGGTCGAAGAGGGCATTTGGTAGAGGCGTCCGATGAGTCGTGGCACGCGCCGGTGGGCTCATATCGTAACCGTTGCTGCCAGCTTCACAGCCGTCTGTACGATTGGTGCCTCTGGGCAGGAACGGCGCCAAAGTGAGCCCGGCCGCTTCGATTTTTACGTGTTGGCGCTGTCCTGGTCGCCGTCCTACTGCGAGGCTGCGCAGGACCGCAGGCCGAACCGGGCACCAGACCGGCAATGCGCCGGTCGTCCATTTGCGTTCGTGGTGCACGGACTTTGGCCCCAATACGAGCGGGGCTTTCCGTCCTACTGCCAGGTGCCGGCGCCCCGGCTCGACAGGGCGATCGTCGGACGCATGCTCGACGTAATGCCGAGCCCGCGCCTGATCTTTCACGAGTGGGATCAGCACGGGACCTGTTCCGGACTTTCGCCCCACATCTACTTTGAAACCGTCCGCAAGGCGCAGGCGGCTGTGAAAATTCCGCCCGACTATCTGGACCGGAGCAGGCCCATCGCGGTGGGGCCTGGTGACGTGGCCGACGCCTTCATCAAGGCCAACCCGGGACTTTCGCGCCGGGCAATGGCGGTCTCCTGCGACGGCAAGCGGCTGACTGAAGTGCGCGTGTGTCTTGCCAAGGATCTTTCATTCCACGACTGCCCGGAAATCTCGCGCCGCGCCTGTCGTCTCGACAGGGTAGCGGTGCCGGCAGTGCGCGGCCGATGAGAGCTCTTCTCCCTCTCCCCATTGGGGAGAGGGTCGGGGTGAGGGGGAACCTGATTCGATGTGCGCACAATTCGCCTCATAACCCTCACCCGCCCTCGCTTCGCTCGGGCACCCTCTCTCCCTGGGAAAGGGAAGCCCGCGGCATCGCCGCAATGACCACTGCGCCGCGTGCCACTGTGGATGTACCGCGGACGGCACCACGCGCAGGCGTGCACGCGCTATGTCATAAAGTCGGCGAAGCGGCCGCCGACGGCCACGGTGTAGGCAGGTTCCTGTCGTGAATTATCACCACGAATTCCACGCTGGTAATTTCGCCGATGTGTTTAAGCATGCAGTCCTTTGTCGCATCCTGCACTACTTGCGTGGGAAGCCGGCAGCATTCCGTGTGATCGACACCCACGCCGGCGCTGGCCTCTATGATCTCGCAAGCGATAAAGCCGCGCGCGGGGGCGAATGGCAGGGCGGGATCGGGACGCTGATGGCCGCGCAAACCTCGGAAGCGGTCACGGCACTGCTTTCGCCCTACCTTGAGGTCGTTCGCGCAGTCAACGACAGCAACCGGCTCCGGATCTATCCCGGATCCCCGGCGATTGCGCGCGCGTGGCTGCGCCCGCAGGACACGCTGATTGCCTGCGAGCTGGAGCCTGGCTCGGCAGCCGCATTGAGCCGCAATCTGCGTGGCGACGTCCGTATCAAAACGCTGGCGATGGACGGCTGGACTGCGCTGAACGCCTATGTGCCGCCGAAAGAACGCCGTGGTGTGGTGCTGGTCGATCCACCGTTTGAGGCGAGCGACGATTTCACACATCTTGCCAGTGGTTTGTCGGCAGCACACCGCAAATGGACCACCGGAATCTACGCCCTCTGGTACCCGATCAAAGGGCGCAGCGAGCCTGAGGCCCTTGCCAAACGGCTGCGTCGCCTGGCGATCCCAAAGGTCCTGCGGACCGAGCTTCTGGTGTCAGCCCTGAGTGACCCGATGCGGCTCAACGGGGCCGGGTTGATCGTCGTCAACCCGCCGTGGACCTTGGAAAACGAGCTTTCTACCCTGCTGCCAGCCCTTGCTGGCCTCCTTGGGCGCGACGGTGCGGGCCGTTTCCGGCTTGACTGGCTTGGTGCTCATGGCCCCTCGGTCTCCCAATGACGCGCGGCCTCTTTCCACAGGCTCGCAGTTGGTGTGTAGTTCCGCATTGGCAGTGACGTTCCGCCTCCTGTGGGGGCCGGCGGAGTTGACTGAGGCCGTTGTCGGCCGACGCCTTCCCCGATTGTGAATGTCCAGCCGAGCTGCCGTGCGTGGGGCCGGCGGCGGAGCAGTTGGGGAGAGGAGTTTTCCCGATGGCGCAAACGGGTGTGGTGAAGTTCTTCAATGGTGAACGGGGCTATGGCTTCATTAAACCAGATGACGGCGGACGTGACGTGTTCGTTCACATCACCGCGGTGGAACAAGCGGGACTGAAGGGACTGAACGAGGGACAGCGGATCAGCTTCGACGTTGAACCGGACAAGAAGGGCAAAGGCCCCAAAGCGGTCAACCTCGTCGTTACCGGCTAGCTGGATGCGAACTGCGCGTGTCGCCGGCGCGCGCAACCACTCGAACTGAATTCGGGCCGGCCGCGTGGCCGCGGTTCGGTTATGCGGCCGCAGTCCGTTTTCTATTTTTGAATTCCGCCAAGGAAAAAGCCCCGGATCGAAATCCGGGGCTTTGCTCATGTCTCTTTAACGCGAGCGGCGTCAGAAGTGATAGTTCAAGCCAAGGCGCAGGAAGCTTGCGTGCAGGCCATTGTCGACGCCGCTGATCGTATAGGCGCGGCTGCCGAGATCCATGTAGAGATACTCGACCTTCGCCGACCAGCTGGGCGTAAAGCCGACCTCCATGCCGGCACCGCCGGTCCAACCAACAAGAGTTTTGCTTTCCTCGAGGTTGCCTAGCTCTGCTTTGAGGTCGCCGTAGGCGAGACCAGCCGTTGCAAAAAGCAATACGTTGTTGATTGCGAAGCCTGCGCGGCCGCGAAGAGTTCCGAACCACGGATTGGAGAACTTGTACGGCGCGAAAGTATCGTCGGCGGCGCTGGCCTGGATATCGGTTTCGCCGCCCAGCACGAATTGGCCAATTTGCCAATTGTATCCGAGTTGGCCGCCACCACCGATTCCGCTCGGTTTGAAGCCGCTGTTCGTGACCTTAGCCCACTCGTAGCCGATGTTGAGACCGGCATAGAAGCCGTTCCAGTTATAGACGCTCGCGGGCGGTGGATAATACTGCGCCGGACCACGCGGAAGATCTGCAGCGGAGGCCGCACCGGCGGTCGTTACAGCCGCCACAGAAATCGCCAGGATCCTATTCTTCATCTTACCCTCCACTCCGCTCCCTCCGTGCGAGATGGATGCATGGAGGGGACGCGCCGTTGCATCGGCGAAAGCTCGTCATTTTCGTGGGGGATTTATCGGGCCTTTTACGTTAAACGGTTATGAATCGCTAACGATCGGTGGTCGGTATCCCTAAAGAACCCTTATTTTTAGGCGTTTTTCTTCGCCTCTATTTACCATGTGTGGTGAGGCCGCATTTACTATAACGGCAAGACCGCGCGCTTAGTGGCGCCGCCAAACGCCGGCAAGTAAGACAGGCCGCACGGATTTTTCGGTCATGACAGACGACATTGCAAAGAATGCGCCACGCGCGGCGCTCATCACTGGCGCAGGCCGTCGCATCGGTGCGGCTATCGCGCTGACACTCGCGCGCGCCGGCTATTCGGTCGTGCTGCATGCAAATAACTCGCGCGAGGATGCGGAGAGGCTTGCGGCTGCAATCGCGGGAGCAGGCGGCCATGCCAGCGTTGTGCTTGCCGACCTCGCCGACCACGAGGCGGTGCGCGGGCTCGTTCCTGCGGCGGCGGCGTTCGGCCAGCTGACACTTCTGGTCAACAACGCCGGCGAGTTTGAGCCCGACGACATTGAAACGCTTTCGCCTGCGCGCTTCCAGCGCGCTGTCGCCGTGAATCTCGCGGCACCGCTGTTTCTTGCGCAGGCTTTCGCCTCGCAGGTTACTCCCGATATCGACGCCTCGATTGTCAATATCCTCGACCAGCGCGTGCTGAAGCCCAACCCGCGCTTTTTCTCATACACGTTGAGCAAGAGCGCCTTGTACACTGCTACCACCACTTTGGCGCAGGCATTGGCACCAAGGCTTCGGGTCAATGCGGTGGCGCCAGGGCCGACGCTGCCGAGCGCGCGCCAGACGGATGTACAATTTTCCGCACAAGCGGAGAGTTTGCCGCTTCAGCGCGGCCCGCGGCCCGACGACATCGCGGCCGCCGTGCTCTATCTTGCGCAAGCCAGGAGTGTCACGGGCGTCACGCTGCCCGTCGATGGAGGCCAGCATTTGTCCTGGCGCACTTCCGACAGCGAGGTCGTGGAGTAGCTTGTGCGGCGCATGACCCTGAAAACTGGCCACCGGCTTTCCGATCGGACCATGCGGAAATGAAACAGCGCACTATCTAGTTTCCATGAATGGCACCAACAAAGATATCGATCCGGCAAGCGAACTGCGCGAGGAGGACGAAGAGCCCTCACTGCCGGAACTGGATCTCGAAAACGCTTCCGCTGGCACACTGGCTGCGGGACGCGCCGCGATCATGCGCTTTGCCAAATTGGCGCCGTCCGCCGCCGGCGTATACCGGATGATCGACGTCCACGGTGACGTTCTCTACGTCGGCAAAGCCAAAAACATCAGGAAGCGCGTAACGGCTTATACGCGGCCTGCCGGCCATGACGGCCGTATTGCGCGCATGATTGCCGCCACCGTGACGCTGGAATTCGTCACCACCAAAACAGAGACCGAAGCACTGTTGCTCGAAGCCAACCTGATCAAACGGTTGCGACCCCGATTTAATGTCCTCTTACGTGACGATAAATCATTCCCCTATATCCTGATTACATCCGACCATTGGGCGCCGCAGATTCTGAAGCATCGCGGCGCTCGCACGCGGGCAGGGCACTACTACGGCCCATTTGCCTCGGCGGGCGCGGTCAACCGCACGATCAACGCTTTGGAACGCGCCTTCCTGTTGCGTTCCTGTTCGGATTCGTATTTCGAGGCGCGGACACGGCCGTGCCTGCTTTACCAGATCAAACGCTGTTCGGCGCCCTGCACACGCGAAATCGATTTCGCCGGTTACACGGAACTCGTTCGCGAAGCGAACGACTTTCTTTCCGGTCGCAGTCAATCGGTGCAGAGGCAATTGGCGGGCGAAATGGACAAAGCGTCGGCCGCGCTCGATTTTGAGCGTGCAGCGATCTACCGCGACCGCCTGTCGGCGTTGTCGGCAATCCAGTCGCACCAGGGGATCAATCCGCGCAGCCTGGAAGAGGCCGACGTTTTCGCCGTACATCAGGCCGGCGGCTATTCGTGCGTCGAAGTGTTTTTCTTCCGCACCGGACAGAATTGGGGAAATCGCGCGTACTTCCCGAAAGCCGATCGCGCCTTCGGCCCGGGCGAGGTGCTGGGCGCCTTCCTGGCGCAATTCTATGACGACAAGCCACCGCCGCGTTGCATCCTCGTGTCGCACGATTTTGAGGAGCGTGAGCTCCTGACGCAGGCGTTAACGACCAGGAGCGAGCGCAAGGTAGAAGTTTCGGTGCCGCAACGCGGTGAGCGGAAGGACCTGGTACAGCACGCGCTCGCCAACGCGCGTGAGGCGCTGGCGCGCAAGCTCGCTGATACATCCTCCCAGCAAAAACTGCTTGCGGCCCTGACAGAGATATTCTCGCTACCGCGCACGCCGCGCCGCATCGAGGTCTATGACAACAGTCATATCAGCGGCAGCAACGCAGTCGGCGCTATGATCGTCGCCGGTCCGGACGGCTTTCGCAAAAATCAGTACCGCAAATTCAACATCCGTTCGGCCCAGCTCACCCCCGGCGACGACTACGGCATGATGCGAGAAGTTTTGCAGCGCCGGTTCAAGCGGCTGATCGAGGAAAACCCGCGCACGACGGCGGGCGATGGTTTTGCTGCCGTCTTCGAAGGCGATGATGACGATCAGCCATGGCCGGACCTGGTCCTGATCGATGGCGGGCAAGGCCAACTCAAGGTGGCTCAGGAGACGCTGAGCGCGCTCGGGGTCGCCGATGTGCCGCTTGTCGCAATCGCCAAGGGGCCCGATCGCGATGCCGGCCGCGAAACTTTCTTCATGGCGGGCCGGGACCCATTCAAATTGCCGCCGCGCGATCCTTTGCTCTATTTCATCGAGCGGTTGCGCGATGAAGCCCATCGCTTCGCCATCGGCTCGCATCGGGTGAGGCGCAAGAAAGATATTCGCGAGGCCGGATTGCAGGAAATTCCGGGGATCGGCCCGACGCGCAAGCGGGCCTTACTGCACCATTTTGGCACTGTGAAAGCCATCGAGCGGGCGAGCCTGCCCGATCTCGCCCAGGTCCCCGGAATTAATGCGGAGATCGCGCGAAAGATATATGAGTTCTTTCACGAGTCAGTGGCTCACTAGACGGGAAGCGATAATGATCATTCAGCGGCAGGAAGACGTCACCAAGGTGGTGACGGAAGCCTTCAAGAACACGCAGCCTCCGCGTTTGCGGGAAATCCTCGTATCACTTGTGACGCACCTGCACGCGTTTGCGCGCGATGTGCACCTCACTGAAGAGGAGTTCGAGAAGGCGGTGCAGTATGTCGCAAGGCTCGGACAGAAGACCGACGATAGGCACAATGAAGTTGTGCTGATGTCGGGCTCACTTGGCTTTTCTACGCTGATCTGCCTTCTCAACAATGGCAACATGGGGCAGACAGAGACCACTGCCAATCTGCTTGGGCCATTCTGGCGCTTGAATTCACCTCGCACGGAAAACGGGGCCTCGATCGTGCGGTCGCCGACGCCGGGGCCGGCACTTTTCGTCAATTGTTCGGTCAAGGATCAGAATGGCAAGCCGGTCGCGGGCGCGGAAGTCGACATCTGGCATTCCTCGCCGGAAGGGTTCTATGAGCAGCAGGATCCCAGGCAGGCGCCGATGAACTTGCGCGGGAAATTTGAGACGGACGCGCAGGGCCGCTTCGGTTTCCGCAGCGTTAAACCGGCTGGCTATCCAATTCCCGTCGACGGGCCGGTTGGCGACCTCGTGCGCGCCACCGGGCGGCACAATTACCGGCCGGCGCATCTACATTTTCTGATCTTCAAGGAAGGTTTTAAGACCCTGATCTCGCAGATCTATGTCAATGATGACGAAAAACTCGAAACAGACGTGCAGTTCGGCGTGACCCGGGCACTGGTCGGAAACTACGTCCGCCACGACGGGCCGGCGCCGGCGAGCGACGTTAAAGGCGAGTGGTATTCGCTCGATCAGACTTTCGTGATGGAGCCGGGTAAAAGCCGCCTCCCCAAGCCGCCGATCCAATAAAGGTTGGTAGTCAGTGGGGATTCAATCGTAGTGACGGTTGACCTGATCGCGGCGCGGGTGTTCCTTTCCCGCATGAATGCCATGAGTTCCCGCCCGCTGCCGGCGCGTCCACTCGCCCTGCCGAATATCCTGACTTATGCGCGAATCGCCGCTGTACCGGTGGTGGTCGGATTGATTTTTTGGCAGAGCATTTTCGACGGACCTTTGTGGCTGCGCTGGGTGGCGCTTGCGTTCTTCATATCAGCAGGCGTGACCGACATTCTGGACGGCTATCTCGCCCGGACCTGGGGGCAGCAGTCCTCGCTGGGCCGCATGCTCGATCCGATCGCCGACAAGTTGCTGGTCGCATCCTGTCTGCTCATGTTGGCGGCGGAGGACACCATTCGTGGCTGGAGTCTGCTGGCAGCGGTCATCATTCTCTGCCGCGAGATTCTGGTATCGGGTCTGCGTGAATACCTCGCCGAGCTTCGGGTGGGCGTGCCGGTGACGCGGCTCGCCAAGTGGAAGACCACCGGGCAGATGGTTGCCGTCGGATTTCTCATCGCAGGTGAAGCCGGCGACAAGATTATTCCCGTCGTTACCGAGATCGGGATCTTGCTTCTGTGGCTCTCGGCGATCCTGACGCTGTATACCGGTTGGGACTATATGCGCGCCGGCCTGCGCTATATGATTGATGAATGAGCGTGAAACTGCGCTATTTCGCCTGGGTGCGCGAACGTATCGGCAAGCCTGAGGAAACGGTCGATGTCCCGCCAGGCATCGCTACAGTCGCCGAGCTGATGGTGTGGCTCGGTTCGCGTGGCGAGGAGTACGCCTACGCATTCAAAAACGCGAAGGTAATCCGTGCCGCCATCGATCAAAGACACGTACGTCCCGATACGGCGATCAAAGGTGCCGGTGAAATCGCGTTTTTTCCGCCTATGACAGGCGGATAGCCTCGCCATCGGCGGCGGGCTACATTGAGCACATGAAGGCAACTGTACGCCTGCAGCGCGAGCCGTTTGACGCCGCCGTGGCAGCGGCCGAGCTCGCGCACGGCCACCGCGATGTTGGTGCCCTTGTGACGTTTACAGGCATTTGCCGCGCTGAGGAAAACGGCAAGCCGATTGCGGCGCTCACGCTCGAGCATTACCCGGGCATGGCGGAAACCGAAATTGAGCGGCACGTCGCCGAAGCAATCGAACGATGGCCGCTTCTGGGCGTCACGGTCATTCATCGCTATGGCCGCATCGTCCCCGGCGAAAATATTGTGCTCGTGGCGACCGCATCATTCCATCGCGCCGCAGCGTTCTCGGCGGCTGAGTTCCTGATGGATTACCTGAAAACGCGCGCGCCTTTTTGGAAACAGGTCGAAATGGCAGACGGAAAATCCTGGGTCGACGCCAGGACAATCGATGACGCGGCGGCCGAGCGCTGGTCAGCCCCGCGTCGCGGGCGAGAAGCGGCGGAATGAACGCGCGCCGGACATCCGCTGGAGGGGCAGAAATGATTCCGATCGTGATCGCGGCTGTCGCGCTCATGGCACTCGGCGTTCAGCTCGCGGCGGCGACCGAAGTCACTTACTTTGAAGTCCCGCGAGGTGCGCATCCGCACGACGTAGCGCCCGCTCCCGATGGCAACATATGGTATACGGCACAGTCGCAAGGTGCGCTTGGCGTCCTCAACCCGAAGAGTGGGCAAGCGAGCCAGATTTCACTCGGCAGGGGTGCCGCGCCGCATGGTGTGATCGTCGGGCCCGATCGTGCCGCCTGGATCACCGATGGGGGACAGAACGCAATCGTCCGCTTCGATCCCGCTTCCAAAGCCGTGCGGCTTTTTCGGCTGCCGGAAGATTTTCCCGGCGCCAATCTCAACACCGCGACCTTCGACCGCAAAGGCATTCTTTGGTTTACGGGTCAGAGCGGCGTCTACGGCCGTGTCGATCCGTCCAGCGGAAAAGTTGAGGCCTGGAAAGCGCCGAAAGGCGCCGGCCCCTACGGCATTACAACGACGCCGAATGGCGACGTCTGGTATGCCTCGCTTGCGGGTGATCACATTGCCAAGATCGATACCGTGAGCGGGGATGCACTGGTGGTGCCGCCGCCCAGGCCCGGGGTTGGCCCCCGGCGTATTTGGTCGGATTCCAAGGGTCTGCTGTGGGTCAGTTTCTGGAACAGCGGCGAGGTCGGACGCTACGACCCGATGAGCAAGGCCTGGAAAGTATGGAGTCTGCCCAAAAGCAAGGGCGGCTGTTACGCGATCTATGTCGACAACAATGACAAAGTCTGGGTGACCGATTTTGTTGCCAACGCCATCCATCGCTTCGATCCAGGGACCGAAACTTTTGAAAGTTTTCCGAGCGACAAGCGTGGCGCCTCAGTTCGGCAATTGCTTGGGCGGCCGGGCGAAGTGTGGGGCGCGGAATCCGGCGTTGATCGGCTGGTGATGGTGAAGGACTGACTTGCGGCAGGATCCTCCGATGCCGTTCGATTTAAACCTCAACCGACGATCTGCCCTCCATCTCCTCGCGGGTGGCGCGGTGCTCGCTGCGGGCGTCACGCCGGGATCTGCGGCTGAAGCGCGGATCGATCGTCTGATCAAAGAAGCCCGCGGGAAAGGCCCTATTTCCGAAAGATTGGACTTTATTTCCGGTGCCCTGCGAGGCACTCGCTACGAGGGCTATACGCTGATCGGAGGCCCACGGCGGCCGGAAAAGTTCGTGGTGCGCGACGACGCGTTCGATTGCGTGACATTTTGCGAAACCGTGCTCGCCGCTGCTATTGCCAACAATCGCGACGAATTCGATTCAGTCCTGCGCACCGTCCGTTATCACGACGGTATCGTCACCTGGCGCGAGCGCAATCATTATTTCTTCGAATGGGGCCAGCACAACGTCGAGAACAAGACCTGCCGCTGGATCGACCTGGAAGGTGCCGTCGATATCAAAAAGATCGTCGATTCACAAAAGGGTCTCAGCAAGCGGCGATTTGCGATGCGCGTCATTCCGAGTGCCGCTTTTCTCGCCGACAAAGGCAAGCTCGAAAGTGGCGACATCGTCGGGTTTGTGACCCGGCGGCCAGACCTCGACTATTTCCATGTCGGGTTCGTTGCCTTCGACAAAGCGGGCGCGTTGTTGCTGCGGCACGCGTCGCAAAGCCGCCATCGCGTGCTGGACGAGCGCATGGACCGCTTCGTAGAGGCCAATCGCGTGCGGTATGTCACGCTGCTGCGGCCCCAGGAGCCGCACGCAATTGCTGGAAACGAATGAGGGTCAGGCCGCCACGGCTTTCGGTTTCACTTCCGCCGTATAGTCGTCCATCAGCGTCTTGGTGATGCCGCCGGGATTGAAATTCCAGTCGGCAATTTCTGCCACCGCGGTCACTTCCGCCGCCGAGCCGGTGATGAAGCATTCGGAAAAGCCCGTGAGCTCGTCCGGCATGATGCGACGTTCGATCACCTCGAGGCCACGTTTGCGGGCAAGTCCGATCACCGTCTGTCGCGTGATGCCATCGAGGAAGCAGTCCGCGATCGGCGTGTGAATCTTGCCGTCTTTGACAAAGAAGATATTCGCGCCCGTGCATTCTGCCACGCGCCCTTCCCAGTCCAGCATCATGGCGTCGGCGTAGCCCTTTCGCTCCGCCCTGTGTTTGGAGATGGTGCAGATCATGTAGAGGCCGGCAGCCTTGGCGCGACACGGCGCCGTCTTCGGGTCGGGCCGTCGATACTCCGCGAGGTCGAGCCGGATGCCTTTCAGCCTCTGCTCGGGGTCGAAGTAGCTCGGCCATTCCCAGCTCGCAATGGCAAGATGGATCGTGTTGGCCTGCGCCGAGACACCCATCATTTCGGAGCCGCGCCAGGCAACCGGGCGAACGTAGGCTTCTTTCTTGCCATTCTTGTCCACCACGAGCTTTTTCGCGGCATCGATCTCGGCGACGGAGTAGGGGATTTCGAAGTCGAGAATATTCGCAGACCGCTTCAGTCGCTCGGTATGTTCGGTGCTCTTGAAGACCTTTCCGGCGTAGGCGCGTTCGCCCTCGAACACGCAACTCGCGTAGTGCAGGCCATGGCTCAGAACGTGGAGGTTGGCCTCGTTCCAGGGCACGAGCTTTCCGTCGTACCAGATGACCCCTTCGAGCCGGTCATAGGATTGAACAGCCATTGATCTTCTCCTTCACCACGTCCTTACAAAACTCCGGCGCGCTGCCCTCGTGATCGCGCATTTTTCGCGCCCATTTCAACACTTTACGTCTTGGGGCAACACCCGGTATGAATGGGTCCGATCCGGACCTATCGGGGTCCTTTCAACTCCAGAGCAAAAAGGGTCTTTCGGTACGATCCTTTCGTCCACTGGGGTGTTTTTGTAACATAAAAACAAAATATGTCAACATGGCTGACATAAATTTCAGCGACAAGACGGGCCCGGGAACGAGCGTCTCGGATCGCCGAGGTGGCGCGGCGGGGCGTGCTGAACCTATCTGGGACATCATCGAGCTGCTCTTTTTTGCTTATCGCGATTTCGTTGGTGACCCGGACGAGGTGCTGCTCAAGCTGGGCTTCGGTCGCGCCCACCACCGGGTGTTGCATTTCGTCAATCGCAATCCGGGCATAAAGGTTGCTGACCTGCTCGAGATCCTCAACATCACCAAGCAATCGCTTGGCCGCGTGCTCAAGCAATTGATCGACCAGGGTTACGTGTCACAGAAGGAAGGCGCGCATGATCGACGCCAACGTCTTCTATATGTGACGCCGAAGGGCGAGACCCTGGCCCTCAAGCTTGCCACCTTGCAGACGCAAAGAATTACCCGCGCGTTCGGTGAACTCGGCCCCAATGCGCATGAGGCGGCGCGCCGTTTTCTCACTTCCATGATCGATGCCGACAACCGCGACGGCGTGCTGCACCTGATTGCGCGCTCCGACCGTGCATCGAAAGCACGGGACTAGGATGGGGGGAGGAGCCTCAGCAATGACGCTGCCCGCCACGCTTCCTGACGACGCGCCGCATTTGCTCGTGGTCGACGATGACCGGCGCATCCGCGATCTGCTCTCGCGCTTTTTGGCCGGCGAGGGCTATCGGGTGTCGACCGCCGAGACGGCGGCCGATGCGCGCTCCAGACTGAAAGGTCTGAGTTTCGATTTGCTCATTCTCGACGTGATGATGCCGGGAGAATCAGGCTTCGATCTGGCCAAGGCGATCCGCGGCGATTCCAATGTGCCGATCCTGATGTTGACCGCCCGCGATGCTGCTGAAAGCCGCATCAAGGGCCTCGAAATGGGCGCCGACGATTATCTGTCGAAACCCTTTGAGCCGCGCGAGTTGTCGCTTCGCATCGCCAACATCCTCAAGCGTGCGCAACCGGCAGCGCCGCAACCGGTGGAATCCGTACGCTTCGGGCCATTCGTTTATCATCTCGCGCGCGGCGAGTTGCGCAAAGGCGATGAGATCATTCGGCTGACCGATCGAGAAAGGGAAATGTTGCGCGTCCTTGCCGGCTCACCTGGCGAAACCGTGACGCGGCTCTCACTGGCCGGCAATGGAGACTCGGTGAGCGAGCGTGCGGTGGACGTGCAGGTCAATCGTCTGCGGCGCAAGATCGAACTCAATCCCGCCAATCCGCTTTTCGTGCAGACCGTTCGCGGCATCGGCTACCGGCTGGTGATTACTTCATGACCAGCCTCGATATCACAAACGGTGTTCGCACTGCGCTGACGCGCCTGCGCGAAGCATGGGAGTGGTATGACGCCATTCCACCCGTACGAAAAATCCATAGCGCGCTTGGCCAGGTTGCCGATGGTTGGCGCAGGATCAGCCGCTGGCTCAACAGCGTGATGCCAAAAGGGCTCTATGCGCGCGCGTTGCTGATCATCATCGCGCCCATGGTGATCCTGCAATCGGTGGTCGCCTTCGTGTTCATGGAGCGCCACTGGAACGTCGTTACCCAGCGACTGTCCGCAAGCGTTGTGCAGGACATCGCGGCCCTCATCGACATCTATCGCGGATACCCGCAGGACGCCGATCAGGCCCAAATCCGTCGAATCGCGCAGGATCGCCTTGGTCTGGTGGTCGATTTCCTGCCGCTGGCGGATATGCCGCCACCCGGCCCCAAGCCATTCTTTTCGCTGCTGGATCAGGCATTGTCGGACCAATTGCGCAAGCAGATCGGGCGACCCTACTGGATCGATACGGTTGGCAAATCGGCGCTGCTTGAAATCCGCGTTCAGCTCGACAACACGGTGATGCGGGTGTTCGCGCGGCGCAGCGCGGCCTATGTCTCCAACTCGGAAATTTTCCTGCTTTGGATGGTTGGCACCTCAACGGTGCTGCTCGCAGTCGCCATCGTTTTCCTGCGCAATCAAATCAAGCCGATCCTTCGGCTGGCTGATGCCGCAGAGAGTTTCGGTAAAGGGCGTGAGGTACCGAACTTCCGTCCACGCGGCGCACGTGAAGTGCGGCGTGCGGCCGCCGCTTTCATTGAGATGAAGACCCGTATCGAGCGTGCGATGGAACAACGTACGGCGATGCTTGCCGGGGTGTCGCACGATCTGCGCACCGTCCTTACGCGCTTCAAGCTCGAGCTCGCCTTGATCGAAGACTCGCCGGAAGTCGACGCAATGAAGAAGGACGTCGATGAAATGGCGCGTATGCTGGAAGCGTATCTCTCCTTTGCGCGAGGTGACAGCGGAGAGGCCGCCGCGCCAACTGACATGGCGGAGTTTCTGGAAGAGTTGCGGCTCGATACCGAACGCCACGGGCACAAGACCAGCGTCATATTCCACGGACCGCCGATTGTTACAGTACGGTCGGCCGCATTCAAACGGTGTCTCGCCAACCTGGTCTCGAACGCCGCACGCCACGCGCCTTCGATCGCAATTGCCGGGCACCGCGATCACCGCTATCTCACGGTCACGGTTGATGACGACGGGCCGGGTATTCCGGCAGGTCTGCGCGAAGAAGTGTTCAAGCCTTTCCTGCGGCTTGACGATGCGCGCAACCAGGATGAAGGCGGCACCGGTCTCGGACTCGCAATCGCGCGCGACATCGCGCGTTCCCACGGCGGAGATATTACGCTTGGGGATAGCCCGCTCGGCGGCCTTCGCGCGACCGTGCGCGTTCCTGTTTAAGCGGCTTCCGCTTCTTCGTCGCGCATGCGGTGTCGGCGGCGCCGGCCACGCAGGGCACACGGGATGGCACAAAGGTCGTCAAGGAAGCCAGCCCAGCGTTCGGCGCTGCTAAGTCCGCGATCGAGCGCCGCCATTGTGCGGTCGATCCCTTCCTCCTCATCATCGATCCAGACGGATAGCACGCGCGCAAACATGAACGCCGCGCCTTGCGCGCGAAGCGCGCCGCGCGGGCCAGACGCGCCAATGCCGGCAGCCTCCAGCATCCAGCGCTGCGATCGCACCGCCATTGTGTTCAGGGCAAAAGCAAGACCGGGACTGCGCCGGGCCGAACACATGATTGAGCGCACCGCATCTTTGTAGGGAGCGTGCGCCTCCAGCCGGCGCATCAACACGTCGAAAAGGCGCTCGCGCGCCGGCTCCTCGGCCATGTCGACGTCGCCGCCGGCAAGGACCGTGCGGTCGATTTCCTTGATATGGGCGCCGAGGATGGCGAGTGTCGAGCCGAATTCAGCACGCAATTGCGAGAGTTTGATTCCGGCGCGGCCAGCCACTTCGGCAAGCCCGATCTGTTCGAAGGAGCGTTCGGCAAGCAGCGCCATCAGCGCAGCGATTGCCTTGTCGCGGTCAGTCGTCCCGCGCGACGTGGGTGCAGGTGTGGGTGAAGATGCAGGTGGGGTCTTGCGTCGACGCTTGGACTTGCGGGCCATGACCGCCTCCCATGGGCAATTCGTGCGATCTCTGCCCTTTAATGTAGGCGCGCAATGGCGACCGTTCTAGGGCCGGATTCTAGCCGGCGAGCTCGCGCGAGCGGCGGGTTGCAGCCATAATGGCCTGTGCCAATAAATGGCCGAAGCCACCGGGTCCCATGAGGACGTCGAGGGCGGCTGCAGTTGTCCCGCCTGGGGAGGTTACATTTTCCCGCAGGGTCGCCGCGTCGAGTTCCGAACGATGCATCAGCTCTGCGGAACCGGCGACGGTTTCGCGGGCGAGGCGGGTTGCGAGAGCCGGTGGCAGGCCAGCCGTAATTCCGGCGTTCGCCATGGCTTCCGCCAGTAGAAACAGGTAAGCCGGGCCCGATCCGGACAGGGCGGTGACAGCGTCCATCAGTGCTTCGTCACCGATCCATTCGACCTTACCGATGGCCGCGAGCAGATCGGATGCCTGCTTGCGCTGACGTGTCGAAACCCTCGTGTTGCCAAAGGCGACGCTGATGCCACGGCCAATGGCCGCCGGCGTGTTCGGCATGGCACGTACGATTGCCGCATCCGGCGGCAATGACTTTTCGAGAAAATCAATCGTCCGACCGGCCATGATCGACACCACGAGCGTGGCACTGCCAAAATACCCCGCAAGTGGAGACAACGCTTCGGGCGCGCCTTGCGGCTTGACGGCGATCACAATTGCGCTCGCCGCGGCCGCTTTGGCTTTCGGATTGAGCTTCAGCCCGCGCCGGGCCAGAGCCTTTACTGTCTTGCCCGGGTGCGGCTCGATGACTGTGATTCGTGTCGGCTTGAGACCGCGCGCGATCCAGCCTTCAAGCATCGCGCGGCCCATCTTGCCGGCACCGACCAGGACAAGACGGCCTGAGAATTTTCGCAGAGGTTTGGATACGGCTGTCATCATTGCGCAATGATAGCGGCAATCCCGGCGTCATGCTCGGCTATAGGCGTCCGAAGGGCGTGCTTTGGCACACCTATGTGCCGGGCCATCCGACAAGCCCGCCATGACACGCAGAAGTCATGCCTCGCCCGAGGTCTCAAACATGGCGGCATCGAGTGCGTCGCGTGCGCCTTTGCCGGCCCAGACCACGAATTGAAAAGCGGTGAAGTAGCGCTCGCAAGCCTCGAGTGCGGTGCCGAGGAGGGCCTCGCATTGCTTCCCGGACGCTTCGGTCCCCCCAGCCAGGACCAGCGCATGGCGAAACATCATGATGCCTTCACTGTTCCAGTGATCAAAATGCCCGACCCAAAGCCGTTCATTGATCAGCGAAATCAGCGTCTGCACCTCGGCGCGCCTGCGCTCGGGGACCCGCAGATCAAAAGCGCAAGCCAGATGGAGGGCTTCGATGTCGCCCATCCAGGTGTAAGAAAGCTGGTAGTCGGTCCAGCGCCCGGTAACCAGGATAGTAATTTCGTCATCGCTCGCGCGCTCGAAAGACCAGTCGTTGCCGGTCGCCAGGCGCTCCACAACATCGAGGGGATTGATGCGCGGTTCTTCCGCGTAGCTTGTCAGGGACATGACGTCTCCGCTTGGCCGAGTGGAGCGAGAGGAAACGCACGCCACCGAACGCGCAGGGCTGAGGGCACACCCGAGATGGGCCCGGACCGCAAGTTTGACGCAGGGGTTACGGGATGCCTTGACGGCGAGGACGAATCACCAAGCGATTCGACTATAACCTGACTGATTCCGCTCGCCAAAGGCATCGTCAAGCGCCAATGAGCCGTGATTTGCCCGTCATAGGCAACCGCGTCGATTCGACTCTCCACAGCCAATACTGCGGCAACATGAATCAGCAGTGGATAAATCTGCCCGGTATTCCGGGGCGCGAGCCGAAGAGGCCGCGCGAGGCGGGGTCTCAGTCGAACAGGCTCGACACCGACTCTTCGGCCGCTGTGCGGCCGATCGCCTCGCCGATCAGCGATGCGATTTCAAGAATTCGGATGTTACCGGCTGCCTGGATTTCTTTCGTCGGTTGAATCGAGTCAGTAATGACCAGTTCCTTCAGCCGAGAACCGGCGATGCGCTTGACTGCGCCGCCGGAGAGCACGCCGTGACTGATATAGGCGTAAACCGCCTTGGCCTTGTTCTCGAGCAGGGCGTCGGCGGCGTTCACGAGCGTGCCGCCGGAATCGACAATGTCGTCCACCAGCACGCACGTATAACCGGCAACGTCGCCGATAACGTTCATCACTTCGGACTCGCCGGCGCGTTCGCGCCGCTTGTCGATGATGGCGAGGGGCGCGTTGATGCGCTTTGCCAGCCCGCGCGCACGCACCACGCCACCGACGTCGGGCGACACGACCATCACGTTGTCGAGCTTAAACCGCTCCCGGATATCCCGTACCATCACCGGCGAGGCGTATAGATTGTCGGTCGGAATATCGAAAAATCCCTGGATCTGTCCCGCATGGAGATCGAGCGTCATCACGCGGTCCGCGCCGGCGCGGGTTATCAGATTGGCGACCAGCTTGGCCGAGATCGGCGTGCGCGGGCCGGGCTTGCGATCCTGTCGGGCATAGCCGAAATACGGAACCACCGCGGTGATGCGACGCGCGGACGACCGACGCAGGGCGTCGATGATAATGAGCAATTCCATCAGGTGGTCGTTGGCAGGGAACGACGTCGACTGGATCACAAAAAGATCAGCGCCGCGCACGTTTTCCTGAATTTCGACGAAGATCTCCATATCGGCAAAACGCCGCACGACCGCCTTTGTCAGCGAGAGCTTGAGATAAGCGGCGATACCCTCGGCCAGCACAGGATTGGAATTGCCAGCGACGAGCTTTATCGCTCCGTTCTTGGCCGACATCCTTTAATCCTCGCCCTCACTCCCGCCACAGGCGGCGTGGTCATAACAAGGCGGACAGGGCCCGGCAATATGGCTGGAATGGTTGTGCCGAAGCTTTCGTCGAAAGGATGAATTGCCCGTTAGCGGCTTGATGCCGCCAATGTCAGCGTCTCGCCCTCGGAAAGAGCCGCAGACGCGGCCGGCCGGCGTCGCGGCAGTGGCACCGGGTCGGCGCTGTCCACGTCTGGGGATTCCGCCGTATCCAGCGATATCGGATCGGCCTGCGGACGGGAAATGCGGAATATTCCGGCGGCTTCGGGCGAAGCTTCGTTCGGGTCGCTCAGCGCCACCTGGGCCTCCGCTGCCGGCGGCGACGTACCGGGAGCAACATCGGGTGAGGTCAGGAATGCGGCGAGCTGATCCACGCTGGTGCGGGCGATCCGCTGCAGCATGACGTCATCGGCCGCCGCCCAGGCGTCGCGGTGACGTACCTTTGCGGTTTCTTCGCCACTGATGCGCAGGGCGCGTTGTTCGTCCTGGTCGAACACGTCCCACACCCAGGAGACCGTCGTCTGGCGCTTTGTCACTTTCACCGCGAGATAGCCGCGCACGCGGTAGGCCGAAGGCTGCTCGCGAGAAATCACCGCGAGACGACGGGCCTGTGCCTCATCATTGAGGTCTCGCACCAGTTTCTGGAACTGGCCGGGCGGCAGACCGTCGAGGGAGTCGAAGGCAACGCTGGCGCCGCGCGGCTGCGCGACTGAGACCGCCTGATTGTCGGGGTTGCAACCGCCAAGCGCCAATGCGCAGGCGGCGATCAAGAATGCGCCGGGACGCGAAATGCGCCGCACCGCGCCAATGCGGCGACCCCAACTCCACTCCATCGACAACCCCACTGGCCTGGAATTTGTCTTTAATTCTCTTCGGCCGGGGTAAAGCGTAGCGGCAAGGACGCCTTCGAGTCCAGACGCAACAGGTACCGCCTGTCAGTCAGTCAGCGCGATGGCGTTGACATGGCGTCCATAGTCTGGCTCGCCCCTTTGCGTTGTACGCCGGTAGCTGAAGAACCGCTCGGGCTCGGCGTAGGTACACAAGCCAAGATCTTCGAACTGAGCGATACCCGCGCCGCGGACCCGTTCGGCAATATAGCCGGTGAGGTCGAACATGGCGTGTCCATCTCGCTGCGCCGGCGCGAAAAAACGCTCATTGCCGGAATCCGCCGCGACGAAGCGCTCGACAAATTCGGGCCCGACCTCGTAGTTCGGCTGCCGGATGGTGGGGCCGAGGACAGCCACGATACGACTGTGGCCGGCGCCGAGCCGCTCCATTGCCGCAATGGTCGCTTCGATCACGCCCGTAAGCGCGCCGCGCCAGCCGGCATGCGCCGCGCCGATCACGCCTGCCTTACCGTCGGCGAACAATAGTGGCCCGCAGTCGGCGGTCGATACGCCGATCGCCAATTGGGGTATGCGGGTGACGATGGCATCGGCGCGCGGGCGATTTTCGTGTGTCCACGGCTTATCGGCCACAACAACGTCAGGCGAATGGATCTGATACGCCGTGAGCAGCCGATCTGGCGTCACGCCCAGCGCCGCCGCCATGCGCGTGCGGTTCTCGGCGACCTTTTCAGGCGCATCGTTGGAGCCGACGCCGCCATTGAGCGAAGCATAGAGGCCTTGCGATACGCCGCCGGATCGCGTGAAGAAAGCGTGGCGAATGCGCGCGAGCGTGGCAAGTGAGGTAGCCTGCAGCATCAATTTTCGTCCGAAGAGTCTGGGCAACGGAATAGATAATGCGCGCAACCGCGCGAGGCTAGCGCCTCAGACCTCAAAGCCGGGCAGCACACCGACCGACGGATGTGCGAAAGCGGCGACTTTGAACAATTCACCCATGGCGGTGCGATTTTGGCCGATTAGCCGCGCGAGCGCTTCGTCGATTTCACCGGCGCGCGCGGGATCGGCTTTAAGCGTAGTGGCCCGCTGTTCAATGCCAAGCCGCCGTAGAAATTGCGATTGTTCGATAGGTCCAAAACCCCTTGCGCCCATGGCCTCGACGGCGCGCGTCAGGGACTGGAAATCCACGTGAGCGGTGAGATCGAGGCTGCCAGGGAAAGTCAGGGGATCGGCATAGGCGTGCTGGCCCACGGCCTGCAAGGTCTCGCCCAGGCCGGTTTCGGTATGGCCATAGTCGATGACAAGGCCAGCGCCGCGGTTGTCGGCGATGCACCGCCCGAGGTCAATTGCCGCGGTGTCGGCGCGCCATTCGAAGATCGCGCCCGCGCGCGGCGCCCGCAAGGCCGGTGGCAACAGCGTCTGAAAAAAAGGCATCGGTTCGGGTGCGACGGTGAAGGCGAGCTCCCCGTTCGAATCAATCTGGATCCGGCGCTCGTGCCAGCCCCGCTCGGTCTTGATGGCCTGGTTGACTGGCAGCGCGTCGAAAAATTCATTGGCGAGGATGATGGCCGGACCTTTCGGTACGTCTGAGAGAGTGGCGTGCCAAAATATCGGGACGCCGGCATCTTCGAGTGCCTTTTCCTGCTGGGCTCGCAGCAACGGACTGACTTCGACCAGGTGTGCTACGGCGGCAGCCCGGAATTCCGGTACGACCTTCACCGCGCGCAAGGCATCTTTCATCATTGTGCCGCGGCCAGGACCGAGTTCGATCAATCGCACGTTTTCCGGCGCGCCTATCTGCTTCCACACGGCGGCGACCCAGAGGCCGATCAGCTCTCCAAACATCTGGCTGACTTCCGGAGCAGTGATGAAATCGCCGCGGGCGCCAAACGGATCATGCGTAGTGTAGTAGCCATGCGCAGGGTCAAACAGGCAGAGCGTCATATATTCGGCGACCGGCATCGGGCCCGCCAAGGCGATGCGCCGGCGAATTTCCATCTCCAGCGGCGAGCGGGCCTCCACTATCGGCTCCGGAGCGGCGGCTGTTTCATTGCGTAGACGATGAAACCGACGCCGGCGAGAAACAGCGGCACCGACAGCAGTTGCCCCATGGTCGCGCCGCCCCACAGAAAACCGAGCTGGGCATCAGGTTCGCGGAACAGCTCGCAGAACGTACGTGCGGTGGCGTAGCCGACGGCGAAGCAGCCGATAATCAGGCCGGGCCGCTTCAACGCGCCGGCACGCATCAGAATGGCGAGAACCACGAGCAGCACCAGGCCTTCCAGTGTTGCTTCATAGAGTTGGCTCGGATGTCGCGGCAGCGGCCCTCCGTTTGGAAATATCATCGCCCACGGCACGTCGGCGGGACGTCCCCACAATTCGCCATTGATGAAATTGGCTATGCGGCCGAGAAACACTCCGATCGGTCCGACTGCACAGGTAATGTCCCCGAGGGAGAGGATCGGGATGCCGCGCTTGTAGCCGAAAAGGATGACTGCGATCACGCAGCCGGTGAAGCCGCCATGGAATGACATGCCGCCATTCCACAATTGCAGGATCTCGGCCGGGTGGTCGACGAAGTGCGGCAGATTGTAAAACAGCACATAGCCGATGCGCCCGCCGAGGATGATGCCAAGCGTCACCCACAGGATAAAATCGTCGAGGTCGACAACGGTCATCGGCGCCTTGCCGCCCCACAATTTCCGGGAACGTATGAGAACGCGGGCATATGCCCAGCCGATCAGAATGCCGAAAATGTATGCCAATGCGTACCAGCGGACGGCGAACGGACCGAGATGGACGAGGACCGGGTCGAAGGCTGGATAGGGAATAACGAGTGAAGGCATTGCGATATCCGAATCGGCGGTGTGCATCAGCCCCGTATGCAAGTCGTAGCATGCCGGGTCTTGCGGCGGGATGACCGGATCGCCATTGTGAGCGCATGATGTCGAAGGTGGGAACCGGTTTTCGGAAATGTTCATGGGCAGGCAGAATGGTAATTGCGCCGGAGGCGAAATATGACCCAAACCAGCAACCGCTTTTTCGATGAGATGGCGCGTCTGATGAACGATGCCGCCGGAGTAGCGCAAGGGGTACGGCGCGAATTCGACACGCTCTTTCGTAGCCAGGCCGAGCGTATTCTGCGCGACCTCGATGTGGTGCAGCGTGAGGAATTCGAGGCGGTCAAGGAAATGGCGCGTCTTGCGCGGGAAGAAAATGAGGCCTTGAAGGCGCGCATCGCGGCGCTGGAGGCCAAGGCCGAAAGGCCCGGCAAGAAGGTCAAGGACACCACTGCCGAATAGGGCTGATACCGGCCAGCCGGGCAGGTTTCTTGCCCTTTGCGTCCTCCGCCGCTATAACCCGCCCCGTTCGCGGCCCCCGGCACCCCTGGAGGCTTGCCGCGGTCACAGGCGGCGAAAAAGGCCGCCTTTTCCATTGGTTTAGATGAGGGATTCAAAATGGCGACCGTCCAGGAATTGAAGGCGACGGCCCGTCCGAAAGGCGGCAAGGGGGCCGCCCGGGCTGCGCGTCGCTCCGGCCATGTGCCGGGCGTGATCTACGGAGAGAACAAACCCCCGCTGATGGTCCTCGTGGACCATGCCGAACTGCGCCAGCGCATTTATTCCGGGCGCTTTCTCACCACGCTCTACAATCTCGATGTGGACGGCACCAAGCATCGTGTGATCCCGCGCGACTTCCAGCTCGACGCGATCAAGGATCTGCCGACGCATGTCGATTTCCTCCGGGTGTCGGAGGGGGCCACCATCCGCGTGCACATTCCGGTCCACGTGCTCAATGCCGATCAGGCGCCCGGCGTAAAACGCGGCGGTGCAGTCAACATCGTCACTCACACCGTCGAAGTGGTGTGCCCGGCTGAGGCAATTCCGGAATCGATCGATGTCGACATTTCGGGCCTCGACATCAATCACTCGAAGCATCTTACCGATGTAAAGCTTCCGGCCAACATTCGCGTCATCGGTCGAGCCGACATGACACTGGTCACCGTTGTCCCGCCGTCTGGTTACGCGGAAGAAATGAAGGCTGCGGCCGAAGCGGCTGCTGCCGCCGCTGCTGCCGCCGCCGCTGCCGCGGCAACGGGCGCGGTGCCCGGTGCGGAGGGCGCGGCTCCCGGTGCGGCACCGGCTCCTGGCGCGGCTGCGCCCGCGGCAGGCGCTGCGCCTGCCGCCGCTGCGGCGCCCGCGAAGCCCGAGAAGAAGTGAGGACGCGCTTAAGCTTTGTCGTTGGCGTTTTCATAGTGCGCACACTGGAACAGCGCTGTTGACGCCATGCTGCTTTTCGTCGGCCTCGGCAATCCCGGTCCCAAGCACGTGGGCAACCGACACAATATCGGTTTCATGGCGGTGCAAGCGATCGCGCGCCGCCATGACCTCTCGCCGTGGCGGCGACGTTTCCAGGGTGTTTCGGTGGAAGGAAGTATTGACGCCGAACGCGTGTTGCTGCTTTTGCCGGGTACATACATGAACGAATCCGGACGAGCGGTGGCGGAAGCCGCCAATTTCTACAAACTCGAGCCTGCCAGCATCGTGGTGTTTCACGACGAGGTCGATCTGCCGGCGGCAAAGGTCAGAGTTAAAGTTGGCGGTGGCGTCGCCGGTCACAACGGCCTGCGCTCGATCACCGCCCACCTCGGCAATGACTACAAGCGCGTACGCATCGGCATTGGCAAACCAGACGTCAAGGAGCTGGTGCCAATGCATGTGCTCGGCGATTTCGTTAAAAATGAATGGGCATGGGTGGAAGCGCTCTGCGATGTCATCGCCGAGAACGCCGCGCTTCTGATTGAAGGAAAAGATTCAACGTTTCAAAACAGAGTGCACCTCGCGATGACCGCCAAGGGCTTCGATGAGGACGAGGAGCCGCCTGGCTCCGATTGATAGTGTAAGCAACGAGACGATACAGCCATGGGTTTCAAATGCGGCATCGTCGGCCTGCCGAATGTCGGCAAGTCGACGCTCTTCAATGCCCTCACACAGACAGCAGCGGCGCAGGCCGCCAACTACCCGTTCTGCACGATCGAGCCGAATGTGGGCGAGATCGCAGTGCCCGATCCGCGGCTGGACAAGCTGGCGATGCTGGGAAAGTCGGAGCAGATCATTCCGACCCGCATCACTTTCGTCGATATTGCGGGCCTGGTGCGCGGCGCATCAAAGGGCGAAGGGCTCGGCAATCAGTTTCTCGCCACAATCCGCGAGGTCGACGCCATCGTGCATGTCGTGCGCTGTTTCGAGGACAACGATGTCACGCACGTGGAAGGCAAGATCGATCCGATTGCCGACATCGACACGATCGAAACCGAACTTATGCTGGCCGATCTCGATAGCCTGGAAAAGCGCGTCGACAACCTCGAGAAAAAGGCCAAAGGCAGCGGGGAGGACGCCAAACAAGCCAGGGAAATGCTCGACCTGATCAAGCGGTCGCTGGTTTTGCTGCGCGAGGGCAAGCCCGCGCGCATGGTCGATCGCAAGCCCGAGGAGGAAAAGCTTTTCCATACTCTCGGTCTGCTGACCTCGGCCCCTGTACTCTATGCCTGCAATGTCGACGAAGCGGCCGCCGCGACCGGTAACGAATTCTCACGCAAAGTGGAGATGCGGGCCAGCGAAGAAGGCGCGATAGCCGTTGTGATCTCGGCCAAGATCGAAGCGGACATCGCCACTTTGCCGCCGGCCGAGCGCGCTGAATTCCTCGAGGCGGTCGGATTGAAGGAGACCGGGCTCGATCGCCTCGTGCGTGCCGGTTACGCGCTATTGCACCTTGTAACGTATTTCACCGTCGGTCCGAAGGAAGCGCGGGCCTGGACGATCACGCAGGGCACGAAGGCGCCGCAGGCCGCTGGCGTGATCCATACCGATTTCGAGCGCGGCTTTATTCGCTCCGAGACCATCAGCTACGACGACTTCATCGGGTGCAACGGTGAAGCCGGCGCACGCGAGGCCGGAAAAATGCGGCTGGAAGGCAAAGACTACGTGGTCGCCGACGGCGATGTGATGCATTTCCGCTTTGCAACCTGAGCAAGGCTCTTTCTGCTAGGCTCGTTTCGGATGAGTGCAGCCGCTGACGAAATGCAGGTGCCGAATCCCGACTCCGCAAAAAGCACGGAGCGGCGTGCGCTTGGCGTCGCCTGCGGCGCGCACGCCTTGCACGACGGATATACCGATCTTGTCTATATCCTGTTGCCGATCTGGCAAAACGAGTTCGGTCTTGGCTTCGCCGCGCTTGGACTCATGCGGACGGTGTTTTCAGGGACGCTGGCGAGCTTTCAGATCCCGGCCGGCTTTCTTGCCGAACGTTTCGGTGCTGTCTCGGTTCTCGCGCTCGGGACCGCGCTCGCCGGCTTCGGTTATGTGCTGGCGGGTTTCAGCAACGGCGTAGCGTTTCTGGTTGCGGCCTTGTTTGTTGGCGGACTCGGCGCCAGCACCCAGCATCCGCTCGCGTCATCACTGATTGCCCACGCCTTTGCAGGATCGCGGTCCTTGAAAGCGCTCGGCACCTATAATTTCGCCGGTGACATTGGAAAGATGACACTGCCAGCCGTGGCGGCATTTCTGTTCATCGCGTTGCCCTGGCGGCAGGCACTGATGCTCCTCGGCTGTCTTGGAGGCGTTGCGGCGCTGGCAATCTTTTTTGCCATGCCGCATTTTCGCGACCACGCTGCCGCGCCGGGCAAGAGCAATGGTTCCGCATCCTCGGGCGTTCCCGTGCCGGCCTATGGCTTCCCGTTGCTGCTGTCGGTTGGGGTCATCGACAGCGCGACCCGGATGGCCTTCCTGACATTCTTGCCGTTCGTGCTCACCGCGAAAGGCGCGAGCCTTCAAACTGTCGGTCTGGCGCTCACCCTTGTTTTTGCCGGCGGAGCGGCCGGCAAACTGGTTTGCGCCTTCATTGGCGCGCGGATCGGCGCTGTGGCGACCGTATGGCTGACAGAGACGGTGACAGCGTGCGGCATCGTGGCGCTGTTGCCGCTGCCGCTTGAGGCTGCGCTGGTGTTGCTCCCGGTGGTCGGTATTGCGCTTAACGGTACGTCCTCGGTTCTCTATGGATCGGTACCCGATCTGGTCGAACCGGCATGGCGTCAGCGGGCCTTCAGCATTTTTTATACCGGCACGATCGGTGCCGGCGCCGTATCGCCTGCGATTTATGGTTTGCTTGGCGACGCGGTTGGCGTACCGACGGCGCTGCTCGTAGTTGCGGCAGTCGTGCTCGTGACGTTGCCGATAACGCTCATGCTTCGGCCGGTCCTCGTGGCACGGCCGTCTTGAACGTCAACGGGTTGGCGCTTTGGCCTTGACCTGCCCCACCACCGCCGCCGGCAAGACGTCGAGATAGGGTCCCAGCAGGAACGCCTCTCCCGAGCCCGCGCCGTACATCCGGTCGTGGGCATCGATCATGGCGCGCACCGGACGCATGCATCCGGCCATCGAATCCACGATGAGATCATTGATTTCGTCCGCCCGCAGATCGGCGCTGTAGCGCGGATGGCCGAACACTCTGTGGACGATGCAATCCGTCGCCTGACGCACCAGTGGCAACAGCGCGGCGTCCTTCTGGCGAACAGACATCTGCGTCCACGGGCTCGCGCCGGCGGCGAGATGATTTTGCATATTCAGGGAGGCATTCAACACAAGCGACAACCCGAACAAAGGTTCGAGAATCATCTCTTGGACCTCGGCGAATCAGGGTCTGCAATTGAGGTATCGCAGTCGGAGTCGCAGTGCACGAAAAATCTGCATTATCTTACCGGCGAACTCAGAGAGATGCCGCACGAAAGGAACCGATCCGCTGTCATCGCGATTGATGTGGCATGCACAAGAAGCCGAATGTCGTCGGCCAGATGACTGCCGAGCAGACCGCGCTGCTGCGGAAGATTGCTTTCGACGCTTATGAACCCGAGGCCTTCAGCCCGAACCTGACCAAAGCTGAGGCAGCGCGCCGCATCGACATGCTTCAGGCCAAACTGAAATTGATAAGCGAACCGCCACACACGCAGTGACGGAATTCGTGAATTGTCGTCCGCAACTGCGGGAGGAACCCCTCCGCGCAAGCGGGCGTTTGCTCTTCTGGACAGGACTTCAGAGGAGGAACTTATGACACATTTTCGCCATGCCGCGATCGCGGCCGCGCTGCTTGCCGGCGCGAGCACGGCCAGCGCGCAGACCACGGTCATCACCCGCGAGCCGGTAGAATCACGGACGGTGGTGACCACCGAGCCCGTTCAACTGACCCCGGTTCAGCGGCAGACGATCTACCGCACAATCGTGCGCGAACGCGTAAGCCCGGCACGGCCGACCGTGGAATACCGTGTTGGTACGCGTGTGCCGGAGAGCGTGCAGCTCTATGCGGTGCCGCAGGAGATTGCAGTCGAAGTACCGGCGATACGGTCTTACAAATATATGGTGGTAAATGACCGCGTCGTATTGATCGATCCGGCAACCAGCGAAGTGGTCGCCGAACTGGCCGAATAGCACGTCCCATCGGCTGAGATTTGGGCCCGGCGCGACACTCGCCGGGCCCAGGTTTTGAGTACTCCATGTTTACCTTCCGGCGGCCGGCCTGATATGCGCAGGTGGTAGGTGCTGGATTTTCGGCGTCGCAAGGGCCATATTAGCGGTCGAGGAGCCTTTGATTATGTCGATGATCAACTACCGTGCCCCGTCCGAACTATTTCCTAGCCGGAGCCGCAAGTCGCGCCGCCCGATTGGCTACAAGCGCTTTCCGACTGCTGCGGAAGCGATCCGTTTTGCCATCGAGGAATTGCCGCCGGAATTGCTGCTAGGCGCGTACCTGGAAGTGGAAGAAAAGCGGTTCGATGGCAATGGCATCCGGCAGCTTTACGAAAGCGCCGACTATCCGCTGCCGCGCAAGGCCGCCAAGACCAAAGTCGCCGCGGCGAACTGACCAATCAACCAATCAACCAATCGACCAGTCCGTCTGACCGTCACCCTCCGCTCACACGGAGGGTGCAGCGTTTGTGCGTCTACGAGGTCGGGTTGGCGGCTTAAACACAAAGCCACCGCCGGTATGTCCGGCGATGGCTCACCTAGTTGCGCGCGAATCTTACTCTGCCGGACGCTGACCGGGATTATTGGGTGCATTTTTCCATTGCGTGAGACTGTCGCCGATAACTTTCATTGCAGACATTGCAGCGTGGCTCAGGCTCGCGTAGCTGGCGATCTCCCGGCCAACGCGCTCGCCTTCGCTCCGAAGCATGTCGCGTACGCCCTGCAATTCAAGGATCACTCGGTCGATTTCTTCGATCGAGGCACCTGAGACACGACGGATCAGGACATTCAGGTTGTCGGAGACCGGTTCAGGCGCCGAGTCCTCAGGCCGTTGCCGCCGCAAGTAGGCAACGTCCCGCCGGACAAATTCGCGAATCTCACCCTCAAAAGCAGTCGCCGCCTCCTGATCGATTTCAGGTGGCCGTTCCGGTGATTTCCGGTTTGGAGCGTACAGCTCCGGGCCGGGCTTTTCCGGCACCGCACCAAGCCGATCGGGTCTGATGGCCGTCATGGTCAACTCCTACAGAAGCGCAGGGTGTTTGCGCACGGATCCTCAGTTGCAACTCGATTGCCGCACGTGACTTGGGCAGCCGTGGGGCGGAATTGCAACACTGACAAAACTTTGTGGTAAACAGCCACCGGCACCCCAGTTATGCACGCCTTTATGAGGCCGTATCGTGCTTTTGGGGGAGGTCTACCAATGGAGTTTGAAGCCGGCCGTGATGCTCTTGCTGCTGGTCATCTGCCCGAAATCGGTCACCGTGGTGGTAACCTGGAGGGGACCGTAGAGTTTCTGTTCGGCGCTGAATGTATTGTGGGTCACCGGATCGTTGCTGGCGGTGGTCATCCCCGCGCCGAACGTGGTGCCGGTCGGCAGGATGTTGAACTTGACCGCCCTTTCATTCCCGAAGACCTGGGGTGCTCCGCCGCCAGGACCGGAAGGCAACCTCATCAACGGGATATCGCTCGGCGCCGAGGACGGCTGACCGAGTGTTTCGGTCACCGAATAGGTGCCCTGAAGTGTCACAGCGAATTGCCCACCAAACGGAATCGATTGTTTGAGGGTCGTGCCGAATTTGCCTTGATCATTGGAAGGGTCGACACGCGCATCCACACTGCCGATGCGCGGTACGCCGACCGATGCCCACGCGGCCCCGGCACGAGTGTCGCGCGTTGCCGGCAGCGGGCGCTCGAAGCCACCGCCAGAGTTTGACGGTCCGAGCTCAGCGCCCACCGAGTTGCTCCATTCGGTCTGCAG
>DASYSQ010000223.1:0-11214 GCA_036003145.1 Pseudolabrys sp.
ATGCCTTAGCTGATCCTCCAGTTAGAACAAAGAGCGAATTTTGGCACCCAATTGGCACCCTAGGGTCCCAAAATCGAATTGATCGCAGCAGCGGCCTTTCAAACCAAGACAAAGGAAACAGATGAAAAGCCGAAACCCTATGGAAATGCACCGTGAGCGATAACGGCGTGAGGATCATAATCGAGCGTCGCGACGGAAATCGATTTTATTGGACATTAAATGCATAGAAGAACATCTCATTCGAGAGCGACCACGCCGGTGCGTTCCATGCCAGCGCGGCCGACGGCACCCAAGCCTGCAACATCGTGAAGACAAGTACGGCATCGATCAATGACGCACTGTGCAGGAAAACTGGTACGGCGAGGGCGAGCCCCACAAGATAGGCCGGCCAGAGCCGTGCAACACGCTCGGTGATGAAGCGCTGCGGTGCGTTGCGCATCACGAAGTCTGTGCCGACAAACGCGACGTTGGCATAGGTCAGCACAAAGCCGGACAGAATGAAGAAAAACGTCACCGGCTCGTAGCCGAAGTCGGCGAGCCAGCGCGGAAATATCGGGTGGGCCAGGTTGTAGTGGAAAACGACGACGAAAAGCGCCGCAAAGGAAGCGCAACGAAGTTAAGGCAGGCAAGGTGGCTTTCAGCTCGCCCATTTTTCTGATCAAAAATTATGAAGCGCGGTCCAGCGTCTGCCGGCAATGCGCAGATGAATTATGGCTAAGACGATTGGTCCAAGCCCCCTTACGTTCGTGTAGCCCCACAGCATTGCAACCGTGGCGCGAACGTAGGTCAATCGCTAGGGGCCGAATGTTTTATGACGTTGCGCCTTTCACACGAGACTAAAGTATCGCGCATTCCACATGTACGATCTGGTGAATGGGTTGTGCGATAGACAGCTGTTGTGAAATTTATGCATAATTTACGCGGCAGCTTATTGATTGTGACTTTTTCCCAAAGGTAGCATTTCGCCTCAAGGCATAAGGGGGCGAGTGCTGTGAAGTCAGGACGACTGCGAGCCGTCATCTACAGTGTCATGGCTCTTCTCGCCCTACCTGTGTCTGCGACAAGGGCCAACTCAATCATTTACGACGTAAATTTTAACGACGGAACGAACAGCGTAACAGGCACGATCACCACGAACGGCCAAACCGGAGTTTTGTTGCCGACGGACATCACGGGATGGAGCTTGGTGTTTCAAGTCGGTGGCGCCACGGGGATAACTATAGGTACGGACCCAACGTTCTTCTTAAGTCCACTCCGGGCTAGCACCAGTGTGCTCGATTTCGAGCCGACCGGTGGCGATGTCGCGTTCGCAAACGGCGACTTCTGGCAGTTGTTGGGTACCAGTCACAGTCCACCCTTCGGAGCAGAGGTTTTTGTTAGAAATGGCGTGACTACTACCGTCCCGTTTACCGCGCTATTCAACGACCTCCCAATAGGCGTGGCAGAATTGACGCCTACGCCGCTTCCTGCCGCACTGCCGCTCTTCGCAAGCGGTGGCGCACTGCTGGGCCTCTTGGGATGGCGCAGACGCAAGGTGGCCTAAGATGAAAACGGCAATCGCAATTACTCTCATGGCTTCGCTTGCGACTCCAGCATTAGCTGCTGGAGAAAAGCCGGAAGCAAATGCAGGCAAAGGAATGCATTGTCGAAAGCTTGCGATTGAAAAATACAAAGTCCAGGACGGACGGGCTCTAAACAAGGCGATTGGTCCAGCTATACAACGCTGCAAGCAGTATGGACCGTCTGCCCTTTAACTGGGCGATAGCCTAGATAGTTTTATTGTGGCTGGAGAAGGCCGCCGCGTTGGCGGTCTTTTCTATTTCACGCGCTCCACTGCGCTTTGAAATCCGCCTCTTTTGCTCGCGTCGTCAAAGGGCATTTAGGGAGATGCCTTGTCCATTGTCTTTTTGATCGTAATGTCAGAGTGGCTCACCCTGCCTTTTGTTTTTGTTGTTCGAGCTGTGATTTTCGCGTCCTTGTAATGCGTTCCCGTAACCGTACTTTTGTACAGATTGGTGCTTGATTTCCCGGTTGACTTGCCTGCTAGCGCCGATTGAGATGAGGCAGCGAATACAACACCAGCTGTAATAATCAGAATGGCATTTAGCTTCCGCATATCGTCCTCCTGGCACCGTTCCAAAATAGCAGAATAGCACTATCGCTGGCGCGTGCGGCAAGTCTCACTCGACAGCCTTCGCGCTCTGTCTACGTTTGTAGCAGGTCATGCTTTATCTGCCGGTAAATGCGGCTTGACTATTACGCTCTCCTATCCAGCCTTCGGAATTAAATCGACATACCGAACCATGCAGGCGTCGTGCATTAATCCGCGACGGCTGCACTGCGAAATCTCCCAGCGCAAATCCGGCAGCCGAGTATGGGCGCCCAACTTCTCAATCAAATTCTGTTTGCGATATTGACCGGCTCGTCCGCATTTCGCGCAGGATAGCCGCACGATCTGCTTGGGGTATTCAAAAAGCTGGAGTGAACCACCGGCCATGAGGACAAGGGTACCCCGAATAAGGTAGGGCTGCCTCAGGTGTTGGCGCCCCGTAAGTCGTTACGCGCCCGTTAGTTCCGCCTGGAACTCGGGATATTTTTTTACAGTTTGTATCACCGTACCGACGAAACGAATTTGTCGCGGCTAGTCTTTGATTGCGCTCTTTCTACTCACGGAGTTCATCATGGGAAACGATGGACGTTGCCCACATTGCGGAAGTCCGACGTATTTTTGGGTTGCTGCCGAAGAGCAACCAGCGCTCGCCTGTGGTTGCAAACTTGAATTTGCCGAGACGCTTGTCCCTGCTCAGGATTTAGAAGCAGCTCAGCAAACAACTGAGGGGCTGGCGTCTTAAACATTCTCGCCGCGCCAGGCGGCACCAACATATCTACGAAGTGCGAGTAGTCTTGCTCGACAGCCTTCGCGCTTTGTCTGCCTTTGTAGCGGCTCATAGTCAGCTTCGATCAAATTCGGTCTATTGCAAAACGCCGCCAACAATAAGCGCCACAAAACAGATGGCGATTAGAGCCATCAATCCAAGGATCACGTTGCGGCTCGCATGCATAGAGGTCCCCTTAACACCTGTATGTATGCAAACGAGTTAGAAGTTTTACGTCAATGCCGTAATTTCACGCTCCGAAATTGCATTGACCCTTGGCCCAATACCGCAATGTGGAACATCCCGCGATATTGGAGACCCGCTAGGCACTTGAGGGCTCGCGTATGAGCCGCGAACGGCTGATGCTTTGGATGCTGGTCGGGCTATCGGCAATTCTCGGGATTCTTCTTTTCTATTTCGGTTAGGAAGGCAGCTCAGAGCCATGGGCTCGAAGTTGGTCATTGGCGCGTTCATTCTAATGGTGATCGCGGTATTGATTGCCGCCATGTTTCTCTTTTTTGATCCGACCGTTTTTTATCCGAAACTGTCGCCATCGCCTCGCTAGGTCGCCGGGATATTCCCGAAGCTGTAGTGGTGATTGACGCTCGCTCCCGTCGACTTCTTTTCTATTTCACCAACGGAGTCTGTAAATCCAAGAATGAAACACCACTGTGTGCGTAAGTGAGTGTCCGGTGCGCAACACGTGGAGATGAATTTTGCTATTGCGCCCGACGCGCCCACTCAAAGCCACAATTCGTTTTGGTAATGCGGCCCCGACCTCTGGGGATGCGTTGGGGACGGGTACGAGATCGGGGCCGTGCTCTCTAGGTGGGGACCTCAGAGCGCGACCCCGATCTTACATTACCCTCGGTGACGAGGGTTTATACCTCGGTATATTTCGGTATAGGTCGCCAGACGTGGCAGACGGGCTTTCCGTCACAGACTAAACACACTCAGCGACAACGCTAAAAGGTGCCGATTTAATGAGGCACCCCACCAGGGAAAATCGGCTACTGGGGCCGCCGCTGTCACCATCACGGCGGTCCCAGTACTCAGAACGTACCGTCTTGAGCGCGAGTGGCGGCGGGTGCGTTCGGATTTTGACCTCCCGGGCAAAAAGAAGAAGGGCTGCCGGGGGGACGACAGCCCCTGGGATGCCGCCAGTCAGGGGGTATGGGGGACGGGAGTCCAGCGGCTGTTGAAATAATGTGGAAATCCGAAAATGGTTTCAAAAGATTCGGCGCCACCATGACTTTTTGTTGGTGTATGTATTTTTTAAATGCGCGATGCCGTGAGCGGTACTAAAAACAAACGAGAGTAGACGCGGGCGGGTGGCGTGCGACCTTATCAAATAGTTCGGCAGCCGAGGCCGATGGGCCTCCCTTGTTGCAAATCGTGTGGCGCTCAGATGTGGCTCGTCAGTATCGAGCCCGCCGATACGCCAGACCACGATCAGCGCACCTTTGAATGCCCCCGGTGCCAGGAAGAGACCGTCAAAATCGTCAAATATCGATAGCCGTGCTGCGACCGCCATCGATGTACCGGACAGCCGTTTGACAAAGCCGCCCCCAGTTTCCCACGGGCGGCTGCTTTGGTTCGGTGTGTTGGCTTGGTGTCTAGCCTTTCACCGAAGCCAGACTGGCGATCATACACCGCATGTCGCCCATTATTATCCAGTCAATCGACTGGTTGTATTGCTTCGGGAAATCAAGAAGGCGTTGAAACCCAGCGTCGTCTTCCGGCGCACCATTCGCTTGGCAGCGGCAATAGGTCAGCGCACCACTGGCCTTGATGCGATCCAGTTCGAAGCCCTTTCGGATGTAGCAAGTCGTCAAAATAACGATTATCGCCTCAAGGCGTTCGCATACTCCGTCCCAGTCAGTGGCAGGAACAGCAACTGGGTCCGACAGGATGGCGCGGCGGGTTGATGTAACAGTCATAGTAACCTCCTCGGTTGTGACCCCACCGGAATGGTGTGGTCCGGATGAATGTTTGGACCCAACATTGGACCCCAAACACGCAAACACTGGGCGAGACTCGGTGTGAGTGACCGGACCCCGCGTTGGCAAAACAACCGAGAAAACCTGACGCGATGTAAGATGTAATAGGAGGGGACGCGACGACACAGCTTCGTCCGTCTTTCAAGATCGGTGCCTTAAACCACTCGGCCACCCTTCCTTCTTGTGAAGTCAGATACTTAGCAAATCGGGTTCGGTCAAATTGGCACCGCTTGCTACCGATTTGCTACCACTCTGTACGCTGAACGTGCCTGAATCGTTCTTGCCGCTGTTCTACCTTGGCTTCTTTGCGGCCCGCATCGCGGCGTCTACTTTGCCGCTGCATCGGCCTGCATGTTCGGCATCAGGTGCGAGTAGATATCCATCGTGATGGCGATGCTGGAGTGACCGAGCCGCTCCTGCACGATCTTCGGATGGACGTTCTCGGCCAACATATGAGAGGCGCAGCCGCGCGGGGGTTTATCCGCCCCTACGAAAGTAGATAAAAATCGCCCCCAGTTCACAAGTCCTTGAACGATGTTGAGCAACTCATTGTGTTCTATAGAATTCCTCGCGTGGGCGGTGAGTCGGCCGGGGGATACCACCAAAACTGGGGACGGTCGCAATACTTCGCATTGCGTGGGGTTGTTTGTTTGTGACCGGGGGCGACGGCGCACGAACTCTCTGGGGACGCATGCCAAAAAAGATACTCATTATGGGCCTGCCGGGGGCTGGCAAAACCACTCTGGCGAAAGAACTCGCACCGCGCCTCAACGCGGTCCATTTTAATGCAGACGCGGTGCGCGCCCACGTCAACAAGGACCTCGGCTACTCTGAGGTTGATCGCATTGAGCACGCTGCCCGCATGGGCTGGCTTTGCGATCAGGTGGCGAGAGTGGGCGGTTACGCAATTGCCGATTTCATTTGTCCCACTCCGAAAACGCGCGATGCTTTCCTACGCGGTGGGGAAGCATTTGTGATTTTCATGGACCGTATCCAGATAGGCGCCTTCCCTGATACTAACCGCATGTTTATGCGACCGGAGCGCTACGATCTAAGAGTGACCGCCGACGGATCGCCGGAATACTGGGCCGAGCAAGCGATGATGCGACTGCGCCCGGTATTTGATCCAAAGAAACCCACGGCACTATTTATCGGCCGCTATCAGCCGTTTCACGATGGGCACCGCGCACTTATCGTCGAAGGGATTAAGCGTGTAGGACAGGCCTGCATCGCCGTCCGCACAACGGAGGGGATCGACGACAAAAACCCGTTCCATTTCGAATACGTCAAATCTCGCATCGAACACGGGCTGCGTGAATTTGAGGGTCAATTCACCGTCCTTCCCTTGCCGAATATCACTCACGTCTTCTACGGCCGCGACGTCGGTTACGCGGTCGAACGCATCACGCTCGATGAGCCGACTGAAAATATCTCCGCGACCAGCCTCCGGAAAAAAATCTCGGCTAGGTAGACCCAGCGCCTTTCGCCGCTAGCGATGCTGATCATCAAACATGACGAGCCGGAATGCAGGAAGCGCGAAATAACCACATCATCATCGCGGGCACGGGCCGGACAGGAACTACATTTCTGGTCCAGTATCTTACCGAGCTTGGTCTCGATACCCACGTTGCGCGCCATGGCATCGAGCAATTGGAGGCGAATGCAAATGCAGGGTTGGAGGACATGCCCTTACTCGCGGAAGCTTTGCCTTACGTCATCAAAGCTCCCTGGATAGGCGAATACATCGATGAAATTCTTGCCGCCCCTGATATTCGGATAGACGCCGCCATTCTGCCCATGCGCGACCTAGTGGAAGCAGCCGCGAGCCGCACCATTCTTGAGTTAAGATCCCTACATCAGAAGGCGCCCTGGATGGCAAAGGAGCTCAGCAAGACTTGGGAAAATTGGGCGACAACGCCGGGGGGCACAATCTTCTCGCTCAATCCCATAGATCAGGCGCGCATCTTAGCCGTAGGCTTTCACCGTCTTGTCCAGCGCCTGGTCGATGCGGGGATTCCGATATTGTTCCTCGGATTTCCCAGATTTGTCGACGATGGTAATTACCTATTCGAGCGGGTGCGATCGATCCTGCCTGAGACCGTGACTTTACAGCAGGCGCTCGTCGCCCATCAGCGGACTGCGCAAAGCGATAAAGTCCGAGTGCGTGACGAACTCAAATTCCAGAGCACACCGGACAAGACCTTTTCTGTGGTGCCCGCTGCGCTGAACTATCCTGATCACGATCAAGTCGATCGTATCGCGCTCGGTCGCGAAATTACGCGATTCAACCAGGAGCGCGTCAAGCTCGAGGCGGAGCTCGACGTTTTTCGGCGTTCTAAATTGCACCGTTTCGCGGCTTGGTTACTCCGGCTTACTCGTGCCGCGTAAAGAGCTAGGTCGCAAACTTCGCCACCGGTCTCGGCGCATTGGGTCTGCTCGGGTGGAGAAGGAAGCGGAAGGCTGCCTAGCCAGCTGATTAGTTTTGACCTGGCGGGTTGTACTTCTGTCCACGCCGTCGACAAGTTTCCTCTGAAAAGCCTTTGGCGCATTCACCACCAACAGCATTTGGATCTCCTAGGCCAATCGGTCCGCTGAGCGCGTTATTAGGCATCTGGGGGGCGCTCCGCTCTTCCCACCTGTAGCGAGGGGCGTAGTAGCCAGGGTATCCAGGGGCGTAGTAGCGACGGCCGTAGTATCCAGGGACGTAGTATTCAGTGGCGTAGTTATCAGTGGCGGGATACTGCGCTATTGCCACATTCATTGTTGCCAAGCTGCCTGTGGACGCCAGAACGAAGAGAAGTTTTCTCATGGTTCTCTCCTCATTGGCCCCAATGTATTCCTTCCTATCAAATCTTGCAGTCCCGCAACTGTTCAACTCTTCGCCACCGGCCTTGGTGCGTCGGGACTGCTCGGGTGGAGAAGGAAGCGTAGGCCAGCGTTAAATTAGAGGTGTCTCGCAAGTGTTTTTGTCTTGACGCATTCGCTTTTTGAGAGACGGAACGAAATTCGAACCTTGTCTAATTTTGGTGACCAGTCCAATACGCTGTTTGTTCCTTCAGGCATTCGCGATTAAAACGCGGTATCTCTGTTTTGCGCTGCACCCAAAATCACTGAGTCTTCGGCCAGGTATTTCTCAATAACGGCTCGCACAGCGGGCGGCGTTTTAGGATTGGTGAGAATGCGTGAGGTCGTCTTGCTGGATAGGCGACCGAGCTTGTGTCTCGCCTTGATTATGGTCCAAGCCGTGCTTCGATGAATGCCGAGTGCCTTCGCTTGACCATCTAACGATGTATGGCCGGATGCGATCAGTGCGTCAGCGATATCTTGAAGTCTGCGTCTGCTTTGAACGCCAACGCCGACCGATTTGCGGAGTGTTTTCATTTCAGGAAGGTTCTGCCTCATCGCCGTCACCCACGACTCAAACCGCCACTAGCGACCGGAAAAAACTGAATTGCGGACACCCCGCACTGCAGGGGATCGTCCATCTTGCGCTCAATGAGGGGCTCGCGATCCCACCAAGGCATTTAGGTTACGGTTACAACTTAAAGTTTCTGCCCGGCATCCCGTGGCAGATGCTGGGACGCGCTCTAGGGGACAGAGCGCCGCCCAATTTCAAGTTCAAGACGAACCGACCGGGTCCGCAGCAGTTGTGGCGTCTACTCGACCACCGATCGTTCAAGCGGGAGGGGACACCTCAGCCCGCCGATCACAACCATAGGCGTCGGCTCGGCGTGGTCATATGACAGCGGCGCAACAGTGGATAAAATTGCAGCAACCGTCTGGGGAACCCCAATGATTGCTGCGCGAGCGTTGCAGTAGTGCCACAGGATGTGACTGAGGACATTGCTCGCGCCGTACTCGACCGAGCCCAGAGGGAAGATCGTCCAATCGGAAAATCAACAGAGAGAGAACAAAGCTAATCAGTGACTGACGGTGGCCCTCAATTGTCTTCTTTTGGCCGACGCCACCACACGATCGCCATGACGGTCAAACAGCCGACAATCGCAGCGCCAAATACAGAGGCGAACAACAGATTACTTAGCACCATTTTCATCCCTCACTATGGGGCTGGCACCATGCCACTGCGCTTTGAAATCCGCCATCGCCTTGCAGCCATCAGGCATTAACCCGCGACGGCGCTCAGTTGCGGCCCTAATGACTGGCTAGTCTTGTGGTCTGATCGAAGCATCCGATGATCTGAACTACGCCGCCGATGGCGACGCCCCTGTCGCCAGGGGTGCATCTCGTCTCGCGTCCGATTTCCACGACCAAGCCAACACATGCGGCGATCGCCACACATAAAAGGAATCTTGCGGTCATCCTCAGCCCCAGTCGAAGACTAACGCCTGAAACCGAAGCCACTACCCTATTACCGGATAACCGAGAGCTGCCTGATTCGCAACTTTACGGTGAACTAAACCGCAACCACTGCGCTTTGAAATCTTTCATGGCTTCTTCGCGTGTCGCTGAATAGCCGCGATTGTGAATCGATGGCGGCTTCTCGCGTGCAATGATCGTCCAGAACCATGGGCGACCTTGCGGTGCCTGTGGTTGCTGAAATATGCGGCCAATGACATGGCGCGTCGCGCAAGACAACGTAATCATCGTTGTCAAACGGGCTGCCATATTGGCTGCGCGTCGTTTTGAGAATGAGCGCACTCATCGACAGCCTTCGCGCTTTATCTGCCTTTGTAGCTGGTCATGGGTGGTTAGAGCCATTGTACCAAACACTGAGTGCGTCAGAGTTTAGAAAAACGCCCGCCCCAACGGCAAATGCGAACGAAATAACATTCCCAATTAACGCGGTTAAAGTGCCCTGTCGCGCTGCTTCGGTGTTGCCGCGCCGATTCCAATTAGCGGCTAATTTTGCAGCGACCCACGCTCCGATAAAGGCGCCAACGTATGATGGCGCCCAGACAACAAGACTCGTCGCAACCGCGCGTTCAGTGATGCCCAGATAAAAATCGAGCGGCTTGGCCTTGTCGTCCTGGTACGTCTGCTTGCGTATCCACCGTAAGATTTGCCTGATAACCAAATGTGCGACAAACAAAGAAAATATATAGGCCCCAACATATTGGACCAAAATGTCCGCTCGCATTGTGCCCCCCAAGTCCTAGTCAGAATAGCAAAGCCGCCCGCAGTTTCCCACGGGCGGCCCATGGTTCGGTATGTCGATTTAATTCCGCGCCAGTTCAATCGCTGACGCTATACGCGACAGGATGCGATGGCCGGTCGCGCGAACGGGTTGGCCGCAATCCCCATACAGGGACCGATCATAACTTTCTTCGTATGCCTCGATATGACGTAGCAGAGCTGCACAGCCGGCCACGGTAGTGGCTCAGTGGCTAGCAGGGCGCCGTATAGCTTCCAGCTCTTTCGACCGTTGGTATTGAGTTGTTCATCGGAACAAGAAGCGGCAAAGGCTGCCTCAGCAATCCGGTGACTCTCGATCGCCGCAAAGATCGGATCATCCTCATCCGCGATCGCGGGCAGAGACAGCGGAGGAACAGCGGCGGCACCGGCCAGGATGGCGCGGCGAGTTGATACGGTATGCATAGAAATTCCCCCGTAGTTGAATGCGCCCTGGACGTCCGCCGAGCGCAGGCGGTACGAGTGCGATTGGCACCCGAATTGGCACCCAACCAGGAGGAACTGCGCGGCACTGAATGGAATCAGAGGGGAGGGGCGTTGCGAAAATTGCCAACTAAATCGGACTTAATCGCACGACCGAAAACTGGTCGGCACGGATTTCAAGACCGGTGCCTTAAACCACTCGGCCACCCTTCGTTCGTAGACACTTCAAGCACTTAGATAGTCGCACCTCAAGAACGAAACGTGTCATGGACACAATATTGGACACAATATTGGACACGAAAGTTGCTTTTAGTTGCCAAGGATTCCTTTCGAGATGTTGCCAATAATTGACGCCGCACTGGCGCCGGCTTTCCGCGTTCGCTTGGCGTAGTTGCGGAGCAGGGTGACTGGATCGTGGCCGCAGCGATCTGCAGCGGCCTTCAGCGGCAAGGAGACGCAGCGCGCCGAGGTCGGTGGCGAATAGCCGAAGCACAGTAGGAAGTGGAGTTGGCGCCGTATATGAGAATGGTCCAACCCAAGATAGCTCAATTCCGTCGCGTCCGGTGGAATTGTGAATATCAGCGACTGAGTAATGAACGGCCTGCTGTTTAAATCGCCGGGGCAGTTCGGATCGCCAAGAAAGCTACATCCCGCCAAATCGATTGCGGGCACGTTGATTATCGGGGCGCGATCACAACAAAAAAAATTGCCTTAGCCGCAATATCAAGAAGCCTCACCTTCATTGCCACCCCCCGGTCTCGCTT